>JAITIQ010000160.1 GCA_031279425.1 Accumulibacter sp.
CAGGCTCACAGTCACGTTGAAATCACCGGATGTGTCAACAACTGCACTTCCAACTTTATCATCGCCGACAAAAACATCAAGACGCTCGATAAGCACTTCACTGCTATCTATATTGCCGCGGAGATTGATGGTTCTGGTGGCAACGATCTCTCCATTCTGGTGTGATTGAATATCGATAAAAGCCTCGTTATTAGATGTGAAGTCACGCTCCGCATCCTGAAAAATGTTTTCAAACCTCTCGTTCATATAGTAAGGATTACTGGTTCCAGAACCAGAAAGATAAAACCATGTATACTCATTATTATAAATATAGAATTTCTTATTTTGGACGTCATACTCTATCTTTTTAGTATCATCGTTCGGAGCGTTAGGATCGTAGATAAAAAGTTCTCCTTTCGCTTCGTCAACCCCGTATGCAAGAACCGCATGTTTCTTTCCAAGACTTTGGGTGATCTCGGCATACAAACTGCCAGGGGAATATTGAGTAAGTGCGATAACAACTGGACGTCTGTTTGTTCTCAACACGCCAACTATAGAATCCCATCTGTATTGATCTGTTGTTCTTAGGACTGGTTCATAGTAATCGAAAAGCACAAAAGATTGACCGATTGCAGTATGAGATCGTGTAGCTATCACGTCTTGTCCAGACAACTCTTTGCCATCAACGTTTTTTCCGACTTTATTCATATATTTCGGAAAAAAGCTGCCATTGGTCTGTTTCTTTTCGACGTAATACCATTCAGCAAACATGGACATGCCATAGCATTCCCCACGAGTATTGGTTATTGAACCACCATAGTTGAAGATTTGAAATCCGTCGGCAGAAGGACGGAATTTCGTATCCACAGGAGGATCATCGTTTTTGACCCGCGAAGCTGTCAAGAAGGGTGAAGCATGCGCGGTCAGAAAGCTAACCGTCTTCCTTTCCGTATCGACGCTCTTCACCAGAACCGCGTGCAGCCGCCCCGTGTCATCGACGTAAAACGGCGTGGGAACGACGTCCGCGTTACCCTCGTAGGGAACGGTGATTTCCACCATTTGATCGAAATTCGTGACGCCTTCCACATGGACGACGAGGGTTCTGGCGGGACCCGCGAACTCGACCCCTTCGGGTGGCGTGAGCGTGCCGTTGTCGTAGCCGATGGAGACCGTGGTGGCTTCCGGCAAGGCGCCGGCGGGGAAGCTCACGGAAACGCCGTCGAGCCAGGTGCCGGTGCCGGAAATGTCAATGACGCCGCCGTTGTCGTCGATGATCGCGGTTTTGAGGATCGTTTCCTGACCCGGGGAGTACAGGGCGGAATCTCCGGGAGTATTCCCGCCGCCGTCTCCGCCATCGCCATCTCCGCCTTCGGGAGGCGTCACGGCCGGAGGATTGTCGCCCTCGCCGGTCGGAGCGTCATCGCCGCCACCCCCGCCGCCGCCACAGGCAAACAGGGCCAACATGGCCGAGAACATCACCAAATGGAAGAACCACCGTAGCCGTTTCATCGTCTTTTCCTCTTCATGAAGTAATGGAACAAATGAAAAGGCCCGCCCCCCCGAAACGACGGGAGGCGGGCCTTGGGGAATCGCTCTTTGCGGTCAGCAAAGAGCAAAATTTCTAGAGTGAGTGAGCAACAATCATGCCAATATTCGGCAGCCAAAACCGCGATTCGGCGGACGAACCCCGCCTTCCCGGCGACGCAGTGCACTTCCAGATCATTCCCGTCTCGCCTCGCTTTTGACGAACAGCATCGTCCATTCTCCGAATGGACGAAGCCGCGAGCTTTCCGTCTTCCTGGTCAACGCAATGGTCCTGTTCCCCGCGAAACGAGCCGGACACAAGCGCTCGCCCAGGGTTACAGGCCGAAAATTCTGGTGATGTCGCCCGTGAGTACACGCTCCGTTTTCCGGCGCGCGTTCTTGAGCAGGCGCTTCATCTTCTCATCTACCGATTTTTTCAGCAAGGCCTCGAAAGGAATGGCGCGCAACTTGAAGAACAGCAGGGGGTCGTCGTCCAGGCGCGCGCCGATGCCGTAGAGCGCGGCGGCGACGTGCTTGCACATGAGCGCGTAATCCGGGCAGCTGCACTGCATGTGAATTTCACGCGGCGAGGGAAACAAGCCCTCGCCCTGGCGCATGAAGATTTCGCCGAGTTCCTGCGGGAACTTCCCCTCGACGAGTTCGGCCAGGCTGCCGATGCGCCGGCCCGCCTGTTCCGCGACCTTCTTCCACGTTTTTCTGGACAGGCCGTCGATGCCGATCTCGACGCGATACAGCTTCGAGCCCATCACTCTGGCCACCACCCTGCCTTCGCCGACGGACAGGTCGATCACCAGCCCGTTCCTCACGCAGGACCGGCCGCGTTCGATACGATTGGCATAATCGGCGTAGCGTTCGAGGTTGGCGCACCACGACTCTCCCCACCAAGTGCGGGCGATTTTCCTGCCGGAGATCACGATCGGCGAGAGCTTCTCGGTCTTGCCCAGCACCGCGATCTTCTTTTGCGCGTCGGCCCGCTTCCCGGCCACCGGGACGTAGGGACGGAATGAAAACCAGTTCATCTCACGCCTCCAGACGGATCAGGTTCATCAGTTCGGCGTTGCTCATCTCGGTGATCCATTTCTCGCCGCTCGCGGAGACGATTTCGTCGGCCAGCTTGCGCTTTTCCTCGAGCATACCGTCGATCTTTTCCTCGATCGTTCCGGCGGTGACGAATTTATGCACCATGACGTTCCTCCGCTGTCCGATGCGGAACGCGCGGTCGGTCGCCTGATTCTCGATCGCCGGATTCCACCAGCGGTCGAAATGCACGACGTGGTTGGCCGCCGTCAGGTTGAGGCCGACGCCGCCGGCCTTGAGCGAGAGCACCATGAACGGAACGTAATCGTCGCCGTTGAAGGTCTTCACCAGCTCGCCGCGTTGGGCGATCGGCGTTCCGCCGTGCAGCGCAAGCCCGCGGCGCCCGAAGATCGTTTCGAGGAAATTGGCGAGCGGCTGCACGATTTCCCTGAACTGCGTGAAGACCAGGGCGCGCTCGCGCTTCTCGCGGATCGTCTCGCAAATCCCGGCGAGCACCTCGAATTTTCCGCCGTGCCTGGCTTCATAAGCGCTCTGCCCCAGGTATTGGTCGGGGTGATTGCAAATCTGCTTGAATTTGGTGATGCCGGCGAGCACCAGGCCGCGCCGCGTGATCGGCTCGACGTCCTCGTTCTGCAAGGCTGCGGCCAGGTCCTTGACCAGCGCCTCGTAGAGCACGACCTGCTTCCTGGTCAGCGAGGCGAAGGCGCGCATCTCGACCTTGTCCGGCAGATCCGAGAGGATCGTCTTGTCGGTTTTCAGGCGGCGCAGGATGAACGGCCCGATCGTCTCGCGCAGCTTTCCGTAGCCGTTTCCGCTCTCCGACAGTTTCTTGGCGAAGTTCGAGAATTCCTTGCTCGTCCCCAGCAGGCCCTGGTTCAGGAAGTCGAAGATCGACCACAGGTCGGACAGGCGATTTTCCACCGGCGTGCCGGTCATGGCGATGCGCACCGTGGCGGAGAGATGCTTCACCGCCTTGCTCTGTTGCGAGCCGTGGTTCTTGATCGCCTGCGCCTCGTCGAGAATCAGCAGATCCCAGGTCGGCTCGGCCAGCGCTTCCAGGCGCGCCACCATGCCATAGGTGGTGATGAACAGATCGGCGTCGTGGAGAGAAAACACGCGGCTCCCGTCGCGGCTTCCCGGATGGACGACCGAAACCTCCAGCCGCGGCGCGAACCTTTGCGCCTCGCTGCGCCAGTTCGGCAGGAGCGAAGCCGGGACCACGAGCAGGCTCTTGATTCCCGCCGCCCCGCCCTTCTTCGCGCGCTGTTCGCGCAGCGCGTCGAGCAGCGCCAGTACCTGCACCGTCTTGCCGAGACCCATGTCGTCGGCCAGCAGGGCGCCGAAGCCCAGATCCCTCATGCTGCCGAGCCAATGAAGCCCGGCCTGCTGATAGGCGCGCAGCGTCGCGCGAAAATCCTTGCCGGGCAGAAGACCGCCCGCGCCGGAAGGATTCAGGAGCCGCACGCGGATGGCGTTCAGCCATTCGCCGTGAGTGATTTCGATGCCGTCGCCGAATCGCGCCTTGGCATCCGACAGGCCCATCTGCAGGCGCATCGCCTCGGCGAAGCTCATGCCCTGCATCCGCCGGGCTTCGTCGAAGGCGGTCAGCGCCGCCTGCAGTTTTTCGCGATCGAGTTCGACCCACTTGCCCTTGATGAACGACAGCCCCTCCGACATGGCGAGGATTTTTTCCGCTTCCTCGCGGCTGATTTCCACGTCATCGAGATAGATCGCCGGATCGAAGCGAAGCAGCGCCTCGACTCCCAGGCTGGCGGGCTTTATTCCCCCGATCGACAGGACGGCGCGCGCGCCGGCCTTTCTTTTCCACCAGTCGGGCATCCGGCAGACGATGCCGCATTCCTCGTACAGCGGCATTTCCTTGAGGAAGGTGTAGGCGTCCTTCGCCGTGAAGCCCAGCGGCGAGAAGAGTTCGCCGCTCTCGGCGAGACCCGAGATGAACTCGCTGCGGTCGGCCGCCCTGCTCACCGTCGCCAGGAGCGAGAGGAGTTTCCCCTGGTCGCCCTTGTTTTCGATCAGCGCATTCTTGAGCGGCAGGTGCGCGACGTCCTTCTTTCCGCTGGAAGTGCTGTACGTGGCGAGAAAGGCGAAGGGATAATTCTCGGTCTTGTGCTCGACGAGATGAAAGAACACGCGCCCCACCGCGTTGAGCGCCGGATTCTTGCTCCGGAAATACTCCTCGGGCGCGCCCGAAAACGCCGCGAAGTCCGCGTCGAAAATTTCCGAGAGCTGCCACCAGACGTTTCTCAGCCACGGCTCGTCGATATGTTCCGTGCCGATGGCATAGGGCGCCTCGCACAGCAGATCCAGAAAAACCTGCGTCTCCGGCCGGGCGGCCCGGCGCGTCAGCGCCAGGTCGCCGTCATGCGAGACTTCGTACGCGAAGCGTTCCGCCAGCTTTTTGAGGAAGCCCATCGACGGCGACATGTGCGCCGCCCGCTCGGAAAAACCGAAGCCGTACAGGGTCTGGAACGGCCGGGACCCGAACTCGCGCAGGAGCGCCTCGTCATACCAGAAATCCCTGGCGCTCGTCCGGTCCTTCTCGACGCGGAATCCATGGCGCGTGAACACCGCGACCAGTTCGTGATGGTGATGATCTGGCGTCAATGCGACACTCCCTCCCTCCGGATGACCCGCAGCGCGGTCATCCACAGAATCTTGAGATCGAACGCGAAGGAGCGGCGGCGCAGATATTCGGCGTCGAGCCGAACCTTTTCCGGAATCGGCAATTCGTCGCGGCCGTTGATCTGCTCCCAGCCGGTGAGTCCCGGCACGAGTTCATGCACGCCGGCCTCGGTGCGCAGCGCGATCAGATCCTGCTGATTGAACAGGGCCGGGCGCGGTCCGACGAAACTCATGTTCCCTTTGAGGATGCTCCACAACTGCGGCAATTCGTCCAGGCTCGTCCGGCGCAGGAAGGATCCGACAGGCGTGAGATGGGCCGCGGGATCCCTGAGCAGATGCGTCGCCACCGCCGGCGTGCCCACCCGCATACTGCGGAATTTCGGCATTCTGAACAGCGTGTTGTTCCGGCCCACTCGATCGGACCAATACAGCGCCGGCCCGCTGGACGTGAAGCGCACCAACAGAGCGATGAACAGGATGGGCGCGGCCAGCAGCAAGCCGGCGCAGATCCCCAGGAAAAGGTCGAACAGTCGTTTCGCCATGAAGTCATTCCCCGCGCTCCTGGTGGAGCTGATTCCGGGGGTTCCAAGGGGGCGAAGGAACGTAGCTCCTGGGTCGGGGACGGGGTCGATACCCCGCCCGCGAAGCAGGAATTTCACGCGGAAAACCGCTCTTCGTATTCGGTCAGCGCCAGCCACTCGCGGATCAATACCTGGCCCAGCGCGAGCAGCATCGGACCGAGGAACAGGCCGATGAAACCGAAGACCATCACCCCGCCGAAGATGCCGACGACGATCAGCAGCAGGGGCAGACTGGAGGTGCGCGAGATGAGGATCGGCTTGATGAAGTTGTCCACGCTGGAAATGCCGAACATGCCCCACAGCACCATGAAAATGGCCCAACCGGTCTGGCCGCTGTCGTACAGCCACCATGCCGCGCCGAGCCAGATCAGCGTGGCGCCGATCACCGGCACCATGGAGAAGATGAAGGTCATGAAGGTGAGCATGGCGACGCCGGGAACACCGGCGATGAGGTAGCCGATCATGGCCACGAAGGCCTGCGCCGCCGCCGTGCCGACGATGCCGATCATCACGCTGGTGACCGTGCTCGCCGCCAGCTTCAGCATGCGGCACCCGAGCTCGCCGGCCAGTTTCCGGCTGCCGTTGCGCAGGGCCTCGGCATAGGTTTCGGCGTCGCGGAAGATGAAGAAGGCGAAGAAGATGACCAGGGCCAACTGCAACAAGCCCTGGCCCAGGATCGAGACGGTGGCGAGCGCCATCCTGCGCGTCGGATCGACCAGCTGGCGCAGCAGGTTGTTCATCTCTTCCCGGCTGGCGGCGAGCTCCTGCCAATAGGTGTCGATGGCCGGGCCGACGAGCGGCAGGCCGGACAGCCACTCGGGCGCGTCGGCGGAAAGCCCCGCCTCCATGATCGGCCGCATGTAGCGCACCGCCGATTCGATGCCCTGGGTCAGGGTGCCGGAAAGCAGCGCCAGCGGCGCGAGCAGCAGCACCACCAGCAGCGCCGACATCACCAGCGCGGTCAGGTGGCTGCGCCGCCGGCACAGTTTGAGCATGCGGTCGCGCAGGGGATCGATGGTCACGCAGATCACGACGGCGAACATCAGGGTGCCGGTGAAGGGCAGCAGCACGGCGATGCAGCCGATCAGCAGGAGCGCCACGATGGCGATCTGGATGATTTGCTTCTGGGCGGAGGTGATGTGTTGTTGCATCATGGTTTGGCGAGAAGTTTGAGCGCCTGGCGAATACCGTCGGAGACCGACAGCTCGGGCGGCAGCTGTTTCATGACGGATGCCGCTTCGCGCTCATTGTATCCCAGCGCCAGCAGTCCATTGAGAATGTCATGCCGGCCGCTGTCGGCCGCCAGCCTGGCAGCGGGCAGGGCGTCGGCGAGCTTGCCCTTCAATTCCAGGAGCAGCCGCTCGGCGGTCTTCCTGCCGATGCCGGGAACCTTGACGAGCCGCCCGGTTTCCTGATGGGCGACGGCCTGGGCGAGGTCGTCGACGGAAAGCCCCGAGAGCACGGCCAGCGCCGTGCGCGCACCGACTCCCGAAACCTTCACCAGCTGGCGGAAAGCGAAACGTTCGGCCTCGGTGCCGAATCCGTAGAGAAACTGGCCGTCCTCGCGCACGACGAAGTGCGTGAGCAGCGTACAGCTCTCGCCCGTTGCCGGAAGGTTGAAGAAAGTGCTCATCGGCACATCGACTTCGTAGCCGACCCCGTGCACCTCGACGAGTACCTGCGGTGGCGCCTTCTCCCGCAGGATTCCGGTCAAGCGTCCGATCATCTCATCTCCTGGGTAAAGTATCGAAAGCAAAGGGTGGAACAGGCAAGACAGATGCGCCCCGATCGGTATTCACCTTTCATCTTCCACCTTTCACGGTCTTCAGGATCATCCGGCCGCGGCGCATGCGGAAGCCTTTTGTCGCCATCGCGCCCAGTCCCTGGCTACCATGCGCGTGGGCGATGGCGCAGGCCAGCGCATCGGCGGCATCCGGACTCGGATCGCCCGGCAGCGAGAGCAGCCGGCGCACCATGTGCTGCACCTGCGCCTTGTCCGCGTGCCCGTTGCCGACCACCGCCTGCTTGACTTGCAGCGCGGTGTATTCCGCCACTTCCAGCCCGCCCGCGACCAGGGCCGTGATCGCCGCGCCGCGCGCCTGGCCGAGCAACAGCGTCGACTGCGGGTTGGCGTTGACGAAGACGATTTCGACGGCCGCCTGATCGGGGTTGTATTGCGCGAGCAATTCCGCGAGCCCGGCATGAATGGCGCCCAGCCGCGCCGGCAGGGCGTCCGCCGCGTCGGTGCGGACGCAGCCGCTCGCCAGGTAGCCGAGCCGATTGCCCGTCTTCTCGATGATGCCAAAACCAGTCGCCCGCAATCCGGGGTCGACGCCCAGGATACGGAAGGGGCTGTGCTTGATCGGGTTCAAGGTCGTTTCTCGTAAC
>JAITIQ010000192.1 GCA_031279425.1 Accumulibacter sp.
ATGGTGATGACGATGTCCGTTTGCGCGGCCACGTCTTTCGGCATCGCCGCCGATTGCGCGCCGAGCGCCGCGATTTCGGATACCGCCGCGGCGTTGATGTCGCACACGGTGAGATCGTAGCCCGCCTTCAGCAGATTCCTGCTCATGGGTTTGCCCATGATGCCCAGACCGATGAAACCTATCTTCTTGCTCATGAAAACCTCCGCCAACTTGCCACAGGGATGTTTACAACGAATACCCGGATTCATTCAGCAGACCGGCCTCGCCCTTGCGGATGGCGCCGGTGAAGGAACTTTCCGCGTAGCCGGACAGCTCGCTCTCGATCCGGCGAGGATACTCCGGAATCCGGAGCACGCGCAGATCGTGAGCGCTGGAGTGGAACGAGGCAGGCGGAATCACGGGAGCGGTCTCAGTCAGGCTGCCATGGATTCGAAGAGATTGCCGGAACCGGTTGCGGATATGGCAAAATCCGGACTTGAAACTGGTGCCGGGCATGACCGGCTACGGAACAAGATCGGGTATTGGCGGAAAAGGGGGCGGGGTGGTCGAGATGGCGATCTTGGCGGGCCGGATCCGGCGTCTTTCGGCGGGTGCGGTCTCATGAGGGTTCCGGATCGCGTGCTTTCTCTGGCGGCGAGGTTCCTGCCCTGGCTGGGACGCGCGCTCGTGGTGGTGGTGTGCTGGCAGGCCGCCGGCCTTGCGTGGCGGCTGTTCGCGCCGGCCACGGCCGGGCCGGCGCCGGTGCCGCCCCGGCTGGCGCCCGTCCAGGGTGAATCGCGCGAAGCCTTGCTGGGCTGGTTCGGCAGCGAAGCGAGGGTCGAGGCGCCGGCGAGCGATTATGCGCTGATGGCCGTCATCGCCGGCAGGAACGACGGGGTGGCCGTGCTCCGGGGTGGCGACGGCAAGGGCGTGGCGGTGCGCACGGGCGATCCCGTCGATTCCGGCAGCCGTCTGCTTTCCGTCGATCCGGGCGGCGCCGTCCTGGATCGCGGCGGGGCAAGGCAGGAGATCCAGTTGCCGCAGAAGGACGCGCGCGCCATCGTTTCCGGCGGAGTCCGCGCGCCGAAAGATCCTCCGGCGGCGAATGCCGCGGTGTCCCCGGCGGCCGAGGCGATCCGCATCACGCACGGCCAGATGATCGCGGTGATGCGCGGCGGCAACGTGGCCGGATGGGACCGGGGACTGTCCAGCGCGCCGGACGGCGGGATTCGCATCGACCAGGCCTCGGCGCAGCCGTTCGCCCGATTGTTGCAGCTCGAGGACGGCGACGTATTGAAGAGGATCAACCGGCGTCCGCTCGCGCAGCTTGCCGACGTCTCGCTCGTTTTCTTCCACTTCGGCCAGAGCTCTTCGGTGACCCTCGAACTCATCCGCCGCGGCGCTCCCCTGACCCGACGCTACGAGATCCAGCCATGATTGCGTTTCCATCCGCGTCCATCGAACGAAGCTGCGCGGAAGATCCCACGTCTGACGATTCCCCTTGGCCGGGGAGCTTTTTCACCGGAACCGGTTCCATGAAAAAACATTCCATCCGCCTGTTGCTGCTCGTCGCGCTGTCCTGCTCCGGTCTCTCGGTGGCGCAGGAGGCGCAGGAGTTGGACGACGCGGTCACGATCAATTTCGTCAATTCCGACATCGAGTCCACGATCAAGGCGGTCGGCCTCATCACCGGCAAGAATTTCGTGATCGATCCGAAGGTCAAGGGCACGATCAACATCATTTCCAGCCAGCCGGTGGAGCGCTCGCTGATCTATCCGATCCTGCTCTCCGCCCTGCGCCAGCAGGGAATCACCGCCGTGGAGAACGACAGCATCGTCAAGATCATGCCCGACGCCGACGCCAAGACCCAGGCCATGCAGGTGTTCACGCGGAAGGGCAAGGCGGCCGGCGACCGGGTGGTGACCATGATCTTTCCCCTGACGCACGCCTCCGCCACGCAGTTGGCGACCTCCCTGCGGCCGCTGGTTTCCTCGAACAATTTCCTGGGCGCCTACGCGGGCGGCAACACGATCGTGATCACCGATTATGCCGACAACGTGTCGCGCATGAGCCAGATCATCGACCACGTCGACCAGCCGGCGGGCAACGACATCTTCCCGATCAAAATCCGGCACGCCTCGGCGCTCGACGTGGCGCAGACCATCGGCCGCCTGATGCCGGAAGTCTTCGTCCAGGGCGTGGCCTCGCCGATGCCGACTCCCGAGGGGGTCCGGCGCACGGTGGTGGTGCCCGACGTGCGCAACAACCAGTTGCTGGTGCGCAGCCAGGCGTCGGCGCACGCCGCGCAAATCCGCGCGCTGGTCAAAAGCCTCGATACGCCAGCGGCGTCCGGCAGCAACATCAACGTCGTCTATCTGCGCAACGCCGAGGCGGTGGCTCTGGCCGACACGCTGAAGGGCATCCTGACCGGCAGCGGCGAGAGCTCCTCGTCGTCGTCGGGCTTTTCGGGAAGCGGCGCGTCCTCGATGGCGTCCGGGCTGACCGGCACCGGTTCGACCTTCGGCACGAACAGTTCCAGCACGTCCGCCACCGGCGCGAGCGCGCAGAATTCGCTGCTGTCCAATGCCTCGTCCTCGTCGATGTCGACCGGCGGCAGCCGGCAGGCCTCGGGCGTCAGCGTGGAGGTGGGCGGCGCGACGGTGTTGATCCGCGCCGACAGCACGACCAACGCCCTGGTGATCACCGCGCCGGACCACATCTACAAGCAGCTGCGCGCGGTGATCGACAAGCTGGACGTGCGCCGGGCGCAGATCTATATCGAGGCCCTGATCGCCGAAGTCAACGTTTCCAGGAGCGAGGAACTGGGCGTGCAGTGGGCGGCGGCGGGCGTCGACGGCTCCCTGCAGGGAGGCGCCCTGTCCAACATCAGTCCGACCGCGACAAACCTCGGCGCGCTGTATTCGGGCTACATGGCCAATACCCTGTCGGTCCCGCAGACCTTCAGTTTCGGGTTGTTCAACGGCAACATCGGTCTCCTGGCCTCCGCGCTGGAATCCAACGGCAACGGCAACGTGCTGTCCACGCCCAACCTCCTGATGCTCGACAACGAGGAGGCGCGCATCATGGTCGGACAGAACATCCCGATCCTGACCGGCTCCTACACCACGATTTCCGGCAGCACGACCAACCCCTTCCAGACCGTCGAACGGCGGGACGTGGGCATCGTGCTCCGCATCAAGCCGCAGATTTCCGACAGCGGCTCGATCACCCTGACCGTCGCGCAGGAGGTCTCCAGCGTCGACAACACGGTCGATACCGCCGGCGCCGGCCTGGCCACCAAGGTCCGCCAGATCGACACGAAGGTGCTGGTCGACGACGGCCAGACGGTCGTTCTCGGCGGCCTGATCGAGGACAAGGTAAGCGAATCGAAATTCAAGGTACCGCTCCTGGGCGACGTTCCCTGGCTGGGCGCGCTCTTCCGCTACGAGACGCGCGACCGCTCGAAGGTCAATCTGATGGTCTTCCTGCGTCCGACCATCCTGCGCGACGCGAAATCGAGCCAGGCGCTCTCCTCGGAGCGTTACGAATACCTGCGCGCCGAGCAGGCGAGGTTCGCTTCTCCGGCGGATGAAGCGCCCGTGCAGCTGCCGCCGGCCGCGCCCGGCGGTTTTCCGGCGCCCTATGGGAATCCGCCATGAAGGACGCCATCGTGAGCTACGCCTACGCCCGGGAATTCGGCCTGTTCGACGCCGGCGAGGAGGAGGGCGTGCGGCGCGTGCTGTTTCGCGCCGGCGGCGACCCTTCTGCGCTCTCCGAGTTGCAGCGTCATTGCCGGGAGCCGCTCCACGTGGAGGTTCTGGATCCCGACGCCTGGCAGGAGCATCTGGCGCGCGCCTTCAACGAGGGCGGCGCGGGCGCCGCGAACATGGTCGACGATCTGGCGGGCATGGACGATCTGGCGAACCTGCTCGAAGAGATGCCGGAGTTGGAAGACCTGATGGACGCCGAGGAGGACGCCCCGGTCATTCGCCTGATCAACGCGCTGCTCGCGCAGGCCCTGCGGGAGAACGCCTCCGACGTGCATTTCGAGATGTTCGAGACGCGGGCGACCGTGCGCTTCCGCGTCGACGGGCAGTTGCGCGACGTGATCGAACCCAGGCGCGGCCTGCACGCGGCGATGGTCTCGCGGGTCAAGGTGATGGCCGGGCTCGACATCGCCGAGAAACGCCTGCCGCAGGACGGGCGGATCGCCTTGAAGATCGCCGGACGGCCGGTCGACGTGCGCGTGTCCACTCTGCCCGCCGGCCACGGCGAGCGGGTCGTCCTGCGCCTGCTCGACAAGTCGGCCGGACGGCTCGAACTCTCCGGGCTCGGCATGCGTCCGGAAACCCTGGCGCAGCTGCAGCATCTCTTGAGGCAGCCGCACGGCATCCTGCTGGTCACCGGGCCGACCGGCTCGGGCAAGACGACCACGCTCTACGCCGCGCTCTCGGGCATGGACAGCCGCAGGACGAACATCATGACCGTCGAGGACCCGATCGAATACGATCTCGACGGCGTCGGGCAGACGCAGATCAACACGCGCATCGACATGAGCTTCGCCCGCGCCCTGCGCGCGATCCTGCGTCAGGACCCGGACGTGATCATGATCGGCGAAATCCGCGACCACGAGACGGCGCAGATCGCCGTGCAGGCCTCGCTGACCGGCCATCTGGTGCTGGCCACGCTGCACACCAACGACGCGCCGAGCGCGATCACCCGCCTGGTCGACATGGGCATCGAGCCCTTCCTGCTGGCTTCCTCGACCATCGGCGTGCTGGCGCAGCGCCTGGCGCGCCGCCTGTGCCCGGATTGCCGCAAGGCGTACAAGCCGGATGCCGGCGAAATGGCGCTGCTGGAGATCAAGAAGCGGTGCACGCTCCATCGGGCGGCGGGCTGCCCGCAATGCAATCACACCGGCTACCGCGGGCGCACCGGCCTCTACGAACTCCTGGTGGTGGACGATGCGATCCGCGCCCTGGTGCATCGGGGCGGCAACGAGCAGGAAATCCGCGAGCGGGCGCTCGCGAACGGCATGTCCTTGCTGCGCGACGACGGCATGGCCCGCGTGCTGGAAGGCGAAACGACGCTCGACGAAGTGCTGCGCGTGACGAGGGAAGGCTGAAGGGATCATGGCCGCCGCGCCGCGTTTCCCCATCCTGCGCGTTTCCCTGCCGCCCGGCGAGAACTGGACGGCGCTGGCCTGGTACGGGTTTTCCGCCGGCTACGCGCCGGCCGGGAGCGGGGCGAGTCCGCTTGCCGAACTGCCGGCGGCGGCGGAACTGGAAATTCTCCTGCCCGCCTGCCGCGTGTCGATGCACACCCTCGAACTGCCGGCCAGGGCGGGCAAGCTGCTCGACGCGCTGATCCGGCAGGCGCTCGAAGACCGGCTGCTCGGCGACCGGGCTGACGCGCTGATCGTGCCCGGCCCGCCGGCGGGAAGCGGGCGGCGCGTGTGGGTATGCAGCCGCCGCTGGCTCGAAAGCGCGCTGGAACGCCTCTCGTCCGCCGGACGGCGCGTGGTCCGCCTGATTCCGGAATATGAATTGCTGCCGGAGAGCGAGGATGCGGTGATCCACGCGGCGGCGACGGGCGGGACGATCTTCCGCACGGTCTCGGGAGTGTTCGGCATCTTCGGCAACGAAGCGGCGCTGGCCGGGCTCGTGGGCGGGGAGGCGCTCCGGCGCTTCGACGACATCGCGCGGGCGCCTTGTCCGGTAGGCCGGGGAGCCGGTCTCCCGCCCGCGCTCTCGCATCTTGCCAGCCGCGGTTTCGATTGGCGTCCCCTGCGCCGCGCGGCCGCGCTGCTCGCGGTTTCGCTCGTCCTGGCCCTGCTCTCCGCCGCCGCGCACTGGCGGCAACTGGAAAACCGCGCGGCGCGCCTCCAGCACGAAATCCGGCAGACCTTCGCGGCCGCCTACCCCGGCACGCCGATCGTCGATCCCATCCTGCAATGGGAGAGCAAACAGCGCGAATCGATACAGGCGCGGGACGACGCGCTGGATGTCGCCATCCGCGTCGCGGCCCGTCTCGCCGTTCCGATCCGGCCGCGCGGCATCGAAGTCGGCGAGGAAGGGAGCGTGCGCCTGACGCTGACCGACAGCGACGCCGCGCAATTCGGCGCGCGGCTCGAAGCGATCGGCCGGCCGGAAAAAATGCCGGCCGGCGCCGGCTTCACGCAGTTCATCTATCGGGAATAGGTATGGCGCCGATCCGGCAAAGGCTGTGGCAATGGTGGCAGGAGCGATCCGGGCGGGAACGCTGGATTCTCACGCTCTGGGCAGCGGCGGCTGCCGCGCTGCTGTTGTGGTTCGGCGCGTACGCGCCGCTCGCGCAACGCATCGCCGTCCTGGAGAAGAGGGTTCCCGAACTGGAAATGCTGCTCAACCGCATGCGGGCGCAGCCCTCTTCCGGCGAGGCCGCGGCCGGCGCCGTGGCGCAGCCGTCCGGCGAGGATCTGCGCAGCGTGCTTTACGGGCAGCTCGCCGAGCGCTCGATCAGCGCGGAGTTGCGGGCATTGTCGTCGGCGCGCGTCGAGATGCGCCTGCCGGAAATGCCGATCGGGGACGCGCTCGATGCGCTCGACTTCCTGCGGCGGCAGACGGGCGCGCGCGTCGCGGTATTCAGCGCGAGGAGCGACGGATCCTCCGGCGGGGCCGTGCGCGTCGTCGTCGAACTGGAGCGCGCTCCATGAGGCGGCCTTCGCTGCTTCGGCGCGGCGCGTTCCTGCTGCCGGTCCTGGGAGTGTTCGTTCTCACTCTGGTCATCCGCCTGCCGGCGAGTTTCGTGGTCCTGTTCCTGCCGCCGGAAATCCAGATGCGAGAAGTCGAAGGTTCCTTCTGGAACGGCCGGGCATCCGCCATCGGCCTCGGCGGACTGCTGGTTCAGGAACAGGTTTCCTGGAATTTCCGGCCGCGAGCGCTTTCCGGCTTGAAACTCGCCTGGGCGGTCGGCGGCCGGATGGGCGGCGAGACGAGCCGCCTCGAACTGGCCCTGGGCCCGCGCGGCGTGGAGTGGAACGGGGTGAGCCTCGTCTTGCCGCTCGAACCCCTGGCCGCGCTGCACCCGCAGTTGAAGTCGGCGCAGTTGGGCGCCCTGTTGCGCGTCAGCGCGAAAAGCCTGAGCCTGGCTTCGCCGTTCGAGCTGACGATCGCCGCCGAGCATGTGTTTTCGGCGCTGGTCCCGCAGGGCGAGTTCGGCAGCTATCGGCTCGACGGCAAGGGCATGGGCGGGGGCAAGGGCGACTGGCAGATCACTACGCTCAGCGGGGTGCTGCGGGTCGTGGGAAAAGGAACCTTCGATGCCGGACGGTCGAGTGCCAGCGGTCAAGTGACCCTGACGCCGCGGTCGCCGATCCCCGGTCTTTCCCCGATGTTGGCATCGCTGCCCAAGGCGGCAAACGGGTTCGTGCTGAGCTTTTGACCCCAAGGACCCGAGCCGGCCCGAGCGGACACCCTCCGCTCTTTCGCCCGGCGCTTCAAGAACGCGGAAACCCGCCAAGGTCGTCATCGTCGCCTGGAAACTGCGGTTTCCAGGATGAAAGAGGTTGTCAGGTCGTGAATCTTTCGGCGCGGTCCGCCATTTCCACCGCCTGCGCAAGGGCGGCAAACAGGCTGCCCGGATCCGCGCGGCCCGTGCCGGCGAGTTCGAGCGCGGTGCCGTGGTCCACCGAGGTGCGAATGATCGGCAGGCCGAGCGTGACGTTGATTCCCTGGCCGAAGCTCGCGTACTTGAGCGCCGTGAGTCCCTGGTCGTGATACATGGCCAGCACGCAATCGCCCCGGGCCAGGACGGGCGGCGTAAACATCGTGTCCGCCGGCAGGGGGCCGACAAGGCGCATGTCTTCCGCGCGCAGTTTTTCCAGCACGGGGGCGATCACCGTGATTTCCTCGTCGCCCAGGTAGCCGCTCTCGCCCGCGTGCGGATTGAGCCCGGCGACGAGAATGCGCGGCGCTTCCAGGCCGTATTTGCGCCGCAGCTCGGCGTGCAGGATGCGCAGCGTCTGCTCCAGAGACGCGCGCGTGATGGCGGCGGGAACGTCTTTCAACGGCAAGTGGGTCGTCGCCAGCGCCACCCTGAGATCGCCGCCGGCGAGCATCATGACCACCCGCGGGGTATTCGTCTTTCCGGCAAGGTATTCCGTATGTCCGGTAAACGGGATGCCGGCGTCGTTGATGACGCCTTTGTGCACCGGTGCCGTGACCATCGCCGCGAATTCGCCCGACTGGCAGCCGGCCAGCGCCCGGTCGAGCAGACGCAGCACGTAAGGCGAATTGGCGGGGTCGAGCCGGCCCGGAACGGATTCGGCGTCGGCCGGCACATGCAGCACCCGGAGCGCGCCGCGGGGAACCGGTCCCGTGGACGCTCCGGGCCAGTCGCGCAATTCGACCGATATGCCGAGGAGATGGGCGCGCGCCGCGAGCAGGTCTTCGTCCCCCAGGACGACGATCCCGGCGGAAAAGCGCGATGCTTCTCCGGCAAGACGCAGGCAGAGTTCCGGACCGATTCCCGCAGGTTCCCCGGAGGTGACGGCGATGATGGGCAGGGGATTCATGAGACCGAGCCAAAAAAGTTTGACAGATACGGGAGCCATCAAGAAACAACTCCGAGATGTGAGCCGCCAAGCGCACATCAAGGAGAACCGAGATGGACGAGTATGCAAGCTTATAGCAGCAGATTGACAAACCAATGCGCATGATACATCGCACTCGTCATGGCTTGGGCTGCGCGACGCGGCAATCGATGCCTTTCTTCGGCGCAGCCGCAAACTGACTGTCTTCTGTCCTCTGGATTGCCACGAGCCTCTCGCCCTCGCCATGACGAACTCTCCGGCCCCCCCCCCCCCGCAGGGAGAGGGTGGCCGAAGGCCGGGAGAGGGGGGTCAAGCCTCCGGCGCGAAGCGCCGCGGTTTCTTTCGCGGGGGAGAGTGGGCGGGCGTCCCGTTCCTTCGTCCTTTATCCAGCGGCGCTCTCGCGCCGGAGGGAACGACGCCCTCTCCCGCCCTGCGGGGCACCCTCCCATATGCACTAACTTAAATATAGCAAACCAAGCCGAAAGTGGATATATTTCTCCAGAGGCACGGGAGAAATGGAATGAACGAAGACAACATTCGGCTGCTGATGAAACATCTTCCGGAAGGCTACGAGGCGGCGAGCAGGGAAACAAGGGCGATGGTGCGGACGGGCAAGGTGATCCGCAAAGCCTCGGATCTGATGTGGCTGATGCTGACCCACTGGTCGCAAGGGCAGAGCCTGGCGAACAGGTCGGCGCTCTCCGAGGCGAGCGGTTTGGGGCCGCTCAGTGACGTGGCGATCATGAAACGCCTGATCCACTGCGGGGAATGGTTCAAATGGGTTTTGAGCCGACTGGCGCC
>JAITIQ010000068.1 GCA_031279425.1 Accumulibacter sp.
TCTTCGCCCCGACTGCGTCATTTCCTGCTGCGCATGGTCGACCAGCTCGACGCGCCCGCCGTCGGGCCGGATCTGTCGCCCTGGGCCGCCCGGATTCACCGGGCCTTGAGCATCGCGGCGGCGGCGGATGCGACGGATACGGCGGATGCGCCCGCCGCCCGGCCCCGGCTGGCCTATGTCTCGCCGCTGCCGCCCGAAGCCAGCGGCATCGGTTTCTATAGCGCCGAACTCCTGCCGGCGCTGGGCCAGTGGTATGAAATCGAGGTGATCGTCACGCGGGAGGAGGTGGAGGACGCCTGGATCCGCGAACACTGCCCGATCCGCACGGTCGAATGGTTCCGCGCCCACGCGGCGCGTTTCGACCGGGTGCTCTACCACTTCGGCAATTCGCCTTTTCATCAGCATATGTTCGCCTTGCTCGATGAAATTCCCGGTGTCGTCGCGCTGCACGATTTCTTTCTGTCCGGCATCCAGGCGCATCGCGCGCTGTTCGGGGCACCCCATGCCTGGGAACGGGCGCTTTACGCCAGCCACGGCTTTCCCGCGCTCGCGGACCGGGCGCCCCTCAATGACAAAGTCATTCGCTATCCGGTCAATCTGCCGGTCCTGCAGGCATCGAAGGGCGTGATCGTGCACAGCGAATACGCGCGGCGGCTGGCTTCCCAATGGTACGGCGAGGACGCCGGGCGGGATTGGACCGTGCTGCCGCATCTGCGCGTTCCGGTTCCGGCGCGGTCCGAAGCGCGCGCAGAGGCGCGGGAAGCGCTCGGCATCGCGGCGGACGCCTTCCTGGTCTGCGCCTTCGGCTACATGGGGCCGGTCAAGCTGAACGACCGCCTGATCGACGCCTGGCTGGCCTCGCCCCTGGCGGAGGACCCGCGCGCGCTGCTCGTTTTCGTGGGAGAGCGCGAGCAGGGCGAATACGGCCGCCAGATCGCCCGCATGATCCCGCGCGGCGCGGGACGCATCCGCGTCACCGGCTGGGCGGATGCCGAGCTGTTCCGACGCCATCTCCGGGCGGCGGACATCGGTGTGCAACTGCGCGCCATGTCGCGCGGGGAAACTTCGGGCACCGTGCTCGACTGCATGAATCATGGCCTCGCCACCATCGTCAACGCCCACGGCAGCCTGGCCGACCTGGACCCGGAAGGTCTGTGGATGCTGCCGGACGAATTTGACGACCGGGAATTGATCGACGCCCTGCTCACGCTGCGGCAGGATGCCGGGCGCCGGGCCAGGCTGGGGGAGGCGGCGCGGGCCGTCGTCGCGGCGCGGCACGCGCCGGAAGTCTGCGCGCGCCGATACGCGGAGGCCATCGAGCGTTACGCCGCCGCGCCGGGCTGGACGGATTTTCTGGCGAAGACGCGGGAATCCGCCGACCTCGAAGCGCTCGCCGGCACACTGGCACGCGACTTTCCGCCCGCGCCGCGCCGCCGCCAACTGCTGGTCGACGTCTCGGCCATGGTGTGGATCGATCTCAAGACGGGCATTCAGCGGGTGGTGCGGGCGGTGCTCGGGGAATGGCTCTCCTATGACGAAAACTGGCAGGTCGAGCCGGTCTATGCCGTGTCCGAGGGCTATCGCTACGCGCGTCGCTTCACCTGCGATTTTCTGGGGATGGCCAAGGACTGGGCGGAGGATGCCCTGGTCGACGCCTGGCCGGGGGATGTCTTCTTCGGCCTGGATTTTCACAATTCCGCCGTGCCCGACCGCCGGGAACTCCTGGAAAAATGGCGGGACGCCGGAGTCCGCATCGGCTTTCTGGTGCATGACCTCCTGCCGGTCACGCATCCGGACTTTTTTCTGGAAGGCTCGGCGCCGATTCACCAGCGCTGGCTCGAAACCATCACCGTTTTCGATTTCGCGGTCTGCGTCTCGCGCAGCACGGCGCAGGCGCTGGAAGACTGGCTGGCGGCGTCCGGCCCGCGGCGGGCGCCACCCCTGCGCATCGAATGTTCCCACAGCGGCGCGGATCTCGCGGCTTCCGCGCCGACCTCCGGCCTGCCTCCCGGCGCGGTGGCGCAGTTGGACGCCATCCGGGCCAAACCCAGTTTCCTGATGGTGGGAACAGTGGAACCCAGGAAGGGACACGCGGACGCGCTCGATGCCTTTGACACGCTCTGGAAAGAAGGGCTGGACATCAATCTGGTCATCGTCGGCAAGGAAGGCTGGATGGTCGATGCCCTGGCCAGGCGCCTGCGCGCATACGAGGCGCATGAACCGCGGCTCTTCTGGCTGCAAGACATCAGCGACGAATATCTGGAACGCCTCTACGCCGTCGCCGCCGCCCTGCTCGCCGCTTCCCACGCCGAAGGTTTCGGCCTGCCGCTCATCGAGGCGGCCCGGCACAGGCTGCCGGTCATCGCGCGGGACATCCCTGTTTTTCGCGAAGTCGCCGGCGAATACGCGTACTATTTCGACGATCTGGCGCCCGCGCTCAAGACCTGGCTGGAACTTTTCCGGCAAGGCCGGCATCCCGCGCCGGACGGCATGCCCTGGTGTACCTGGAAGGAAAGCGCGCGGCGGCTGTGGCGCCTTTCGATCGGCGAGACGGATTGAGAAACCTGTGGAATGTGATGGAAAAACCGGCGGAGAACCAACCGAAGGCGGACGCGAAGCATGTGCTGACCGCCCGCGGCGTGACCGACGGCAAGCGGGTCCTGACGATCAATCTGCAACATATCCCGCTGCTTGCCGGACTGCCCTCCCAGACGCTGGCCCGGATGGGCCAGGCCATGACTTTCCGCTCCTACCCCAAGGGCGCTTACGTGCTGCACAAGGGGGATGAGGGAACGTACCTGCTCTTTCTGCTTTCCGGCCGTCTGCGCGTGATGGATCTCATGGAGGACGGCCGCGAGGTCGGGCTTTCCTTTCTCTTGCCGGGCGATTACACCGGAGAGCTTTCCATCATCGACGGCATGCCGCGCTCCGCCTCGGTGGTGGCGGCCGAACCCAGCCTGCTCGCCTTCCTGCACCGGGCGCGGGCGCAGGAATTGATCTATACCCAGCCCTTGGTTGCCGAACGGGTGTTGAGGCGCACCGTCGCCAAGGTCCGGCAGGCTTCCGGTTACCGGATGATGCTGGGCATCAACAACGCCTTCCAGCGGTTCTTCACCTTGATCTGCCAGATGGCCGCGCCCGGTCCCGGTGGTCTGGTGGTCATCGAGAACCTGCCCACCCAGCAGGAGATCGCCGCCATAATCAACACCAGCCGGGAAACCGTCTCGCGCGCCCTGCACGTCATTCTGAAAAAAGGCATCGTCGAAAAGGACATGCGTCGCCTGATCGTGCGCAATCCCGACGCCCTCCGGAGAATGGCGAATCTGGACCTCCCGAGGGAGAAGAAATGAGCGAATTCCGCCGGAAATCGAGCAACGTGAAGAACATGGAAGCGCTTGGTCTACGCCCTCCCCGCCCCACTTCGTCCTCGCGGGGAGCGCAGCGACGCGGCGATCCAGGCGTTTTTCGGCTCGCATGAAAACATCGCGGGCGCGCATCCACCGGATACGCTTTCTGGCGGGCCTCCTGGCCTGCGCCTGTGTTTTCGTCGCGGAATTCTGGCCGCCTTCCCTGCTGGCGCGTTTCGACAACGACCTCAAGGACTTCCTGCTGCGGATCATGGCGGACTCGAGTCCGGAAGAACGGCTCGTAGTGGTCGACATCGACGACGATTCCATCGCGCGACTGGGCCCCTGGCCCTGGCCCAGGGGCCGCATCGCCGATCTGACGGAACTCTTGCTGACCGACTACCAGGCGCGGGCGGTCGGACTGGATATCGTCTTTCCCGAAGCCAGGGATACGGAAGGAGATTTGCGCCTTTCGGTTCTGGCGGAATACGCGCCCGTCGCGCTCGCCCAGGTCTTCGATTCCACGCCGCGCTACCCGAATCTCGCCCTGGGCCTTCCCGTCGCCTCGCCGCCGGTTCCCGCCGCCGCGGGAATGCGCGCCTTCGGCTATATCGCCAATCACCCGGCCCTGCGCCGCGCCCGCTGTGTGGGCAACATCGGCTACCAGCCCGACCCGGATGGCGTTCTGCGCCACATCCCCTGGTCGGTGCATCATGCGGACCGGAATTATCCGCATTTCGCCGCCGTCCTGCTGGGCTGCGCCGCCACGCCGCCGGTCGATCTGGCGTTTCCTTTCGCTGAGGACGGCAAGCCTTGGCGGATTCCGTTCCGGCGCGCGCTGGAAGCCTATATCGTCCTGCCGGCCGCCGCCATTCTGCGTCAGGAATTGCCGCCGGAACTCGTGTCCGGGCGTTTCGTGGTGATCGGTTCCTCCTCCCTGGGCCAGGGCGACCGGGTCAGCATCCCCTTGGCGCCGCTGGTTTCCGGCGTCACGGTGCATGCGCAGAGCATCTCGGCGCTGCTGGACCTTGCGGAAGGCCGCGCCCGTCCGCCGTGGAACGCTCGTCCGCTGCTTTTTTTGTGGACGCTCGCGACCGTGGTGGCCTGGATCTTCCTGATGGCCCGTCTTTCCGTCTGGCGCGGCATGCTGCTGCTGCTGTGTTGGGCCGTGGCCTGGATGCTCCTGGCCGGATGGGGGTTCCTGTATCAGGCCGAAGGCTCCCTTCTCGCGCCCCTGCTGGGGTATTTTCTGCTGCTGGTCACGATCGTTCCCTACGAGTGGCGGCAGGCCCAGAAACGCGGCCGGCGGACCCGGAAAACCCTTTCCCACTACGTGGCCCAGCCCGTGCTGGAAGAAATGGAGCGCCAGGGCCAGATGTACAGCCTGGTCCCGACTCTGCGGGAAGTCACGGTGCTGATTGCCGACATGGAGGGGTATACCCGCCTGACCTCGGCGCTGTCGCTGGAAGATGCCGCCAGACTGACCCGGGACTTCCTGGGCTGTCTGACGCGTCCCGTACTGGAAAACGGCGGCACCCTCGACCGCTACAGCGGCGATGGCATGGTCGCCTTCTGGGGCGCGCCGTTCGACTGCCCGGATCACGCCGACCGGGCCGTAGACGCGGCTCTGCGCATTCAGCAAGAAATCCGTGCGCTCAACCGCGAGCAGGCCCGCCGGAATCTGCCCGTCATCCGCGCCCGCATCGGCATCGAAAGCGGCCAGGCGCTGGTGGGCGACCTGGGCACCGAGTTCCGGAGCACCTACACCGCCGTGGGCGATTGCATCAATTTCGCTTCCCGCCTGGAATCCGCCGCGCGCAATCAGCCCTTCTCCCTGGTCATCGGCGCCGAAGCCAACACCCGACTGCGCCGCCACGCCACCCTGTTCGCCGGAAGCATCCGGCTGCGCGATACCGACACGGTCATCCGCATCTACACCCTGCCGGAGGGATCGGAAGACAGGGAGGAGAGGCGCTGATCCGCGCCACTGGCGCGCCTCTCCTTTTCCGGCTCTTCATCCTCTGCAAGGCGTGTTCAAGCCTGTTTGATGCCAATTCCAAATTCCACCGATCAGTCTGTGTGTGATGCCGGCGCGCTCGACGATTGGCACTTCACCGCCGTCTTCAGCCGGTTGCACGTCGATCGGCCGGAGGTTACGCACGACAACGGGGGCGCCAGGCAGCGCGAGCGCGGCAAAAGCATCGAGGCTCTCATCGCT
>JAITIQ010000222.1 GCA_031279425.1 Accumulibacter sp.
GGCAGACCAACATCGACGACCTGTGGCACGCCGCGGTCAACGGGCGCGGCACCTACTTCTCCGCGCAGAACCCCGGTGAAGTGTCGGCGGGCATCAGCAGCGCGCTGATGGAAGTCACGATCAAGGAAGGCAGCCGCTCCGAACCGGTCTTCTCCGACACCAAGACGAGCTCGGATACGGACACCTGGGGCTTCCGAAGCGTGTTCACCTCGGAAAGCTGGACGGGCGATCTGCGCATGTACCTGATCGATCCGGTGACCGTCCAGGCGGCCGATTCCGCGGAGTGGTCGGCCGCGGACAAGCTGAAGAACAAGGCCTGGGGCGATCGCAGGATCTACACCTTCCAGCCCGCGGCTTCGAACAAGCGGATGCCCTTTACCTGGACCGAACTGGAAGCGGCCGGCATGGCGGACTACTTCCAGGGGGCGAACATCGCGGATCTGACGCAGATGTGCGCGACGGGCACCATTTGTCTTACGGCCGAGGCCAAGAGCGATCCCGATTTCGGGCAGAAACTGGTGGACTTCCTGCGCGGCGACGCGGACAACGAAGGCGCGGCCAACGAAACCAGCAAGCCTTTCCGCAGCCGCGCCGGCGACTCGGGGCACAACAAGCTGGGCGATATCGTGGGTTCGTCGCCCGCCTACGTGCAGAAGCCGACGATGCTCTACACCGACAAGGGCTACAGCACCTACCGGACGGCGAAGGCCAGCCGCCGGGCGCAGGTCTACGTCGGCGCCAACGACGGTATGCTGCACGCCTTCGACGCCACCACCGGGGAGGAAACCTGGGCCTACGTGCCGAGCTTCGTCATCCCCGGGCTGTATCGGCTCGCCGACAAGAACTACGCCAGCCTGCACCGCTTCTACGTCGATGGCACTCCGGTCGCCGGCGACGTCTGCTTCGGCGCTGGCTGCAGCCTGAACGACAGCGGTTCGGCGAATTGGCGGACCCTCCTGGTCGGTGGTCTGAATCGCGGCGGCCGCGGCTACTACGCGCTGGACGTCACCGATCCCGACAACCCCGAGGCCCTGTGGGAATTCGCGCGCGACGACCTGGGCTACAGCTACGGCAACCCGCTGATCACCAAGCTGGCCAGCGGCAAGTGGGTGGTACTGCTGACTTCGGGCTACAACAACGTCTCCCCCGGCGACGGCAAGGGACACCTGTTCGTGCTCGACGCCGAGACGGGCGCGCTGCTCTCCGACATTGTCACCAGCGCCGGCGGTACCGGCGCGCCGAGCGGACTGGCGAAGATCATGGGCTGGGCGCGCGACGCGCTGTACAACAACACGGTGCGGCAGGTCTATGGCGGCGATCTGCTGGGCAACGTGTGGCGTTTCGACCCCAGCCATCCCGACACCGGGGCGCATCTGCTGGCCACGCTGAAGGACGGCAGCGGCAACGCCCAGCCGATCACCAGCACGCCGGAGATCACCCTCGCGCCGGTGGTCGGCAAGGAGTGGGTCTTGCTGTTCGTCGGCACGGGGCAGTTGCTGGGTTCCTCCGACCTGGAAACGGACGGCGTGCAGTCGTTCTACGCGATCAAGGACGATTTCCTGGCCACCACCAGCTATACCGATCTGCGCGCGAACGACAGCGGCTTCGTCCAGCAGACGATGTCTTCCGCCCTGTGCCCCGACGACAGTCCGTATTGCCAGCCGGGAGAGCCCATCGTGACCATCACCGGCAATGAGGTCAATTGGGGAGTGGAGGATGGCGACAACGGCTGGTACGTCGACTTCCCGGTCGCCGGAGAACGGGTCGACACCAACACCCGGCTCGCCAAGGGAGTCCTGACGATCACCACGAACAAGCCGCAGTCCGGCGCCTGCGTGCCCGCCGGAGTCAGTTTCAGGTATCACCTGAATTACCGGTCGGGCGCCGCCATCGTCACCATGGAAGACGGCTCGGGGTACGCGGGCGACAAGCTGGGAGACTTTCTGAGCACCGGCGGCCCCTTGCTGGGAGACAGGGAAAGCAGCGGCCCCGACCAGGGAGGGATCCCGATATTGATTCAGGAAAGACCGGAAATCCCTCGGGGATCCATCCCCTGGGTGGGCGTCTCCTGGAGAGAAGTGATCGTCGAGTGAGCGAAGTTCCCGCCGCAAACAGCGCGGCGGCCGGGAAACCGGCCGCCGCTTTTTCACGCCGGATCGGAGCGCTTGTCGTCCCGCTCGCAGGGCGAGCCGGAAGCTCGCGCGCCGCCGCGTCTTTCCTCCCCGCGCGGGCGGCGCTTGCCGCCACGATCGTTCATTGCGCTCGTAAGCTGAACCTGGTTTCCAATCAAGAATATTTCCGTATCAATGTATAGAAATGGAATAGGCCATCGACTCATCTTTCGTCCTCGAGACTGAAAACGAACTCCTGCCGTATCTGGAAATCCCTGCCCCTCAGACTTTCCGGCAGTTCGGTCCGGCGGACGGCCTGGCGGAACGTTTCGAGCGCCTGCTCGTCGAGAATTTCCTTCCCGCTCGAAGCAAGGAGCGAAAACACGGGTTCGGCCGAGCGGCGGAAATCCAGCGAGACTTCGACGCTCCCTTCCCATCCCCGCTCCCTGGCCAGCGGAGGGTAGCGCTTGAGGCGCCGGGCATTCGCCGCCAGCGCCGACCGGTATCGCCCGAGCTCGCCGCCGCCTACTTGGTGGCCCTCGCGCGCGGTTGCGGGAACGGACGACACTCCCGGCCCCCGCGCGGTGGCTTCTCCCGTCTCTTCGTCCGCTCCTCCGCTGGCACTCGCGATACCAGCGCTCGCCGGCTCCGCCAGTTCCTCCGGCTCCGACGCGGACGCCGGAGGCGAGGAAGTCGTTGCGACGGTGGGGTCGCCCCGCCTGGCGAGGAGATTTTTCGTTCTGGATGGAACGGGAGCGGTTTTCCGCCGATTCGACCCGGCTGCCCGGACCGGGCTCGGAGGATCGACGCGCGGCGGCGGAACCGACTCGACGGCGATGAGTTCCGAAGGGTTCCCGGACGGCGATTTCCCGGCGGCCTCGATGACTGCCTCGGCGGCCGGCGCCTCCGGCGAGCTCGTCCGGCCCAGGGCCACCACTTCGATCGCCGCGGCCAGCGCCGGGAGCCGCGGCGGGTGGGTCGGGACCACGCCAAACAGCAGAACCGCATGCGCCGTCAGGGAAACGGCCAGGGCCAGCAGCAGCGCGCGTCGCGGAGGAGAAATCATCGGAGGAATACTTCTTGGCAGAACTTCGTTGCCGATCAGGAACACGGGAAAGGTACTTCGGGTACTTCGGTGCTCCGCCACCCGCGCATTTTACATTTGGTGTTACATTGTCGCCCCCGACCGACGAGCGAATACAGGAGTCTCTTTGGCACCTGTGCTTTTTCCGTCATGAATCATCTGATTCGCGATTCCGCGCCCCTTGAACTGTACGCATGGCTGGACGCCGACGCCGATATTCCGGGCTGGGATATCCTGTCGTCCAGTCCGTTCAGCCTGCCGCTGCCCGAGGACAACTTCACCACCGTCCGGAACTATTTCGCGGAATACCATCTGGAGTACTATCGCCAGCGCCTGTTCAAGGAATTCCCCAGCCGGCTGCACGCGCTCCTGCTTTTTGCCACGCGCGTCGATGCCGAAAACTTCCGCGCCAAACACCCCGCGCGGGTTTTCGGCAAGCACTTGGTTCCCGCCTGCAGCCGGGGGGATTACGTCGTTTCGTTCCATGATTCTTCCTGGCTCGATTATCTGCGTCTTCCGCACAGCCTGAACCTGGCGACGCTCGACGAAGTGTCGAAGCATTACTGGGGCGGCCGGCTGGTCGAGGAAGTCGGCCTGACCTTCATGGACAGCGCCTGGCGGGAAACCCCGGTCATCGAAGCCCTGTTCCAGGGAATACTCGAACCCGTGACTTTCCATCACCATACCCACAGCGGCTGGCTGCCGGGTTTTTCCTGAACTCGCAGTCGACACGTCCTCTTGGCGGAACTTCATCGTTGCGGGAACGCGGAACCAGTCGTCACTTCGGCGAGAGGAAAGTAAACTCACTGATTTTCATGGATTCCCTCCTTCGCGCGCCTTCCCGGGAAGGATGAATTGTGACCTATTCGGCGTTTTCCCGATGTTTTCCGCAGGCTGTAGTAGATTTGCACCCGACGATCTTTCGTGAAGAACCCGCGGATGCACCTTCTTTCCATCGAATTCTGGGGCGTTTTCGCCTTCTTTTTCTGGATTTATTGGCTCTTCGCCCGTCGTCCGGATGTCCAGAACGGCTTGTTGCTGCTGGCAAGTTACGGTTTTTTGGCCAGCTTCGACCCTCGTTTCGCGCTGTTCATGGCGTTTTACACGCTCGTCATCCACTGGCTGTCGGTCCTGATCCACAGACACCCGGGAAGGACTCTTTTCTTCGCCGTTTCGGTCGTTTTCAGCCTGTCCTGCCTCGGCACGCTGAAGTATCACGATTTTTTCCGCGACGCCCTGCAAGCCGCTTTCACCGACGCCGGATTCGATTTCGTCCTGCCCGGTGTCGAACTCATTCTCCCCTTGGGGATTTCCTTCTACACCCTTCATTCGATCACTTACCTCGTTTCGGTATGGAAGCGCGAGATCGCGCCGGGCGCTCTGGCCGAGACCGCGCTTTTTCTGTCTTTTTTCCCCAGCGTGGTTTCCGGCCCGATCAACCGCGCGCGCGATTTCCTGCCGCAGATACGCAGCGCGCACCGCCAGGAGGTCATCGACCCGTGCCGCGCCTTGGCGCTGCTGATTCTGGCGCTGATCAAGGTCCTGTGGCTCGGCGGCGTCCTTTCCGAAACCTGGATCAAACCCGTTTTCGACAACCCGTCCGAATTCCACTCGCTCGACATCCTGCTGGCGGTCTATGCGTATGCCATTCATCTCTACCTTAATTTTTCCGGCTATACCGACCTCGTCACGGCGATCGCCCTCCTCCTGGGATTCACCCTGCCGCCCAATTTCGACGCGCCCTATCTGGCGGCGAATCTGCGCGACTTCTGGCGGCGCTGGCACATGAGCCTGTCCTTCTTCATGCGGGACTACGTCTATATCCCGCTGGGCGGCTCGCGCGGAGGATTCGTCTCGACCCAGTTCAAGCTGCTGGCGACGATGCTCGTTTCCGGCCTGTGGCACGGCGCCAACTGGAATTTCCTCGTGTGGGGCGCGATCCACGGCATCGGACTGATCCTTGTCGGCGTCGGCGGACGGATTTTCGGCAAGCCGCTGATCGCCAACCGGGCGCTGGCCACGCTGCTGACCTTTCACTACGTTTGTTTCGCCTGGATATTTTTCCGCTGCCCCACGCTTGCGGACAGCCTGGATTTACTGAAAGCCCTGGGCGGCAACTTCGACGCGGTTCCGCTGCGCTTCAACGTGTTTTCCTGCCTGGGCGTATTCGTTCTGGCCTTCGCCGCCTACCCCTGGACGCGCCGCCTGCCCGGATACGCCGCCGAAAGAATGCTGCGGGTGCACTGGAGCCTCCGTCCGCTGATTCTGGGACCGCTTGCCTGGGCCACCATCGCCTTGTCGCCCGCGGGAATTCCCGAGTTCATCTACTCCGCCTTTTGACACGCCATGCCCCGGACCGCGATCCAGACGCTCTGCACGCTTCTTCTCACGCTGGCGTTCCTGGCCTGGCTGGAACAGGACGCCGTCGGCCTTTACTGGCGGCAGGTCCACCATGAAGACGCTCCGATCGATGGCCTGAAGCACGTTCCCCTGTGGACATCGGGAGCACGTCTGAACGAGGCCCTGAGCGGCGCGAAGCTGCGCCTGCTCGGCGAAATCGCGCGCTTCGACGAATACGCCGTTGCGTCTTTCAACGCCGGACGCTTCGCCGGCGTCGATACGCCCGGCGAGGAGGGAGGCGCCGAAGTTCCGTCGCGCCTGGCAAAGATCGATCCGCTCTCGCCGCCCGCCACGCGAGCGCCCGTTTTTCCGGCAGAAGACGTTTCCGGGCTTCCCGCTGGCTCCTCCACAGAGAGCGGCGAGGTCAAAAAGAATGCGGACCTTCCAGGCGCCAGAGTGTCGCTGGGCAAGGTGGACAGCGTCCTTTTCGTCGGCGATTCCCTGATGCAGGGGGTCGCGCCGCACGTCCATGCCAGCCTTTACAAGCATTACGAGATTCGCAGCCTCAACCTCAGCAGGCAATCCACCGGACTCGCCTATCCGGATTTCTTCGACTGGCCGAAGCAGATCAAAGAAACCTTCCACGAGGCGCCCGAGATCAAACTGATGATCGTATTTCTCGGTCCCAACGATCCCTGGGATTTTCCTCACAGGAAGGGCAAACCCTACCTGAAATTCAAATCCGAGGACTGGGAGAGCGTTTATCGCGCCCGTATCCGGGAAGTGATTGAAATAGCGCGAGAAAACGGCGCCAGGGTGTTCTGGCTGGAAGTTCCGTGCATGCGCGAAAAGGAACTGGATACGAGCATGACCTATTTGAACCGCCTGTTTGCCGACGAAGTGGAAAAGAGCGGTGAATTCTTCCTGCCAACCGGTAGAATCCTGGGCTGCGATGAGGGGCAATTTTCCAGCTTCATGAATTCGAACGGTAAAAAGAAGAAATCCAGGATCGACGACGGCGTGCATTTCACGATCGCCGGACAGAAGAGAATCGCGGACGAAATCCTGTCGCTCATACGCCTCACACAGGAACACGCCGCCCGATGAAGTCCCGCGCGGCACCCTCCAGGACCCGGATCGCGGCCTGCGCGCTCATGGGGCTGTTTTTCGCCGCCTGCGACAGCGTCATCCAGGCCCGATCCGTCGATCATGGGTCGCCCCCCCTGCCGACGCGCCAGGGCGCGGCGCAGCGCGCTCCCCCACTTTCCGCGGCCGGCGCGCCGTCGGCCGCGCTCCCTCTCCATGCCTTCTCCCCGACGTGGAGCGGCGCCGCCGATACCGATCGGGACGCGGTTCGGGACGAAAACCTCTCCGGCTTGCACAATTTCGGCGACCCCAATTTCGACAGGCTGACCGGAAAAATACGGGTTTTGCAGAGCGGGCAAGCCCCGGCGGAAACGGTCTTGAGAATCACGCAGTTCGGCGATTCCCACACGGCTTCGGATACGATCACGTCCGGATTGCGGCAGCTTCTGCAAGCGCGCTTCGGAGACGCAGGAATCGGCTGGATCGCTCCGATGAAGGTCCCGAACCAGAGCCATCGATTGGTGAAATACGAATCGAGGGGCTGGAAATTGAGCAGCAGCCGGCAAGCCAGGGATCCCTCCCGGCAGAAAATCTTTCCGATGGGCGGTTACATCGCCACGCCGGTCAAACCCGGCGCGAGGATCACCGTCCTGCCGCGCCATGGGAGCGGCGACACGTGGCAGGCGCGCTTCGCGATCAAGCACTGGAAAGCCTCCCTGACGCTGAAAGACGCCGCTCGTCGCCGGATCGCCCTCAAGCCGTCCGGCCCTTCCGGAATCTGGCGGGAAGTGAGCGTGAAAACCCCTTTGCGCCTGCCTTTCACGATCAGCGCCGCCGTGCCCGACGCCGCCGAATTGGGCGGCATCTGGCTGGAAAAAAACCGATCGACCGGCGTGGTCGTCTCGGCGATTGGCGCCAACGGCACCACCCTGAAAAACTGGGAATACTGGTCCGAGCCTCATCAATGGACCGATCAGCTGACGGCCAGCCGCTCGGATATGGTCATCATCGCTTACGGCACCAACGAAGCGATCCGCCCGGATCTCGACCTGGCCGACATGAAAAATGTCCTGCGCGAAAGTCTGCGGACCGTCCGGAAGGCGCTGCCGGACAGCGTGATCGTCATCGTCGGCGCGCCGGATTCCCTGCGGGTGAAGGAAAGGAGTTTTCGCTGCGAAGAGCGCCTCTTCCCGATGCTGCGTGAAGTCAAAGGCGCCCAGCTGGAAGTCGCCAGGGAAGGAAAAACCCTGTTCTGGGATTGGCAGGCGGCGATGGGCGGCCCTTGCGCCATCGAGGCGTGGCTGGACGAGGGTCTGGCGAAAGACGACCTGACTCATCTGACGATGGAGGGATACCACAGAAGCGCCGAGATTTTTTACCGTGATCTGATGGCGCTGATCGGTGAAGAGGCGCGATAGAAAGAGCGCGAAACCATCCAGATTGGCGCGGCCTTTCTCCGGCGCAGCCGCAAACTGACTGTTTTCTGTCCTCTAATAAATCCCGGGAAGTCGCGGCCGTCGGTATTCGTTCCCTTGCGAGGACAATCCCGGCGCAAGCGGTAAAATGGCCGTTTTCACGAGCGGAATCATGTATCTCATCGCTGCCAGCATCCTTTCGTCCGATTTCGCGCGGCTGGGCGAGGAAGTGGTCGACGTCGTCGCCTCCGGCGCCGACTGGATTCATTTCGACGCGATGGACAATCATTACGTGCCCAACCTGACGATTGGTCCGGTCGTATGCCGGGCGATCCGGCCGCTGATCCGGGCGACGATCGACGTGCATCTGATGGCTAGGCCGGTCGATCGGCTGATCGGCGACTTCGCCGAGGCCGGCGCAAATCTCGTCAGCTTCCATCCGGAAGCCTCGGAGCACGTCGACCGCAGCCTGTCGCTGATCCGTGAATCGGGCTGCCAGGCCGGGCTGGTGTTCAATCCGGCGACACCGCTCTGTCATCTGGACCACGTGATGGACAAGCTCGATCTCATCCTGCTGATGGGTGTCAATCCAGGCTTCGGCGGCCAGAAGTTCATCCCCTCGACGCTGGCGAAGCTCAAGGAAGCGCGTGCCCGGGTGCAGGCGCACGAGCGGGAAACGGGCCAGCGCATCCGCCTGGAGATCGACGGCGGAGTGAAAGTGGACAACATCGCGGCCATCGCCCGGGCCGGCGCCGATACCTTCGTCGCCGGCTCGGCGATCTATGGGGCCGGCCGGGAAGCCGACCCGCACCGCTACGATTCGGTGATCGCCGCGCTGCGCGCCGCCTTGTCCGAAGAGTAACATGGGCAGGTTTTGTGCCCGCCACGATGCGGGAACGAGTGGGAATGCCCGGAATTGCCGCGGGAAAACTCCCATCCGTGATACCAAAGAAATGGGGTGAAGAATCGGGATCATCCAGAGCGGCAGAGATCACAGAAGGCGCAACGGATGCCGCTCATCGTCCATGGCAGGCCCGCACGATGGAAGACGCGAAAACACTCCTCGCTTCCCGTACATTGAAACAATATCTTGGCGAGATTTGGGTAAAGAGACCCCCAGGGTTTTGCCCGCGATCATGATCGTTGAAAATTTACTGAATCTGGAGCATGCAAGTGACGAACAAGAATCTGATCGACACCCTGGCGGCGATCGTCGGCCATGATCACGTATTGACCGCGGATTACGACGTGGCGCCTTATCTCACCGACTGGCGCGGACGCTACCACGGCGTGGCGCTTTGCATCGCGCGTCCGGCGAATACCGCCGAAGTCGCGGCCGTGGTGCGCGCCTGCGCCGAGGCCGAAACGCCGATCGTTCCCCAGGGCGGCAATACCAGCCACTGCGGCGCGGGTATTCCGGACGCGACGGGCCGCGCGGTGCTGGTCAGCCTCTCGCGGATGAACGCCATCCGCGCGATCGATACCGCCAACGACACGATCACGGCCGAGGCGGGATGTATTCTGCAAACCGTACAGGAGGCCGCGGCCGCGGCCGGCCGTCTGTTCCCGCTGTCGCTCGCCGCCGAGGGCAGTTGCCAGATCGGCGGCAACCTGGCAACCAACGCGGGCGGCGTGCAGGTGCTGCGTTACGGCAACGCCCGCGAACTGACGCTCGGGCTGGAGGCGGTGCTGCCCGACGGCCAGGTGTGGGATGGCCTGCGCGGGCTGCGCAAGGACAATACGGGGTACGACTTGAAACAGTTGTTCATCGGCTCCGAGGGCACGCTGGGCATCATCACCGCGGCGGTGCTGAAGCTTTTCCCCCTGCCGCGGGCCACGGCCACGGCCTGGCTGGCGATCGCCTCGGCGCGCGCGGCGGTGCGCCTGCTGGGCGAGCTCCAGGCCGCCTTCGGCACGGCGCTGACGGCCTGTGAACTCATCTCCGACGTCTCGCTCGGCCTGGTGGAGAAGAATATCCCCGGAGCGCGGGCGCCGCTGGCGGACAGCCCGTGGTATCTGCTCGTCGAACTGTCGGGGCCGGGCGAGGATGAGGCGCTGCGCGCGTCGCTCTCGGATTTTCTCGCCGGCGCGCTGGCGGGCGGCGACATCGCCGACGCCGTGGTGGCGCAGAATGGCAGGCAGGCCGAGCGCCTGTGGACGCTGCGCGAGAGCATCAGCGAGGCGCAAAAGATCGAAGGCGTAAGCATCAAGCACGACATTTCGGTGCCCGTCTCGCGCCTCGGCGAGTTCCTGGACCGCGCCGACACGGCGCTTGCGGCCGCCCATCCAGGCATCCGCATCGTTGCTTTCGGTCACGTCGGCGACGGCAACCTGCATTACAACCAATCCAGGCCGGAAACCGGGGAAAATGCCGCTTTCATCGCCGCGACGCCCGCGGTCAACCGCGTCGTGCATGACATCGTCCATGCGCTGGGCGGCTCGATCAGCGCCGAACACGGCATCGGCCAGTTGAAGCGCGAGGAATTGCGCCGCTACAAGAGCGCCGTCGAACTGGACATGATGCGCGCCGTGAAAAGGGCGCTCGACCCCCGGGGAATCATGAATCCGGGGAAGGTGCTTTGATCCTGGAAGCCGGAAGGCGGTTCCGGCTGTCGCCAACAGGCTGATGTCACCGGCGTGGGGCATCCCGGTTTTGCCTGCTGGCGGATGGCGCGTCGCCTTCGATCAGAACCGCCGCCGAACGGCCTTGACGAGAATGCTCAGAGATGTTTCAGGCTCAGGGTCTCATGAACCTCGAAAGCCATTACGGAGAGCAGGGCGGCGAGTGCCAGGTACTGGAAGGCGTATTGGTAGCGGACGTTCGCCGGCGCGCGGTAATAGGCCGACTCGATCGCGTTCCGGTCGCGCAGCATCCTCCATGCCTGCGGTATCGCCACGATGCAGATCAGGAGCAGCAGGGGGCTGCGGCTCCACAGGAACAGCAGGATCAGCATCGGAATGCCGAGCAGCCAGATGCGCGGTGAAATGACGGAAACGATGCGGCCGCCGTCGAGCGGAGTGATCGGGACGAGGTTGAAAAGATTGATGATGAATCCGGCATAGGAAAGGGCGAAGAGCATGCTGTTTCCGCTGTCCAGCGCCAGGAGATAGCAGACGAAGGCAGCCGCGCTGCCGAGCATGGGGCCGGCGATGCCGATGAATGCCTCGGTCTCGGCGTCGAGAGGCTGTTCCTTCAGTTGAATCCAGGCGCCGACGAAGGGAATGAAGGTCGGCGCGCCGACCTTGAGGCCGCGCTGCCTCGCGGCCAGGAAGTGCCCCATTTCATGCACGAACAGCAGGCCGACGAACCCGGCGGCATACCGCCAGCCGAAGACCAGGGCGTAGGTAAACACCGAGAGCAGCATGCTGCCGCCGGTGAGCAGGAATTTTCCAAGCTTCCCCGCCGTCAGCAGAACGAGCAGGGTTTTCAAACGTTTGCTCCGTGCGCGCGCAGCGCCGCCCGGTAGGCCCGCGTGATTTCCCGCGACTTTGCTTCGGCCAGTTTTTTCAGATCCTCGCCCAGGCTTGCGACCTTGTCCGGATGATACTGGCTCATGAGCGTCCGATAGGCTTGCCGGATTTCCTCCATCGAGGCATCGGGAGAAACGCCCAGGATTTCGTGCCAGGAAGCGGGCGCGTCCGCACGGCCCGCCTCGCCGCGATCCCGCGTCCGGTCGGCCGGCGAGGGCGCCGACGTTTTGCCCGTCAGGAATTTGGAGACCACCCAATAGCCCAGGAACAGGCCGGACAGGATGACGACGATTTCTAGGACGGACATGGGGCACACTCGCCGAGCAGTGATTGCCGGCGCTTTTCCAGGAGTTCGTAGCGCGCGGAGCCGGGTTCCGTGAGTTCGATTTCATTGACCAGCCGCAGGATCAGCCGCTCGCGGGTTTGCTCCCAGGCGGACGCCTCCTGCAGGCGGCGCGCGGCGCTGACCAGGTCTTCGTGAATCGGCATGGCCAGCGCCACGTGGCGGATGAGATTGAGGGCGAAAGGCGGACAGACGATGGACTCGAAGGCCAGCCCGGCGAAGCGCCCGCCGGAAAGATCGAATTCCGTCCGGTGACGCCATAGCCATGCCAGAGCGGTCAGGATGCTGGAGAAAAGCAGAATCAGCGCGGGCAGCAGGATCGAGTCGCCAAGGCGGGTGAAAAAACCGAGCGGGAAGAGGACGAACAGGGCGGCCGCCATGATCCATGGCAAGGGCGCCAGCCGGGAAAACGCGCCGCGCGGGAGCGGTGAAGGCGCGCAGACTTCCCCGTCGTTTTCGAACTTCCAGGACAGCCGGAACAGCGGACGATGCAGGAGAAACGGATTCGGAACGTAGAGTTCCCTGCCGGCTGCGCCGAATCTCTCCGAGCCGAAGCCCACCGTCCAGCCGTCCTTCCCCGCCGGAATCAGCACGGCTTCGTTGCAGTACAGCAACAAGGCCGAGTCGTAAAGATAGAGGCCGGCGATGGCGAGCATCAGCAGAAGCTCGGCGCCGATCGTCATGAGTTCCTGCGTCCGAACAGCGCCTTGATCCCCGCCAGGGCGGCAATGACGACTCCCGCGAGCGGCTTCCAGAAGGCGGCGAAAAATCCGCCGATGGCCGTCCAGAAGCCTTTCTTGGTGGCGACTGCGGCGGCCCCGCCGAGAATCAGCGCGGCCAAGCCATACTCCGCGACCTTGTCGCCTTTCTTGAATTCGGCATACCGCTCGCCTGGCACATAGTTGAACTCCAGAAGCGCCTTCTTGAATTCTTCCGTGTTTTCGGGCAGGGACTCGACGTCCGACACCAGGATCGCGCTCATCACGCCGGAACGGCCCAGCAGGCGGCTGGTGTAATTCACCACCATTTTCCCGTCCTGCCTTCTCAGGCGCATTCCCCATTCCAGCCGCCTCGTCTGCCGGTCATAATGCGGCGGCACCTGCCATCCGTCGGTATATAGCAATGGCATTCCCAGTTTCCGACGCATCTCGTTGCTCGGACCGTCGGATTCCTTCAAGGATTCGAGCAGCTTGTCCGCGTCGATTTTTTCGTCGTCCTTCACGTATCCGGACGGATTGAACGAAAAGACGGAAAACCATTCAAGGGTACCCGGCGCAAGCAGATAATGGCCGTCCGCCGGCGGGTTCCCGTTCAGTTCCAGAAAGCGGCGCGTATTTTTTTCGTCGAGGAAAAGATAGCCGTCCGGCACGCCGATGGTTGCCTGGCTGGCGATGCGCCCCTGCGTGGGGCCGGCCTGCCAGTCCAGTTTGATCAGTTCGTCTTCCAGACTTCCGGCGGCCGCGCTCCAGGCCAGCAGGGGACACATCAGCAAAAGGCCGAAAAGATATCTGTATAGCATGAATCCTCCAGGACAAGGACCGACGCAAAAACAGTCCGCGATTCGTCGAGCCGCGGACTGCCGAATGGAGCGACGGAAGAGGCGGGGCACTCTAACAGCATTTTCGGCATGA
>JAITIQ010000260.1 GCA_031279425.1 Accumulibacter sp.
GCGATCTCCTCGGTGACCCGTTTCTGATATCTGCCGCGCTGGGCGATCTGGTCCTGGATCATGCCGAGCGGGATCAGCAGCAGCATGGCCAGCAGCGCCACGGCGGCGAGCTTGCCGACATACCGGGTGCGCATGATGGCTTCCTTGAATGAGCGTTTTTCCCCGCATTGCGTAAGATTCTGGTCTTCCATGGCGTTCTCCGGCTTTCCTCGAATAGTGGCCTCCGGCCACGAGCGCCGCCAGTATGAAGGGAATCTGTGAAAGGAACGGAAAGGGAAAACGGGGTTGGCGTGAAGACGGCTTTCAACCCGAGGTGGAATTCATGCGTCATTCTGGCTGAGGCAGGCGACGCAGAGCATCGGCCATTGCTGCGCCCAATGCGCCGAGGGCGCGCGCGCAAAGCCGCTCTTGGCGTATTGCTGCCAGCGCCCGATGACGTAGCAGAACAGCAGGTTGGCCAGATTGGCGAAGTCGGCATCCGGCGAGAGCCGGCCCTGCGTGGCGGCGATGCGCAGGGACTGCTTCAGCGCCGCTTCGAGCTTGTCCTGCAGCGCGTTGATGCGCGTCTGCAGGCGTTCCTTTTCATGCACCAGCGCCTCGCCGATGAGCACGCGCGTCATGCCGCGATTGCGCTGGGAGAAATTGAGCAGCAGGACCAGGATCAACTCGACCTGACGCAAGCCGTCCGGCTCGCTGCCGGAAATCTGGTTGATCACTCCGAACAGACTGGTTTCGATGAATTCGATCAGTCCGTCGAACATCTGCGCCTTGCTGGCGAAGTGGCGATACAACGCCGCTTCCGAACAGTCGAGGCGCGCCGCCAGGGCGGCCGTCGTGATTTTTTCCCCCTTGGGGTCTTCGAGCATTTCGGCCAGCGTCTGCAGGATGCGCAGCCTTTTCTCACCCGGCTTGACCATGTGGATACTCCGATAAGGTTCTTCCGGCGATTCCGGATCATCTGAGGAAGTACTGGATCGCCATTTCGGCCAGCAGCAGGGCCGCGATCAGCGCCAGCAAGCGGTTCTGGCGGCGCTCGACGGCGACCAGCCGGGCCAGGATGGGCGCGAGCTGCGCCGGGCCTTCCCTTCTCAGGGCGTGATCCATGAGGCGCGGCAGTTGCGGCAGCGTGCGCGCCCAATCGGGCGATTCGTCCTGCACTCCGCGCAGCACCGCGCGCCAGCCGATCTGCTCGCTCACCCAGCGCTCGAGAAGAGGCTTGGCGATTTTCCACAGATCGAGATCCGGATCGAGCTGCCGGCCCAGCCCCTCGACGTTGAGCAGCGTTTTCTGCAGCATCACCAGTTGCGGCTGGATTTCGACGTTGAAGCGGCGCGAGGTCTGAAAGAGGCGCAGCAATACCTTGCCGAAGGATATCTCGCGCAGCGGCCGGTCGAAGATCGGTTCGCAGACCACGCGGATCGCCGTCTCGAACTCATCGACGCGCGTGCCCGGCGGCACCCAGCCTGCCTCGACGTGCGACTGCGCCACGCGCTTGTAGTCACGGCGGAAAAAGTCCAGGAAGTTGCGCGCCAGGTAATTCTTGTCGGATTCGGTCAGCGTGCCGACGATGCCGAAATCGAGCGCGATGTATTTGCCCTTGTCCGCGCCGTCCACGGCCACGAAGATGTTGCCCGGATGCATGTCGGCATGGAAGAAGCCGTCGCGGAAAACCTGCGTGAAGAAGATCTCCACTCCCGCGCGCGACAGTTCGGTGAGACTCACGCCGGCGGCCGTCAAGGCCTCGGTGTGGCTGATCGGGATGCCATGCATGCGATCCATGATCATCACCGTCGTGCAGCAGAAATTCCAGTACACCTCGGGAATCAGCAGCAGCTTCGAACCCTTGAAGTTGCGCCGCAGCTGCGAAGCGTTGGCCGCCTCGTGCATGAGATCGAGCTCGTCATGGAGATATTTGGCGAACTCGGCGACGACTTCGCGCGGCTTCAGGCGCCGTCCGTCCTTCCACAACAGTTCCAGCAGGCGGGCCAGGGTGTCGAGCAGCGCCAGATCGTGGGCGATGACGCCCTCCATGTCCGGGCGCAGAATCTTGACCGCCACTTCGCGTCCGCCGTCTTCCGGACGAAGGCGCGCAAAATGCACCTGCGCCACCGATGCGCTGGCCACCGGCGTCTCGTCGAATTCCGCGAACACCTCGTCGGCCGACTTCCCGTAGGCGGCCCTGATCTGCGCGCGCACCTGCGCCGCCGGAAACGGCGGCACGCGATCCTGCAGCTTGGCGAATTCATCGGCGATGTCCACCGGCAGGAGATCGCGGCGCGTCGACAGCACCTGGCCGAACTTGACGGAGATCGGCCCCAGATCCTCCAGGAAGCGCCGCAGGCGCACCGCCGGCGCGTCCGCGTTGCTCCGCCACAGACGCAGAAAACGGCACAGGGCCGCCAGCCTGCCGGTCGGCTCGTACTCGACGAGCATCTCGTCGATGCCATGGCGATGAGCGAGGCTGAATATCCTGGCGATGCGGAACAGAAGCATGGACGACGGCGCGGATCGGTGAATGTGGAACGAGAGTTTATCCCGGAAAAAGCCAAGAGAACGGTCATGGTTACAATCGAAACCGCTTTCGACACGGAGCGCGGAGTCACGAAGAAAGATTTTCTCGTTGGAGCGTTTTCGCCTCTAAATGCCCGCATGATTCGGACAGCGGAAAAAACCCTCGTCCTTCCCGCGCCGGCGCATGAAAGCCAGAGTCCAGTAAAATCAGCGGGTTATATTTCATCCTGCGTCGGAATGACACTTCATGATTTTCCTCCGTGTTCCCCGCGCTCTCCGTGTCGAAGGTGGTTTACTTTTCTCGTGGAATCCCCATGCGCATCACTGATCTGCGAGAACGCCTGCGCGCGCTCGGCGCCAAGCCGTGCCACGAACGGCGGGTGATGCGCGCCTGGCTGCTGGGCGGCCCGCTCGACGCGGGCGGGCGGCAAAAACAGGCCGCGGCTTTCCTGCCGCTGCCGCTGCGCCGCGCCCTGCCGCGGCTCGCGGACCAGCTCGACCGGCTGGCCCGCCCGCATTCCAGCCACGCCGGAGGCGACGGCGCCAAGCGCCTGCTGGTCCGGCTCGACGACGGACAGACCGTGGAAAGCGTCCTTCTGCCGCGCGCGGGCGTGTGCGTGTCGACGCAGGTCGGTTGCGCCGTGGGCTGCCTGTTCTGCATGACCGGCAAAGGCGGCCTGTCGCGCCAGCTTGGCGGCGCCGAGATACTGGCGCAGGTGGTGCTGGCGCGCCGGCTTCGCCCGGTGAAAAAGGTCGTCTTCATGGGCATGGGCGAGCCGGCGCACAACCTCGATCAGGTGCTCGGCGCCGTCGATCTTCTGGGCGGCGAGGGCGGCATCGCGCACAAGAACCTGGTGTTTTCCACCGTAGGCGATCGCCGGGTTTTCGAGCGGCTGCCGCTGGGGCGCGTGAAACCGGCCCTGGCGCTTTCGCTGCACACCATCGATTCCGGACTGCGCGCCCATCTGCTGCCCTGGGCGCCCCGCGTCGCGCCGGAAGAACTGATCGAGCTGGGTGAAAAGTACGCGCGCGCCACCAGCTACCCGATCCAGTATCAATGGACCCTGCTCGACGGGATCAACGATTCGATCGACGAGGCGGATCGCCTGGCCCGGCTGTTGGCCGGAAAATACGCCATGATCAACTACATCCCCTTCAATGCCGTCGCCGGAACCGGTTTCAGGCGTCCCGATCCGCGCAGGGCCGGCGCGCTGGTCGCGCATCTGCGGCGACGCGGCATCGTCGCCTGCCTGCGCGACTCGGCCGGACAGGACATCGACGGCGGCTGCGGGCAACTGCGCTCGCGCGCGCTTGGTCTCGGGGAATAGAGAGACAGAGGACAGAGGACAGTCAGTTACCGGCAGCTTCGCCGCCGCAAATATTACTGTCTTCCGTCTTCCGTCCTCTGTCCTCTCTAAACTGTTCCCATGTCCCGGCACACCTGCTATCTATGTTTCCGGTCTGTACAAGGCGGGAGAGAGGAAGGCGAGCGGCAGTGAACGAAATCCGCGCCGGAGCGATCCGGTTTTTTGCCATCTTTATCGTGAATCGGAATAATTGTTCGAGTCGGGTTTCACCCGTCATCAACCGCGGTTTCAGGCGCAGGTTTCACTCTCGTGATGTTTCAATCCACGCCCGCAGCCGGGCGCGACAACGCGCGGAAGAGCCTGCGCCCCTCCCGCGCTCGATGATCCCCCCCTGAAGGGTGAGGTTCCAACCGGAGTTGGTTTTCGATGAAGCTGTCCATCCTGGCCGTCGGCCACAGACTTCCCGCCTGGGTCGCTGCCGGTTGCGCCGAATACATGAAGCGCATGCCGCGCGAACTGCCGCTGTCCGTCGTCGAGATCCGGCCCGAGCCGCGTGGCGTGAAGAACCGCGGGCAGCTGCTGGCCGCCGAGAAGATCCGCCTGCAAGCCGCGCTGCAAGGGTTCTCCCGCGCCGTCGTGCTCGACGAGCGCGGCGCGGATCTCACGACCTTGCAACTCGCGCGGCGGATCGAGGCCTGGATGCGGGACGGCGGCGACACGGCTTTCGTGATCGGCGGAGCCGACGGCCTCGACGGCGAAATCAAGGCGCGCGCCGACGACATTCTCCGCCTGTCCAGCCTGACCCTGCCGCACGCCCTGGCTCGGCTGGTATTATGCGAACAGCTTTACCGCGCCGTCAGCGTGGTACGCAGACACCCTTATCACCGCGAAGGCTAGACCATGTCGCTCGGCACGCATCGACTCTACCTGGCGTCGCGCAGTCCGCGCCGGCGCGAGCTGCTCACGCAGATGGACGTCCGTTTCGACCCCATCGTTTTCCGAGACCCGCCGCGCCGCGACGAAGCCGTGGATGAAACGGCGCAGGCGGACGAAGCCCCGCCCCGCTACGTCGAGCGGCTCGCCCGCGCCAAGGCGCGGCACGGCTGGAACGTCGTCGGCCTGCGCCGCTTGACGCCGCAAGCGGTGCTGGCCGCCGACACCGCAGTCGAAATCGACGGCGAAATTCTCGGCAAGCCGGCTGCGACCGCCGATGCGCAAGACATGCTGCGCCGCCTCTCCGGGCGGACGCACCATGTCCTGACCGCCGTCGCCGTGGTTTTCGGAGACCGGATCGAATCGCTCGTTTCCGTGAGTGAAGTGAGCTTCGGCACGCTCGACGAGGCCGGCATCCGGCGCTACGTGGCGAGCGGCGAGCCGATGGACAAGGCCGGCGCCTACGGCATCCAGGGGCGGGCGGGCATGTTCGTCGCGCACCTCTCCGGGAGCTACAGCGGCGTCATGGGACTGCCGCTTCATGAAACGGCCCGGCTGCTCAGGAACTTTGGCTTCCCGTTGTAGGCATCATTCCGGTACAGTGCGCGTATCGAAGAAAGCGAATACGAATACGGGTCGGAATCTGAATCATGCTGAAGGGTCTTTTCGGTAAAAGCTCCGGAGACGCGCCGCGCGGCCGGGAAATCGATCTCGACCGGATCGGGACGCTGATCGAGTTCTTCCCGATCGGCAGGAAGCTGCGCTACTTCCCGGAATTCCACCAGGACATCGTCCTCGATACGCTGGTCGTCGCCTACTGCGTCAACGGCCATTTCCTCTATTCGATGGAATCGATCGAAATGGACCGGAGCGGCCTGCCCAGCCTTTTCCGGGCGGACGACGGAAGGTTCCGCCTGCCCGCCGCCGGTCTCAGGAATTTTCAACTGCTGGTCCCGGACACTTCCTATCTGGAAAAGAAGCTGGACTACACGCGGCGCGCCCGCATCGGGCACAACGGGCAATTCGCCGTCGGCAACAGCATCTCGCTGATCTCGAACGCCGGCATGAAGGGCGTATCGACGATCGATACCGAGGTCGCCAGGCAAGTCCTGCTGCCCGACGGGCCGTACGCGCACAGCAACATGATCCTGCTGACGCCGGACTTCGCCACCCTGTCGGTCACCGATCAGCGGCGCAAGCCGCGCGCCAGGACCAACGTGCCGGTGACGGTGATCCTGTCGACGAACGAAGCCCTGTCCGGCACTCTCGTCGACATCTCGGAGGCCAAGGTGCGTCTGCGCCTGGAAGAGCGCGGGCCGATGCCGTCCATCCGCAGGGACGACGACTTGCGCATCGAATTCCACCTGGGTGAGTCCGAACGGCGCTACTCGCTCCAGGGATCGGTCCTCCGGGGCTCGGCCGGGACCTGCGTCGTCGCGCTCGCGGGGCAGATCGTCTCGGGGCAGATCGTTCCCTTCTCCGACTTGGACCTGCTCGAACTGAAAGCCGGACTGCTCAACTACGGCAGATAGGATGCGATCAGGCGGGCGGCTTCCCGCGCGCCGCGGGCCTCGGGCGGCGATGGCCGGGGCTTGCGCCACAGCCGTTCGAGTTCCTCGCCCAGCGCGCCGCCGCCCACCGCCGCGAGAGCCGCTTCCCGGCAGCAGGCGTTTTCTGCGAGCCATGCGATCAGGCAGTCCTGCTCGGGCCAATCGTCACGGCGGACGTAGAGCACCGGCGTGCCGTTGCACGCGGACTCGGTGAAGGTGCCGTAGCCCGGCTTGGTGAGCACGGCATCGACGGAACGCACGAGATCGGTGAAATCCATGCCCGTCGCCTCGATCGCCGCCATGTCGCGCCGCGCGATCTTCCAGTTTTCCGGCACCAGATAACGCAGGCTTGGCGTGACGGGCCAGGCGGCCGCGTTCAGGCCCACCGCGAAGCCGCCGAAAGCGATCAGCACGATGCGCTCGCCGGCCGCGGCGCCGAGCCGTTCATGGAGTTCCCCGCGGCGATCGCGGCCCAACGCCGCCACCGGCGCCACGGCGCGCGCGTTCGGCAGATCGGGCATGGGCATGGCCGGCGTCAGGCGGATGAAGCATTCGGCGCCGCGATACGCCGCGAGGATCTGTTCCCGGATGGGCGCGGCCCAGCGCTCGCCGCCAAAGAAGTGGGCAAACAGATCGGCCCAGTGGAGCGAGCACATCGACAGCGCGGGGATGCCCGCCCGCGCCGCGCCGGCGAGCGGCAGATAGGCCACGTCGGTGAGCACCAGCTCCGGCGCCAGAGAGCGCAGGAGCGTCGCTTCGGCGTCGACGCGAGCCTCCCAGTCGGCATGAAAGGCGCGGTAGGCCGCGCCGCTCGCCGCGCCATCGACGTTCATGGCGTCCTGCATGACGAAGCCGAAATCGGCGCGTCCGGCAAGGTGCTCGAACGGCGCGTCGATCCGCGAGCGCATCTTTTCCGCCGGCAGGCCGGAACGGATGGTCAGGCACAGACCGGGACGCATCCGCGCCAGCGCCTCGATAACCGGCGCCGCCTGCGCCAGATGGCCGAAGCCGTGCGAGGAAATGTCGATGAACAGGCGTCTATGCATGAAAAGTCCGATCCGGGACGGGGAACGGCTTGACGCAGCTCAGATCAGGCAGGACGATCACGAGCATGGGCAGGAGATCTCCGCATGGAAAGCGATTCCGTTTATCAAGGAAACGCTGAATCAGCCGTCGTTCCGGCGAAGGTCGAAATATAACCCGGTATTGGCCGGGTATAATCGCTCGTCGTCTTTTCATTCCCCAGCCATGCCCATCCTCATCTGCGGATCGATCGCCTACGATACGATCATGGTCTTCCGCGACCGCTTCAGCCGCGTGATCCTGCCGGACCAGATCCACATCCTGAACGTCTCCTTCCACGTGCCCGATCTGCGCCGCGAATTCGGCGGATGCGCCGGGAACATTGCCTACAGCCTCAAACTGCTCGGCGGCGACCCGCTGATCATGGCCACGGTCGGCGACGACGCCGGCCCCTACCTCGATCGGCTCGACCGCCTGGGTCTTTCCCGCGCGCACGTGCGGCGCGTCGAGGGAAGCTATACCCCGCAGGCGTTCATCACCACCGATCTCGACGACAACCAGATTACCGCCTTCCATCCCGGCGCCATGAGCTTCTCGCACCACAACCGCGCCGCCGACGCCGGGAACGTCACGCTGGCCATCGTCGCGCCGGACGGGCGGGAGGGCATGTTGAACCATGCCGAGGACCTCGCCGCGGCCGGAGTGCCGTTCGTTTTCGATCCGGGCCAGGGACTGCCGATGTTTTCCGGCGACGAAATCCTGCATTTTCTCGATCTCGCGCGCTACGCCTGCTTCAACGACTATGAGGCGAGCCTGGCCTGCGAGCGGAGCGGCCGTTCGCTGGAGGAACTGGCCGGCAGAGTCGAGGCGCTCGTCGTCACGCGCGGCGCCGAAGGTTCGAGCATCCTGGTCTCCGGCGGGAAAATCGAGATTCCCTGCGTGCCCGCCCGGGCGGTCGTCGACCCGACCGGCTGCGGCGACGCCTATCGCGCCGGGTTGCTCTACGGCATCGCCGAGGGCTGGGAATGGGAACGCACCGGCAGGCTGGCCGCTCTCATGGGCGCCATCAAGGTCGCCAGCCGCGGCGGGCAGAATCACGCTCCGAGCCGCGGGGAGATTGCCGACGACTACGCCGCCGCCTTCGGCCGGAGACCCTGGTAGCCGGCCAACGCCCTATCCGCTGCGCGCCGTCCGCGCGGCGAGGGTGGCGCTGCATCTCGTCCGCGCCATGCTGGCCGCCGCCTTCCTCTACCGCTTCATGGCGCCGGAAAGGCGGCAGGCGTATAAGCGGCGCTGGTCGCGGCGGCTCCTGGACCTCCTCGCGGTGCGGCTGGAAGCCGAGGAGACGGTCACGCCGCCTGGCCTCATCGTCTGCAACCACGTTTCCTGGCTGGACATCTTCGTGATCGACGCGCTGCGCCCGGCCGCGTTCGTCGCCATGGCGGAAGTCCGCTCCTGGCCGCTGATCGGCTGGCTGGCCGGACGCAACGACACGATCTTCATCGACCGCGACGACCGCCTGCAGATTGCGCGGATCAATGAAAGGATCGTCGCGCGGCTTCTGTCCGGCTTCGACGTCGCCATATTCCCCGAAGGCCGGACCACCGACGGCGCGCGTCTGCTCGAATTCCGGACGGCGCTGTTGCAGCCGGCCGTCGCCACCGGGCGCCCGGTCCTGCCGATGGCGCTTTCCTATCACGATGCGGACGGAAGCGTCAGCCGCGCGCCGTCGTTTGCCGAGACCTCTCTGGCGCGGTGTTTTGCCGCGATCCTCGCCTGCCGTTCCCTGGCCGCGCGCCTTTCGCCGCTGCCTCCGCTGGCGAGCGCCGGCCGGTCGCGCCGCGTCCTGGCCCGTGCCGCCCGCGCGGCGATCGCTACCAGGCTCGGGCTTCCCCCGGAGAACAGGGCACCTGGAACACTGCCCGATCCTCCAGCCTGACCGCCGTCAGCGGTCCGCCCCACAGGCATCCGGAATCGAGCGCCAGCAGATCGGGCAGGATCCGCAATCCAAGCGCCGACCAGTGCCCGGTGACCAGCGTGGTGTCGGCGCTTTGCCGGTGGGGCGCTTCGAACCACGGCATGTACCCGGGCGGCGCGCCGTCGATTCCCCCCTTGGCGTGAAAATCCATGACGCCCCCGGGGGTGCAGAAACGCAGGCGCGTCATGGCATTGACGATGACGCGCAGACGCGGCCAGGCGGCGAGATCGTCGCGCCAGGCGGCGGGCTCGCTGCCCCACAGATGCGCCAGGAATTCCCGCCAGTCCGGCGCGGTGAGCGCCGCCTCGACCTCGCCCGCCAGCGCCAGGGCTCTGGCCACCGTCCATTGTGGCAGCAGGCCGGCGTGCACCAGGCAGTGACCGTCCTCCACGTGGCACAGGCGCTGATGGCGCAGCCAGGACAGCAAGTTCTCGCGATCCGGCGCGCGCAGCACGTCGTCGAAGGTGTCGCCCTTGCCGCGCTTGCCGAAGCCCTCGGCGGCGAGCAGCAGCGCGAGATCGTGGTTGCCCAGCACGGTGATCGCCGCCTCGTCGAGTCCCCGCACGAAACGCAGCGTTTCCAGCGAGCGCGGTCCGCGGTTGACCAGATCGCCGGTGAACCACAGGCGGTCGGCGGCCGCGTCGAAGCGGCAGTGTTCGAGCAGGCGCATGAACGAATCGAAGCAGCCCTGGATGTCGCCGATCGCGTAGGTCGCCATGGCCTTCCGGAGCTCAATCCGCTTGCGGCGAATACTCGGGAACGAAGCGCCGCAGCCGCCGCTTGACCTCGCCGCCCGCGCAGGGGCTCGTTTCCAGCATCCAGCTTTCGAGCTCGCTCCACCAGTCCTCGTCGGGCGCGTTTTCGGACAATGCCACGCGCAGCTTGGGGTGCGGCGTGGGCAGGGTCTTCTCGCGGTCGGTCAGCAGTTCCTCATAGAGCTTCTCGCCCGGCCGCAGGCCGGAGAACTCGATGCGCACCTCGTCCCCCGTGAAACCGGACAGACGGATCATGTTGCATGCCAGGTCGAGCACGCGCACCGGCTCGCCCATTTCCAGCACGAAGATTTCTCCGCCCCGACCCATCAATCCGGCCTGCATCACCAATTGCGCGGCTTCCGGGATGAGCATGAAATAGCGAACCATCTCCGGGTGGGTCACCGTCACCGGCCCGCCGCGCGCGATCTGTTCGCGGAAGGTATGGATGACCGAGCCATTGCTGTCCAGCACGTTGCCGAAGCGCACGGTGATGAAGCGCGGCCCGTCGTCCCTGCTTTGCATCGCCGTGAGCACGCGCTCGGCGAGGCGTTTGCTGGCGCCCATGACGCTGACCGGATTGACCGCCTTGTCGGTGGAGACCAGGACGAACTTGTCGGTCCCGTATTTCCGCGCCGCGTCCGCCAGCCGCTTCGATCCGGCCACGTTGTTGCGCACCGCCTGCCAGGCGTTCTCACCCTCCATCAGGGGAACGTGCTTGTACGCGGCCGCATGGAACACCACCGACGGGCGATGTTCCGAGAATATCCGGTCGAGCCACGCCGCGTCCTTCACGTCGCCGACCAGGAAGGCGCAGGCGAGATCCCGATGCGTTCTGTGAAACTCCTGCTCCATCCGATGCAGCGCGTGTTCGGAAATATCCAGCAGGATCAGCAGGCGCGGCCGGAATCCGGCGAGTTGGCGCGCCAGCTCGGAGCCGATCGATCCTCCCGCGCCGGTCACCAGCATGGTCCGCCCGTCGAGCCAGGTATGCAGGCCAGCGTCGTCGAGGTGCACCGGCTCGCGGCCGAGCAGATCCTCCACCTGCACCTGGCGCACCTTGGACACGGCCACCTTGCCGGACAGCAAATCCTCCATGCTGGGCACGGTCATCACCGCCAGCCCGGCCTGCACCGCGATCTCCATGGCTTGACGGCGCTTGCGCTGCGAAGCCTCGGGCATGGCCACGATCACCCGCTCGACCGACAGCTTCCGCGCCCATGTCATCAAGTCCCGGTGCTGGCCAAGGACCTTCACGCCCTGCAGTTCCTGGCCGATGCGCCGTATGTCCTCGCTGAGCAGGCCGACCACGCGCCAGTCGGGCGAATGCGCGAGCTCCCGGATCAGGCGGTCGGCGGCGTCGCCCGAACCCAGCAACAGCACCGGTTCGCCGGTCAGCGTCATGCGTCCGTACAGATTCTGGTCGCGCCAGGCGCGATACGCGAACCGGCTGCCGCCCATGCTCAGGATCAGGAGGAGCGGATGGAGAATCAACACCGACCGCGGTATCGCGTCCAGGCGGAGCATGTAGACCGCCGCGGCCGAAATGACCGCCGAGAACGCCACGGCCTGGATGATCCGACGCAGGTCCATCATGCTGGCATAGCGCCAGACGCCGCGATACAGGCCGAAGAACCAGAAAGCCGGCGCATGGATGGCGAACACCAGGGGCAGGGCATGCAGGGCGCCCCGCAGATAAATCCGCGGCACGTCCAGGTTGAAACGCAACCAGTAGGCCAGGCACCAGCAGACGACGATGGCCACGAAATCGTGCAGCAGCACCAGTGAGCGTTTCAACAACAGTTGCTTGATCATCACGCGAAGTCCGGACATACGAGACGGCTTCCGCTCATTTTATTCCTTCACGGCTCATTCGTTCATCGGCGGCCCATGGGGCTTGCGGGCAAATGGAGCGCGGCCACCCCCGGCATGGACAAGTTCTTGTTGATCGAGTCAAGTTCACTTTTCATCGCCTCGCCTCGCCTTGCCGAACCAGGCATCCACGCAGGCAAGCGCTGCGGACAATGAACGCAGCACCCGCAGGGCGCGCCCGGCGGCGTCGGCCGTCGGCTGCGCGAGATCGGGAACGATCACCAGACCCGCGCCGGAAGCCAGGACGGCCTGCGCGCCGTTCGGGCTGTCCTCGAAGGCGAGACAGAGCGTCGCGGCAACGCCCAGGCGTTCCGCCGCCAGCAGGTAGACCGCCGGATCGGGCTTGCCCGCCGGGACTTCGTTTCCCGCGGCCAGCGCGGTAAAGCAAGGCAGGATGCCGGCGAGCCCCAGGCGCTCTTCGATTTCGTCCCGCGTCGAGGACGAGGCCACGGCGCAGGGGATCCCCCTTTTCTTGAGCGAATCCAGGAGCGGCCTGGCGCCGGCCTTGAGCGGAAAACGTTCGGCCGGCGGCAGGTCGTCCAGGATCTCCGCCGCCTCCCGACGCGCCTCGCGCGCGGCTTCGATCCCGCCGAAAACACGCGCCATGACGGTGTCCGACTGCGCCCGGTCGCGGCCCACGGTCTCGAGGTAGGCCGCCTGCGAAAACGCGACCCGACGCTTTTCCGCCACCCGGGCCCAGGCGGACATCATGGCCCGCTCGGAATCGATCAGCAGGCCGTCCATGTCGAACAGGGCGGCGAGGTATCCGGACATGGCGGCTTTTCGGGTTTTCAGCGGATCAGCCTTTTCTCCCCCGCGATGCGCACCAGGTCGGAAACGTTGTTGGCGTTGAGTTTGGCATACAGGGTATTGATGACGAGCTTGACGGTATTGATCGAAAGATTGTGGGCGAGGGCCGTTTCCGAACGCGACAGGCCCTGGTACAGATCGGTCAGCACCTCCGTCTCGCGCGGCGAAAGTCGGATCTCGTCGCCCAGGTGGTTGGCCTTCCTGTACGCGGCGATGACGATCTGTTGCCGCTTGGCAAAGGTCGCCGACCGGCGATGGATGTTTTCCAGCCAGTCGCGCGGGATGCCGGTGTTCCCGTCGCGCAGGGCCGCCGCCACCAGCGTGCGCATGTCCTTGCCGAGTTCGACGAAGGCACTGACGATTTCGTTGGCGTGGGAAATTTCCCAGGCCTCCCGCAGGGCGGCGAGCGCCCTGTCGCGTTCCTTGATGTGGTAGCAGCAAAGGGCTTCCCGTGTCTTGACATAGATCCTGCCGAACAGATAGCGCTTCATTTCCCTCGACCCTTCGAGAAAGGCCAGCAGCTTGTGGTATTGCCGGGTCAGGAAAAAATACCTCATCCTGATGCGGTTGGCGAACACTCCCAGGAACATCGGGGCGGACGCCGATCCCTGTTCGAAATCGGTTTTCAGCCAGTCGGCGATAAGCTCCGGCTCGCCCAGCATCAGCCTGTACCATCCCATGACGATATCGTAGGTAATGTAGCGGGCGGAGTAGTCGGGCACCTCGAGCTGTGTTTCCAGTTCGCCGGCCACCTGCTCGGTCTTGGCGTAATCCCCCTGCGCGAACGCGATGCGCAATAGATACAGCAGGGCGCGATTGCGAACGTCGTATTGATTGCGTTCCCGCGTCTTCTGCAGGGTGAGCAGGAGGAACTGCTCGGCCAGCTTCAGGTGGCCGCGTACGAAATAAAGTTCGGCGCGCGCGAGTTCGTCCAGGCAGGAGAGGTTTCCGGCGATGGCATGGGTCCGCGTCGCGGCCGTGCGGCTGCAGGCTTGGGCGTATTCGTCGAGCGAGCCTTTGCGTTCGGTGCCGACCATCGACGCCCATGGACCGATGAGCTGATTGTTCGCCAGGGTGATCGCCGGGCGGGGATGACGCGAACGGTAGGTATCCGCCCGGGCCAGATGGACGTCGAAATCATAGACGTCCGTCTCGGGAGCGGCGAGCCAGCTGGCGAATCCCAGTTCCACGTGGACGCTCGACAACACCCGGTCGTTGAACGCGCTGACCGGCCGTTCCTCCAATTCCCGCACGTAGCGGTGTCCCAGCGCGACCGCCCCCGCGAACTGCCGCAGACTGAGCAGGAGGCGCAGATGCATCATCGGGAAGATGTCGATGGATTTGGCGATCACCGGCGGCGTGTTCTCGAAAATCTTCAGGAAATATCGCGCGGTGGACTCGGCAATCGGCGTAGACATGTCGAAGACGATGCGCACGATCTCGCCGTATTCCCCGATTTTCTCGTAGTACGAGACGGCGTCGATCTGATAGTCGTTCCGGCTGCACCATCGCGCCGCCGCGAGATAGGTCTGGCGTTTTTCCTCCGCGCTCAGCCTGTCCTGCCGCCCTCGCAGGAATTCGAGAAAGAGAGGATTGACGAGGTAGGCGTCGGTATGACTGTCATGGCGCACGTAGGCGCCGACCCGCGGGAGTTCCTCCAGCAGCGCGTCGTCCCCCGCGAGCTCCCGGACCAGCTCCGCCGAAAAATGATCGACCAGCGACAGGCGCACCAGGAAGCGGCGCAGGCGTTCGGACATGGCGAGCAAGGCTTCCGTTTCCAGGAGCTTGAAGACGTTGAGTTTCATCGCCGCGTAGGCGTAGCTCGGGCGTTCCGGATTCCTTTTCAGCGACCGGGCAATGAGGCTCACGGCGAACGGCCATCCCTCGGTGCCCGCGCAGATTTCCGCGAGTTCCTGCGGCGAAACGGTCAGGCCCTGCAGGTGCAGGTACTCGGCGATCTCTCCCTTGGTGAAGCGCAGATCGCTTTCCGTGATGGTCGCCACCAGGCCCTTGGCCATCATGCCGATCAGGTTGATTTCCGGCTCGGCGCGCGCAACGAAGACCGTGGTGATGTTCGGAAACGGCGTATGTACGCAATTCTCGAGGAAGTGCAATACCGTTTTGTCATACACCAGGTGCAGGTCGTCGTATACGATGACGTATTTTTCCTGAAGATCGACGGACTCGTCCGGGATGCGCATGTACTTTTCGTAATCGACATCCGTCTCCGGAAAACCGACGTCCGCCAGACGCGCGACGAGCCGCTTGTCGTTCAGCGATACCGCCTGCGTGAAGTTTTCCCAGAAGCGCGCGCGGAAGTTGTCGTGCCGGGAGAGCCGAATCCAGGCCTTGTGCGCCCGGTATTCCTGCAGAAAGGTGTGCAGCGCGCTCGTCTTGCCGTAGCCCGCGCCAGCGCAAACGGAAACCACCGGACTGCGCAGCGCCGTGGCGAGAAGCTCATGGACGCGGGGGCGGTCGAGATGGGCGTGCTGGTTTTTCGTCACCACCGCGGGATTCTGCAACGAGCGTTCGGTCATGAGCGCGCGGCCTCGTGGAAACGGCGCTATCCGCCGGCGTCGAGGACGGCCAGCGTCAGTCGCGCGACGCAACTGAGCCGGCCGGCTTCGTCCGACAGATCGATCTGCCAGACCTGCGTGCTCCGTCCCATGTGCAGCGGACGCGCCAGGCCGGTGACCCAGCCCGAACGCACGCCGCGCAGGTGATTGGCGTTGATCTCCAGGCCGACGATCCGTCGCCCGGGCGGACAGGCATGGGTGGCGCCGACCGAGCCCAGCGTTTCGGCGAGGACGACCGACATGCCGCCGTGCAGCAGGCCGTAGGGCTGGCGGGTGCGGGCATCGACCGGCATCCTGCCGCGGATGAAGTCGTCGCCGACTTCGAGAATCTCGATGCCGACGTGGGCGGACCCGGTATCCTGCTGGAACGCGGAGATGATCTCGACGGAGACCGGACGCTGCCAGATCGGCTTCATGGTCCCCAGCCTCCCCAATCGAGTTTCTGCGGCGACGGCGCCCAGGGTTCCGTCGGATACGGCGCCAGCCCCGGATAGAGCCGGCTCCAGACGATGGCGACCAGCATCAGCGAGACGAGACCGGAGAGCACCGGGTACCACAGGACCGCCCAGTCCGCGTGGGCATGGATCAGGAGGATCGGATTGGCGCCGGCCGGGGGGTGGATGGTGCGCGTGGCCAGCATCAGCGCCAGGGCGAGACACATGGCCAGGACATACACCGCCAGCGATTCGCCGAGGGCCTGATAGCACGCGACGCCGACGACGGCGCTGCCGAGATGACCACCGAGCAGCGCCCTGGGCTGTGCCGCCGGGGAGCGCGTCAGGCTGAAAAGGAATACCGAGGTGCCGCCCAGCGAGGCGAGCAATAGCGGCGCGTGATCCGGACCGACCAGGAAGAGCGTGAATCCGATGCCGCAGGCCATTCCGGCCAGACACCAGGCGAGGCGGATCAAAGGGTGTGCGAACATGTCCGGGAAATGACGAAAGGATGAAGGGGGCCGGAATCGGCGGCGGGAAATCCGGCGGCTCGTCAGGCGGCGTCGCGCAGCGGGGGCTCCGCGACGCGCGTGCGCAGGATGCCGCGCACGGCCTCTCCGGTATTCTCCAGCTCGCGCAGCTGATCGAGCGCCTCGCATTCGGAGTGCAGCAGATCGTTGAGACGCTCTTCCAGGGTGTCGGACGCCTGGAGGATGCGCTCGATGCTCTCCAGCCGGTGCCTGAGCTGAACCTGGCGTTCCCTGATCTGCATCTCTATCGGAGCGATCAGGGCCTTGATCCAGGCTTCGGCATCGTGGTTGGCGTGATCGAAAACCTGCTGGGCCTGGCGCGCGACTTCGCCAAAGAAGCGCTGCGTGATCTGCTGCTTGTCGTGCGTCATCAACAGGAACATCGTATTGAGGTGAGTGTCGCACCAGCGCTTCAGGCGATCGACCTCCTGGCGGTAGGCCGTCAGCGAGAACGGCGCCGGATTGGAGAGCCGCAGGCCGTGCTCGATGACGAATTTTTTCTGCACGGCGGCGACCATTTCGGTGATCTCACCGATCACCTCCTCCGAATCCTCCAGGTTCTTCTGCGATACGCCGAAGAACCGGTTCATGGCCTCCGACAGCGCGCCGGACAGGGTCGCGCCCAGCATCGCCTGGCGCGTGGCCGCGATCAGCGCGCGCAGGGAATCGAGCCCGAGGTGCCCGAAGAGCCGGTTGGTCAGCCGCGAGAAGACGCTGCGCACGGCGTAGAAGCGCTGCAGGCCGGCTTCGAATTCCTCCTTTTCCCCCAAGACCTTGCGCATCATGTATTGCACGACCCCCTTGTTCTTGCCGCGCAGCTCGGCCAGTTCGCCCAACTGTTCGCGCAGGCCGGCAAGACGCGCTTCGAGCAGGCCGGTCACGCGCCCGTGGATGTCGGTGAATTCCGCTTCGGCGTTCTCCAGTATGACGTCCTGCTTGGACGGGATCAGCTCGTTCGACAGCGCGTATTCGAGCAGGGGCAGCCGGCTGCGTTCGAGCAGGGCGTCGTCGCCGGAAACCCTCGCCACCAGGCCTTTCTGCGCGGAAACCGGAAATATCCGGCTGGCCGGCAGCCCCAGGGTATGCGCGCAATCCTTCACCTGGCGCCCGATCTCGGCGGCGATTTCCGTCTCCGACTTCAATCCGTCCCACAGGCCGTCGATCTTGTTCAGCACGACGATGCGTCCCTTGGCCTGTCCTTCCTGCGAGCCGATGTTGTCGTTCCACACGTCGAGATCGGATTGGGTCACGCCGGTGTCCGCGGCCAGGATGAACAGGATGGCGTGGGCGCTGGGCAGCAGCGACAGGGTAAGCTCGGGTTCGGCGCCGATGGCGTTGAGTCCGGGGGTGTCGAGGATGATCAATCCCTGTTGCAGCAGCGGATGCGGATAATTGATCACGGCGTGTCGCCAGCGCGGGATTTCGACCAGGCCCTCCTCGTCGGGCCGCAGGGCATGCTCGCCGTCCTCGGGGAAACCCAGCTGCGTGGCGGTCTCCCTGGAAACCCGGCGCACCTCGCTCACGGAGAGCAGGGTTTCCTGCAGAGCGTTCGGCGAGTCGATGGCGAGCGGCAGGGAAGTCCACGCCTCGGGAAGGTTCCGATACGCATTGATGCTGGTATCGGTTTCGCGGGTCTCGATCGGCAAAAGATCGATGCGGGGTTCCTGGCCGGGATCGTACATCAGTTCGGTGGGACACATCGTCGTGCGTCCCACCGTCGAAGGCAGCATGCGATTGCCGTGGCAGGCAAAGAAAATGGCGTTGATGAGCTCCGATTTGCCACGGGAAAATTCGGCGACGAACGCCACCTTGAGGCGATCGTCGTGCAGTTTTTCGAACAGGCGCTCGAAGCGCGGCTCGATCTGGGCATCGGAGAGCTCATTGTCAGCGAGCCAGCGGCGAAAATCGGAGAGACTCTCCGCAAGCCGGCTGCGCCACTCTGAATAAGCGGCAAATTGTTGAGCTAACGTCATGCGTCATTCCAGAAGAACGATGCCGTGCGGCAACTGACGACAACCGGACACAACTGTATCACACCACCTCGAAAATCGGCAGTCCGGCGAACGAGGGCGAACGAGACAGGAGCGATCACCTCGGAAAACCCGGGAACGCCGGTATCCTGCCGGAAAAACGAGACGCCGAATCCCTTCGTCCAGGCTCGACGGGACTCAGGGCTGCCGGTCATCCACCCCGGACGCTTCCGTGCGGGCGCGTTCCCGAGCCTTTTTCTCGCTTCGCCCGGCCTGCTTTTTCGCGCGTTTTTCCGCTTCCAGCCGCCGCTTGGCCTCCTTTTCAGCGCGTTTCTTCCGGTTTTCCTCCGCCTTGCGCTCCCTGTCCAGCCGCTTTCGCTCCCGCTCGTCCGCCCTGGCCGACTCTTTGGCCCGATGGCTTGCCGCCCGTTCTTCTTGTCGGGCCTCCCGGGCGGAGCGTTCGGCCGCCCGCCGGTCCTTTTCCGCCTCGACCTGCCCGCGCCTCGACTCCCGCTGAAACTCCATGGCCGGCGTTTCGATCCGCCGCGCTTCGATCAGCGTCCTGATGCGGCGCTCGCGGGCTTGGTCGCGGCAATCGTTGACCCGGATCTGGCGGTAGCAGCCGGCTTCTTCCTCCGCGTGACGCCGCTCCGCTTCCCGGCGCATGGCATCGGCTTTCCGGCGCTGCGCCTCGGCTTCCTCCGGCGTGCGCGGAACGGGCGGAGGACTGTCCGCCTCCGCCGCCCCGAGCGGGCCGGCGGCCAACAGCAGAATGAGCAGGATCGGACAGAGTTTCGCGAGCATGATGATTTTCCGCCGGGCCATGAATTGGAATTACCTACCGGCTGCTCCGGCGGGAACGCTCTTCGCCTTGCGTCGGCAGTAGATGACGGACGCGATCACCAGCACGATCAGGACGGCCTGGGGCAGCAGGGTTTCCAGCGTCGGGTAGATGCCCAGGAGATCCACCGAGCCGATGAAGTCGACCGGAGTGACCCCGATGACGTCGCCTTCCTGGAGTTCCTTGACACCGCCGCCGGCGAAGGCGATGGCCAGCAGGTACATCAGGATGCTGGTGCCCACGAAGAAAGGCTTGAGCGGCAGCCTCATCGAGCCGTAGCGGATGATCATGAACACCGCCACCAGGCCCAGGCTGCCGAGGCCGAAACCGGCCCAGATCATGCCGGTGTGCTGTTCGACGTCGGAGAGCATGGCCTGGTAGAAGAGGATCGTTTCGGCGCCTTCCCGGAACACGGCCAGGAAGGCCGCCGCCGCCAGGGCAAAGCTGCTGCCGGTGCTCACCGCCGCCTGGACCTTGCCTTCGATGTAATTCTTCCAGGCCTCGGCCTCGGCCTTGGCGAACATCCAGTTGCTGACGCAAAACAGGACCACGGTGGCGAGGAGCATGGCCGCGCCTTCGAGGATCTCCTGGCTGGCGCCGCTGATGTTGAAGACGTATTGCAGGCCGATGGCCGCCAGGACACTGACCACCACGGCGGCGATTCCGCTCTGGTAGACGACGCGGGTCTTGGCGCCGTTGCCCGAACGGTTCAGATAGGCGGCGATGGCCGCGATGACCAGGATGGCTTCGACCCCCTCCCGCAGGATGATGCCCAGCGCGGCCAGGAATACGGAGAGGCCGCTTTCCTCGGTGCCGTCGAGCTGATGCGCGTCTTCCTGCAACCATTTGATCAGGTCGTCGACCGCCGCCCGGACTTCCTTGTTGGGACGCTGTTCGTTCATCATCTGCTTGATGATGGTGAACTGGTATTCGACCTGGGCGCCGCGCTTGCCGGAGATGTAGGCCATCACCGTGCGCTCGAAGCCTTCCTTTTCGTAATAGCCGAAATAGGCGTCGTTGACCCATTCCTTGCCTTTTTCGATGTCCTTCTGGAAATAGGCGTCGTAGGCCTGGTTCAGGGACGCCTCCATGGCCCCGGCGATTTCCACCCAGTTCTCGAATTTCCGCTTCTCCTGGGCCGCCGTGGCCGTGGCGGCGAAGAGGAACGAGACCAGCAGGCAGAGGCAGAAAGCGAGCGGCGATCCGAATTTACGCGTATACATTTTCCTGAATCCTTTCTCGTCGAATGTCGATCACCAGAGCGCGGCGCCAAATAAAGGCGCAATGCCTGGATCGTTGGCCGTAGGCACATGGCATGGGAACATCAAGCTCTGTCTCCGGCAAGATGGTGTCCATTGACATGAATTTGCGCTTTGACGGCGAGCCTGGCTTTTACATACACCTCTACGAGCTCGCTTTCGGGGTCGTCGGGAACTGTGCGAGCCGATAACCAGGGGGTCCAGTCCATGGCAAAAAGACCGCGATTGCTGTTTCTGCGCTCGCCGTCGATGTACAGATGTGTTCCGCCTGTCCAGGTGTTGACCACGCGAATTCGATGGCCGTTGATTCCGGCAACCCATTCCTTCTGGGGCATGTGTGCTTCTCCTGTGGCGGCCAGCGTCATTTGCTCAACAGCATCAGGCTGATCGGCTCATCGCCCTGGGGCAGCTTGAGCGCCGATCGGATGGCTTCGCGGTGGATGGAATGGATGTAGCGGGTTCCCAGTTTCAGGGCCGCGGCCGCGAGATAGATGTTTTGCGACATGGCTCCCGCCGCGACCTGGCTGAATTCGGCGGCGTCTTTTTCATTGTTCAGCGTCGCCAGGATTTCGCCGTCCGCAACGAGGATCAGGACGTAGAACGCTCTTTTGACGAAGCTTTGCGCGGCGATCCCGCCCTTGATGTTCTCCTTCGACAGCTCCTTCAGGGAGTGGGTCGCCCAATCGTAGCGCCAGACGCCGTCGTTGCCGGCGACATAGATTCGGCAGTAGGGCGGCAGGCCGTTGGCCATGGGCACCGTCCAGCCTTTCGTCCCCCGGTTGAGGCCGGTGGCCGCCCACAGCACCGTGCCGAGATCCTCCAGCTTGATTTCGGCGGCGGAGAGATCGCTTCCGGAAACCGAAGCGCGTTTCTTCAGGGCCTCGAACAGGCCCATGCCGCCTTCCGTCCGCGGCGGCGGCAGAGCGATGTCGGCCAGGGCCCAGCCACTGAAGGCAAACGTCATCAGGAATACCAGCAGAGGACGGAAGACAGAGGACGGAAGACAGAGCGCCCGCTTGGTCGTATATCGTCTGTGGTCCGCATCGACGTCGGTTTGATTACTGAACACTGAACACATCTCGCTCTCCTGTTCCATGGTTGGTAGTCTGTGATCCGCGTTGGCGCTCGTCTGATTACTGAACATTGGATACCTCTCTGTCTTCTGTTGCATGGTCTTGATCCAGCAGCCTTCCGTTGGCAATTTCCAGGGTTCTGCCCAGGCGGCCGAGTTCCTGGTCGTGGGTCGCCACCAGGAAGGCGCAGCCCCGGCCGTTCAGGACGGAGAGCAGGGAAGCCATTTCCCGGGCGGTTTGCGCGTCGAGGTCGTTGCTGGGCTCGTCGGCGATGACGAGTTCCGGTGAATTCATCAGCGCCCTGGCCAGCGCGACCCGCCTCATCTCGCCGCCGGAAAGCGCGGACGGATAGCTTTTTTCCAGCCGGGAGATGCCAAGCTCGCGCGTCAGCTCCCTGGCTTTTTCGAGGCTTCCGCCGCTTCGGGGCTGGAGATGGAAGGGCAGCCGGATATTGTCCAGGACGGAGAGGTTCGACAGCAGGCTCGCGCCCTGCGGCATGTAGCCGAGCTTTTCGTTGCGCCAGGCGGTTCTCGCCGGATCGTCGAGGGAATACAGCCCGACCCCGTCGAACAGTATCTCGCCGGAATCGGGGGTGATGAGGCCGGCGATCATGTTCAGCAAGGTGGTCTTGCCGCTGCCGGAACGTCCGAAAAGGCAGACGAACTCGCCCCGCTCCAGTCTCAGGCACAGATCGTCCACCGCCGCGAAACGGTGTTCGCCGCGTTCATATTCCTTTCGCAGGCCATTGATTTCCAGAAGCATCACTCTCCCTCGCGCAAGGTTGGATGAATGTCGAAGCGGGTGATCGACAGGGCCGAATAGATGCTGGCCAGCGGCCCGGCCGCCCCGGCCAGCAAGAGCACCGCCAGCGCGTAGGCCAGGATCATGCCCCAGGAAAGCTGGAGATGAGGCAGGCCAATGGCCTGGAAGATGAGCGTGGAAAACGGGAACATGAGGAGCGCGGCGGCCAAGAGGCCGATCAGCGCGCCGCCGATGCCGATGAAACAGGCTTCGAGCAGGATCATGCGGCCGAGCCAGGAGCGGCTGGCTCCCAGGATGCGGAAAATGGAGAGTTCCCGTTTACGCTCGTTTACGGTCGAGGAAAAGACGATGGCCATGACGAGCAGCGCGAGCGTCCAGAACACGGCGGCCAGCGTCCAGGTCAGCGAGGAAACGCTTTTCAGGCGGGCGGCGATGTCGGAAACGAGGTTCTTGGTCAGCACCAGATCAAGGTCGTAGTCGATGGCGTGGCGGCGCATCAGTTCGTTGCCGATGTCCTTCGGCGAATGGTCCGGCCCGGTCTTGATGGCGATCGAGGAAATGAACCGGTTCGCCTCGTCGGGGTCGCCTTCCGCCAGTCCGGCCTTTCGCACCAGGCCGTAGACGTCGTCGAGGGTCATGAATACCGAGGTATCGAAGCCCATGCCGGTGGCTTCCATTTTGCCGGCGATGGTGAAGGCCGTGCCGAACAGGGTGACTTCGCCGCCCACTTCGGTGATGATCCGGGAACCGACCACGATCTGGCCGCTTTCCAGCGCGCCCCGGTTTTCCCGGGTCCAGGGGCGCACGAGGAAATCGCTCGCCGGATCGTAGCCGATGATCTGCACCTTGGAAGTGCAGCAGGCGGCGTCGAGCGAGGCCAGGAAAAACTGGGGCGACGCCTGGAGAACGCCGGGCAGGCGGCGCACCTTGTCCAGGAGCTCGGCCTTCATGTAGAAGGTGCTCGGCTCGCCCCGCAGGAGCGCGGCCTGGGCCTCCTTGTCGTAGCCGTGGGGAACGACGAGCAAGTCCGCGCCCAGGCGTTCGGCGAGGCTGGCAAGGCCCCGGCCCAGGTTTTCGTTGAGGATCGTCCCGGCGAACAGGGTGAAGGCGAAGAGGGCGACCATGCCGGCCAGACTGGCGCTCCGGAAGGGACGGCGTTGCAGGTTGTTCCAGGCGAGACGGCGCAGGGTGAAGGCGGCTTCAGGCATGTTCCGCCTCCGGGCCGGATGAGTCATCCCGTCTGGACAAGCGCCAGGCATTGCCCCAAGCGGAGATCAACAGGAAGCCGCTGGCGATCACCCACGCCGGCAGGGTTCCCGTCCGGCAGGGCGCGCCGTGGTGATCGCAGACGCCGATGAGGAAGAGCGGGATGGCCGCGCCCAGGCAGGCCAGGACGCCGATCATCAGGCAGAGGCCGACGCGCCTTTGCGTGTTTTTCGTACCAAGGTAGAAGATGCCGCCGAAGATCACCGCCGCGCCGACGCCCATTTCGGCGCGCGCCGACCAGAAGCAGCGCATGGGCATTCCGCCGGTCGACTCGCAGATCGGGAAAACCAGCGGGATCAGGAAATACAGCAGTCCGGCGGCGATAACCCAGAAACCAAACAGCTTGCCTGTTTTCATGCCCTTACCCCTTCTTTGCCAATGCGCTGACGCAGACCCGGCCCTTGCCCTCGCCGGTGACGTTTACTTCGCCAAACCCCGCTTCGGTCAAATATTTCCGGAAATCCGATGGAGTAAAGGTTTTCAGGCCCAGTTTTTTTACCCAGAACTGATAGGGCGCCTCCCCTTCCTCCGGGACATTCATCGCGTTGCAGATAAAAAAAATACCCCCCGGTTTCAGCACTCGCCGGACCTCCCCAAGGTCTTTGGCGAAATTCGGCCAGAAGTAGATCGTCTCAAAGGCGGTAACCACGTCAAAACCGTTGTCCGGCCAGGGGTTCTCCGACACGCTGCCCAGCCGGATCTCCGCCCGCCCCACGCGGACCGCCCGCCGGTTCAGCCGCCGGGTTTTTTCCACGCAGACCTCCGAATGATCCAGCCCGCAGACCCGGCCCTCCGGCGCCCGTTTCAGCATCCGCGCCACGTTCCTGCCGCCCCCGCAGCCGATGTCCAGAATATGATCCCCCGGCTTGATGGCAAGGTGGCTCAAACCCCACCGGGACAACGGCTCGTGCCCCCAGTTCATCAGGGAAACCCAAAACCACCCCCCGGCCCCCTGGGGCTTGCGGGGATTGTGCAGGAACTTCTCAAACATACGGCCCTCTTTTCAGGATCGGTATCTGTTTCAAGAAAAAACCACAGTTCAATTTTCCATTGTTCCATTGCATTGAAATCAGGTCGCCGCCGTGTCAGGCAAGCTTGCGACCCAAGGCCTTTTCCAGTCCGTGAAGCCGCTTGCCTTCCCCTCCCTCGCTTGGGCGGCGAGGGTGCCCGACGATCGTGCACAGGACGTTGGACGGGCGACCTTCCCCTCCCCCACTTGACGGGGGAGAGTGCCCATACGATCGTTGATCTCCTCAGTACGGCGTGCCTTCCCCTCCCCCGCTTGGTGGGGGAGGGTGCCCCGGCAGGGGCGGGAGAGGGCGTCGTTCCCCGCTTTGCCGCAAAAGTCATCCTGCGGCGTTTCGCGCCGATTGGCACAACGCCCTCTTCCGGCCTTCGGCCACCCTCCCCCGCCGAGCGGAGGAGGAGAAAATCGCGGCCTTCCCGTCTTCACGCCGCGCTCCCGCCCGCCACGCGCGCTGGAGCAGCCAGGATTTCGCCGCCGCGCGCGACGCGGGCGATTTTCCCGTGTTCCAGGACGATCGTCCGCTCCGCGTGGGCGGCGACTTCCGGCGCGTGGGTGACGACGATGATCGTGCT
>JAITIQ010000032.1 GCA_031279425.1 Accumulibacter sp.
GGTGGCGGGCAACAGACGCGGCTTCGGCATCGTCACCATCGGCGCCAACGTCGACGAATTCCACCGCGCCGCGACCGAATCGAAGGAACGCCTGGGCGGAATCATTCAGGCCGCCAACGCTTCGATGGTCTCCAACGGCGAGGCCGCCGACCGGATGCTGTACCAGGACATGGAACAGATGGCGTCCACGCTGTCCTTTTCGACCGCGGTGCTGATCGTTCTGGTGATCTTCATCGCCATCTGGATGGCATCGTACCTGTCGAAGAAGCTCGGCTGGCTGAACGACGGCTTCAACCGTTTCAGCCTGGGTGAAAAGAATTTCCGATTCCACTTCAAGTACAGGGACGAAATCACTTCGCTCGCTTCCACGTTCAACGAGATGGCCGACGCGATCAACAACAACATGACGGAGTTGCAGCACGAAGTCGAAGTGCGCCGCAAGACGGAACAGGAACTGCGCGACATCCACGAGACGCTGGAACAGCGCATCGCCGAGCGGACCGGCGAGCTTTCCCAGGAAGTGGAGCAGCGCCGGCAGGCGCAGGCCCAATTGCAGCACATGGCGCACCACGACCCGCTGACCGGGCTGGCCAACCGCAGCCTGTTCAACGAGCAGTTGCAGCACGCGCTGTCGCTTTCCAAACGTTCCGGCAAATATGGCGCGCTGCTCTTCTTCGACCTCGATAAATTCAAGCACATCAACGACACCCTGGGCCACGCGGTGGGCGACGCGTTGCTCGTGCACATGGCGCGAATCCTGCAGGAGCGGGTGCGCGGAACCGACACCGCCGCGCGCCTGGGCGGCGACGAGTTCGCCGTGGTCATGGTCGACATCGAGCAGCCGGAGTGGGCGGCCATACTGGCGCAGGACATCCTCGACCGGCTGAAGAAACCGGTCAATCTCGTCGGCCACGATCTCAAGATCAACAGCAGCATCGGCATCGTCACTTTCCCGGAACGCCGGAACGAGGAACCCGGCAACGTGGAGGACATCATCAAGAACGCCGATGCCGCGATGTATCTCGCCAAATCCTCGGGCGGGATGCAATACCGCTTCTTCGAGCACCGCCTGCACGACAAGATCATCCACACCGAACGCCTGATCAGCGAACTGCAAACCGCGCTGGACGAGAATCAGTTCAGACCCTACTTCCAGCCGATGTTCCACACCGACGCGCGCGCGGTGCTCTACCTCGAAACGCTGGCGCGCTGGGCGCACCCCGAACACAAGCTCCTGTCCCCGCAGGTTTTCCTCGAACCCGCGGCGCAATCCGGGCTGCTGGCGAAGATCGACCTGCGCATGCTCGACCTGGCCTGCGCCTGCGCCAGCGAGTGGCATGAAGCGAAGCTGTCTTTCGGGCGGATCTCGCTCAACGTCTCCCCGCAGCAGTTGGAGCGCGTCGGTTTCGTCGGTGAAGTCGAGCGCGCGCTGGGCCGGCACAGCCTGCCGCCGTTCTGCCTGGCCTTCGAAGTCTCGGAATACGTGTTCCTGAAAAACAGTTCGCAATCCACGCGCGCCCTGAAGCATCTGCGCGACATGGGCGTGCAGGTCATCATCGACAAGCTGCAGGCCGAGCCGTCGGCCCTGGCCAATCTGCTGGAATATCCGGTCGACGCCATCAAGATCGGCTCGATCCTCACCTCGCGCATCGGCGAAGTCAAGATCGACACGATGATCTCCACCATCGCCGCCGTGGCCAACGCCGTGCATCTGCTCGTCATCGCCGAGGGCGTGGAAACCGAGGAGCAATGGCGCTTTTTCGAGGCGCTGCACTGCGAAGTCATCCAGGGCTTCCACCATGCCGTGCCGATGAGCGCGGAGGATGTCCGTCACTATCTGGAAGAGCACAGGACGGACGGGGATTGACCCGGCGAGAGCGCATGGCCGGACCGCGCCGGTGATCGTGGCGGCTGTTGCGGCCGCACACGCGAATACGGCGAGAACCGCCGCGCCCGCCAGAACACACGGCCTCTGCCGGCCGGAATTCTTCGCCGCGCATGTGCCGTCACTCGCGCCTCGCCGGCGCGGCCGTGTCGTCCTGTTCTCACGCCATTCGTTTAGAATGACAGGGCGCACGCCATCCATCCGCAGACCAGGAGACCCGTCATGGCACTACCTCAGAAACAGTTCCTTCCCCTTGCGGAAGACGATCCCGACCCGCGGGAGACCCTGGAATGGCTAGGCGCGCTGGCCGGCGTCATCGAGCACGAAGGCGTCGAGCGCGCCCATTTTCTGATCGAGAAGCTGATCGCCGAGGCGCGCGAGGAAGGCATCGACATCCCGTACAGCGCGACCACCGAATACGTCAACACCATCCCCGTCGAGAACCAGCCGATCTATCCCGGCGACGCCACCCTGGAAATCCGCATCCGCAACTTCGTCCGCTGGAACGCCATGGCCATGGTCGTGCGCGCCAACAAGAACAGCAACGTCGGCGGCCACATCGCCTCGTTCGCCTCGCAGGCGGCGCTCTATGAAGTCGGCTTCAACTGGTTCTGGCGCGCGCCCACGGAAAAACACGGCGGCGACCTCGTCTTCTTCCAGGGCCATTCGATTCCGGGCGTCTATTCCCGCGCCTTCCAGTTGGGCCGGCTCAGCGAGGAGCAGCTCGACAATTTCCGCCAGGAAACCGGCGGCCGAGGCCTGTCGTCCTACCCTCACCCGTGGCTGATGCCGCATTTCTGGCAGTTTCCGACGGTGTCCATGGGGCTCGGCCCGATCCAGGCGATCTATCAGGCGCGCTTCATGCGCTACATGGAAAGCCGCGGCATCATTCCGGCGCAGGACCGCAAGGTCTGGGCCTTCCTCGGCGACGGCGAGACCGACGAGGTCGAAGCGCTCGGCGCCATCGGCATGGCCGCGCGCGAGAAGCTCGACAATCTGATTTTCGTCATCAACTGCAATCTGCAACGCCTCGACGGGCCGGTACGCGGCAACGGCAAGATCATCCAGGAACTGGAAGGCACCTTCCGCGGCGCCGGCTGGAACGTCATCAAGCTGATCTGGGGCCGGCACTGGGACGTGCTCTTCGAGCGCGACAGGAAGGGCCTGATGAGAAAACGCATGATGGAGCTGGTCGACGGCGATTACCAGACCATGAAGGCGAAAAACGGCGCCTACGTGCGCGAGGCGTTCTTCAACACGCCGGAATTGAAGGAGCTGGTGGCCGACTGGACCGACGCCGACGTCTGGCAATTGAACCGCGGCGGCCACGACATCTTCAAGATCTACAGCGCCTTCAAGGCCGCCGCCGAGCATCCGGGCCAGCCGACGGTGATCCTGGCCAAGACGATCAAGGGCTACGGCATGGGCGAGGGCGGCGAGGCGATGAACATCTCGCACCAGCAGAAAAAGCTCGATCACCACGAGCTGATCGGCTTTCGCAACCGCTTCCGGCTGCCGATCGCCGACGATGAAGTCGATGCCCTGCCCTATCTCAAGTTCGCGGAGGGGTCGGAGGAACTCCGATACATGCGCGAGCGCCGCGCCGCGCTGGGCGGCGACCTGCCGCAGCGCCGGTCCAGGGCCGAGCCGCTCGAAATCCCGCGGATCGAGGCTTTCGAGCCGCTCTTGAAGGCTTCCGGCGCGGGGCGCGAAATCTCGACCACGATGTCCATCGTGCGCGCGCTCAACATCATGCTCAAGGACAGGAACATCGGTCGCCACGTGGTGCCGATCGTCCCGGACGAATCGCGCACCTTCGGCATGGAGGGCCTCTTTCGCCAGATCGGCATCTGGAGCCAGGAGGGCCAGAAATACGTGCCGGAAGACCACGACCAACTGATGTTCTACAAGGAATCGAAGACCGGCCAGGTGCTGCAGGAAGGGATCAACGAGGCGGGCGCGATGAGCGACTGGATCGCCGCCGCGACTTCCTACTCGATCCACGGCGTGCAGATGATTCCCTTCTATATCTGCTACTCGATGTTCAGCTTCCAGCGCACCATGGATCTGTGCTGGGCGGCGGGCGACCAGCGCGCGCGCGGCTTCCTCGTCGGCGGCACGGCCGGACGCACCACGCTGAACGGCGAAGGCTTGCAGCACGAGGACGGCCACTCGCCGATCCTTTCCGGCCTCGTCCCCAACTGCATCAGCTACGACCCGACCTTCGCCTACGAGATCGCGGTGATCATGCATGAGGGCATGCGCCGCATGTTCGTGGAACAGCGCGACGTTTTCTATTACCTGACGGTGATGAACGAAAACTACGAGCATCCCGAGATGCCCGCGGGCGCCGAGCGGGACATCATCCAGGGCATGTACCTCTTCCGCCAGGGCGCCGGGACGAACAAGGAGGCGCCGCGCGTGCAACTGCTCGGTTCGGGCGCCATCTTCCGCGAAGTCATCGCCGCCGCCGATCTGCTCAAGGCCGACTGGGGCGTCGAGGCCGACCTGTGGAGCTGCCCGAGCTTCAACGAACTGGCCCGCGACGGCCAGGACGCGGCGCGCTGGAACATGCTGCATCCCTCGCAGGAGCCCAGACAGAGCCACGTCGAACAATGCCTTGCCGGAACGCCGGGCCCGGTGATCGCCGCCACCGACTACGTGCGCCTGTATGCCGAGCAGATCCGTCCGTTCATCGACCGGCGCTACGTCACCCTGGGCACCGACGGCTTCGGGCGCTCCGACACGCGCGCCGCGCTGCGCCACTTCTTCGAGGTCGACCGGCGCTGGATCGCGCTGGCCGCGTTGAAGGCGCTCTCGGACGACGGGGCCATCGAGCGCGGCAAGGTCGCCGAAGCCATCGTGAAATACGGCATCGACGCGGGCAAGCCGAACCCGGTGACGGTTTGAAGGAGTTTCTCATGAGTCAGGCAATCGAAGTCAAGGTCCCGGACATCGGTGATTTCTCCCTCGTCCCGGTCATCGAACTGTGCGTCCAGGCCGGCGATGCCGTCGAGGCGGACGCGCCGCTCGTCACCCTGGAATCGGACAAGGCGACGATGGATGTGCCGGCGCCGCGGGCGGGCGTGGTCAAAGAGTTGCGCGTGGCCCTGGGCGACCGCGTCTCGGAAGGTACGGTCATCGCCTTGCTGGAGCCGGCCACCGACGAAGCCCCGGCCGTCGCCAAACCGGCGGACGCGCCACCTGTTCCACCCGCTCCGCCCACGCCGCGCGCCCCGCTTCCGGCGCCGCGCGTCTCGCAGCCCGTCGAACGCCGGATCGACAGCAAGACGCACGCCAGCCCGTCGGTGCGCCAGTTCGCCCGCGAACTCGGCGTCGATCTCGGCAGGGTCACGGCCAGCGGCCCCAAGGGGCGCATCCTGAAAGAGGACGTTTCCGCCTTCGTCAAGGGCGTCATGCGGGCTGGCCCAAGCGCCGTGCCAAACCTCGGCGGCGGCCTCGATCTCCTGCCGTGGCCGAAGATCGATTTCACCAAGTTCGGACCGATCGAAACACAGCCGCTCTCGCGCATCAAGAAGATTTCCGGGCAAAATCTCGCGCGCAACTGGGTGATGATCCCCGCCGTCACCTACCATGAAGACGCCGACATCACCGATCTGGAAGCCTTCCGCCTGGCGATGAACAAGGAGAACGAGAAATCCGGCGCGAAGATCACCCTGCTCGCCTTCCTGATCAAGGCCTGCGAGATGGCGCTGAAGAAGTTTCCCGAATTCAACAGTTCGCTGACGATGGACGAAAACGGCGAAGTCAGTCTGGTGCTGAAGAAGTACTACCACCTCGCCTTCGCCGCCGACACGCCGAACGGCCTGGTCGTGCCGGTGATCCGCAACGTCGACCGGAAATCGGTGAGCCAGTTGGCCGCCGAATGCGGCGACTTGGCCAAAAAGGCGCGCGACGGCAAGCTCGGCCCGGCCGACATGCAGGGCGCCTGCTTCACCATTTCCAGCGTCGGCGGCATCGGCGGCACCGCCTTCTCGCCGATCGTCAATGCGCCGGAAGTGGCGATCCTCGGCGTTTCCCGCTCGCTGACGAAGCCGGTATGGAACGGCAGGGAATTCGTCCCGCGCCTCATCCTGCCGCTCTCGCTTTCCGCCGACCATCGCGTCATCGACGGCGCGCTGGCGACGCGCTTCAACGCGCATCTGGCGCAACTCCTGGCGGATTTTCGAAGAGTGACCTTGTGACGAAAAATACGTCCGAAACCGTGATCGAAGCGATCGGCATCGGCGGCGCTGGCTGCAACGCGATCGATCACATGATTCGCGAAGGGGTGATGGGCGTCGAGTTCATTGCCGCCAACACCGACGCGCAGGCATTGAAGCGCAGCGTTGCGCACAGAAAACTGTGCCTGGGTACAACCGGCTCGGGTGCCGGCGGCAAGCCGGAAGTCGGCCGCGACGCGGCTGCCGGCGCGCGCGAACAGATCGCCGAAGCCTTAAAGAGGGCTGACATGGTCTTCATTGTCGCGGGCATGGGCGGCGGCACTGGCACTGGCGCGGCCCCGGTGGTCGCCGAGATCGCCCACGGGATGGGCGTCCTGACCGTCGCCGTAGTCGCCAGGCCGTTCGGCTTCGAGGGCGAGCGCATCAAGACCGCCGAAGCCGGCATCGTCGAATTGCAGAAGCACGTCGATTCGCTGATCGTCGTGTCCAACGAGCGGCTGATGGATGCGCTCGGCGAGAACGTGTCGATGATCGAAGACTTCAAGGCTGCCGACGAGGCGCTGCGCCATGTCGTCGGCGGTATCGCCGAGATCATGAATTTTCCGGGCTTCGTCAACGTCGACTTTGAGGACGTGCGCATCCTGATGAGCCAGAAAGGCAGGGCCATGATGGGATCGGCCTGCGCTTCGGGCGTCGACCGTGCGCGCATCGCCGCCAAAGATGCCATCTCGCAGCTCGAACTCATCAATCTTCCGGGTGCCGAGGCCGGGGGCGTGCTGCTCAACATCACGGCATCGCGCAACCTGAGGATGGAGGAAGTTATCGAGGTCATGGACACCGTGCGCGAATTTATCGCCGATGATGCGCGCATCATTTTGGGCGCAGTTTACGACGAAGACCTGGGCGAAGATATGCGCGTCACGGTGGTCGCAACCGGCCTGGCAATGAATCCTGGCTCAGACCAGGCGAAGCGGCAGACTCTCCTCTTGCAGGCCACGGGAATCGACGGCTCATACGTTGCCGCCCCGTTTCTCGATCAGCACCGCGAGCCAACGGACGAGCAGCTTGGCACGATCATGAGCGCGGTCGCGGCAAAAGCGCGGGAGCGCGCCGCGCGCGCCGACGCGGCACTTCGCTTCACGCTCGAACGGGAAGCGAAAGCCGCGCTGGCGGCGCACAGGCAGAGAACTGGAACACGCGGATAGCATCTTGGATACGAGTCCGCATCCGACCTTGATCGTCATTGCCGGACCGAACGGCTCCGGGAAAACGTCGTTGACCACTCAAGTGCTTCAGCATCGCTGGATTGAAGGTTGTACATATATCAATCCCGACCATCTGGCGCGCGATGTGTTTGGTGATTGGAATTCGCCCGATGCCGTTCTGAAAGCCGCGCAATTGGCCAGCGAACGACGTGAAATCTGTCTGAGGCGTGGCGGAAGCATGGCATTTGAAAGCGTGCTGTCCGCGCCGGACAAGGTGGAGTTCATCGAACGCGCCAAGGCCAAAGACTTTTTTGTCCGCGTGTTCTTTGTAGGAACGGATCATCCCTCGATCAACGCCGCGCGGATTGCACGGAGAGTCATGGAGGGTGGTCACGATGTGCCGATCCAGAAAATCATCAGTAGATACGCAAAATCCATTTCAAATTGCGCGGCGGTTGCCACGTTCGTTGATCGTGTATACGTTTATGACAACTCGGTCGAGCACGAAGAACCCAAGTTGCTTTTCCGTGCAAACTCCGGGCGTATCGTGAAAACCTATCATGCAATCCATGATTGGGCACACCCCATCGCCAACAGCCTCGGCAAGGAAACTCCATGACCCAACTCATCGACCTCAAAGTTCCCGACATCGGCGATTTCCAGGACGTGCCGGTCATCGACGGCGCGCTGGCGACGCGCTTCCATGCGCATCTGGCGCGCTTGCCGGGGGATTTCCGGCGGGTGACGCTGTAATCCAGGGGAGGACAGGATGGGCTTGACCTACGCCGATCTGAAACTCGAAAACCTGTTCAATAAAAGAATGCTCCAGGTTTCCGCTCTGGTGGATTCGGGTTCCGTGTTCCTGAGCATACCGGAACACATCGCAACGCAACTGGGTTTCGACACGGAAGAAGCCAGCACGCGAGAAGTGGTGCTGGCAAATGCTCGTCGCGCGGTCGCACCCATGATAGGGCCGTTGCGGGTGTGGTTTGACGGGCGTCATTGCGATCTATCCGCCCTGGTGCTCGGTGACGAACCGCTATTGGGCGCGGTGCCCATGGAAATGATGGATCTGGTGCTCTCTCCGTCCACCCAGAAACTGAGCTTCAATCCCGCCAGCCCTTACATTCCCGTCGCATTGACGAAATGAGCACATGGAAGACAAGGACGAAACCCGAGTAGCTGTCTTGGTCGATTGCGACAACGTCTCGCCCGGCATCCTGGAGTACGCATTGCTGATGGCGGCTCGGTTCGGCCGCATCGTCCTGCGGCGCGGTTACGGCAACCTGAACACTCTATCCAACAAATGGCAGGGGGCTATGGTGCGACAGGCGTTTACGCCCTGCCTGCAATACCAATATGTTTCCGGCAAGAACACGTCGGATATCGCGCTGGCGCTTGATGCGCAGGAATCGCTGTTTGACGGACTGGTCGATATCTTCTGCCTGGTGAGCAGCGATTCCGATTTCACCTGTCTTTGCCGAAAGCTGCGCGAGCGTGGCGCGATTGTCTGTCTCATTGGGGAAACAAAAACACCCGAGCCATTACGCAAAGCGTGTGATCAGTTTTTCGAGTGGAAGCCAGAGGTTGCGAACGGCATTCTGTTGCTTCTCCGCAAGGAAGATGCGCTTGAAAAAGTTGCCGATGCTTCGCCTCCAGCACAAAGCCAAAAGAAACAGGAAGAAAAAGACAGACCTCTTTTCATGGTAAAAGCCGTATCGCAACTCGTCAGCGACTCGCCGGATGGCAAGGTACTCTTGACGGCATTGGGGCAATACCTCAAACGCACCGATCCGGCATTTTCTCCAAAGAATTACAGGCATTCCTCCTTGCTGAAAATGATCCAAACCTATGATCTGCTCACAGTCGAGGACAATGGCAACGGTAGTCATTGGGTTGGTTTGGCGGCGAAGGCAGAAAAGGAATTTCTTCCTGTCGTCGCGCAAGATCCGTCTTCCAACGTTTGAGGAATCAAAACATGGCTCAATCCATCGACATCAAAGTCCCCGACATCGGCGATTTCAAGGACGTGCCGATCATCGACATCGCGGTCAAGACGGGCGATACCGTCGCGGTCGACGACTCGCTGTGTACGCTCGAATCCGACAAGGCGACGATGGATGTGCCGTCGACGGCAGCCGGCGTGGTGAAGGAAGTGCTGGTGAAGTTGGGCGACCGGGTGTCGGAAGGCAGCGTCATCGCGCGGATCGAAGTGCTGGAGACGGCTGCGCCGCACTCTCCCGCCCCTTCGGGGCACCCTCTCCCACAAGTGGGAGAGGGGAAAACCGTGGACTCCCCTCGCCCGCTTGCGGGAGAGGGGCCGGGGGAGAGGGCGGATCCCGCCGCCGACCTCGACTGCGAGCTGCTCGTCCTCGGCGGCGGTCCGGCCGGCTATTCGGCGGCCTTTCGCGCGGCGGATCTGGGCCTCAAGACCGTCATCGTCGAACGCTACGGCACGCTCGGCGGCGTCTGCCTCAATGTCGGCTGCATCCCGTCGAAAGCCCTGCTGCACGTGGCCGGCGTCATCGAAGAGGCGGCGCAGGTCTCAAGCTGCGGCGTCGCTTTCGCCAAGCCGGGGATCGACCTCGACCAACTGCGCGCGCACAAGGCCAGGGTCGTCGGCAAGCTGACCACGGGGCTTGCCGGCATGGCCAGGGCGCGCAAGGTCGAGCTCGTGCGCGGGATCGGCGCCTTTCTCGACGCCCATCACGTGGAGGTCGAAGGGACGCAGGGCGCGGGCCAGGAAAAAACCGGCGAGAAGAAAATCATCCGCTTCGAAAAATGCATCATCGCCGCCGGCAGTTCGCCCGTGCATCTGCCCTTCCTTCCGCGGGATGCGCGTATCGTCGATTCGACCGGCGCGCTCGAACTCCGCTTCCTCCCGCAAAAAATGCTGGTCATCGGCGGCGGCATCATCGGCCTGGAAATGGCCACGGTCTATTCGGCGCTCGGCGCCCGCGTCGAGGTCGTGGAAATGCTCGACGGCCTGATGCAGGTGCCCGACCGCGACGCCGTCAAGGTCTGGGAAAAGCAGAACCGGCAGCGCTTCGACAGGATCATGCTGAAAACGAAGACCGTGTCGGTGGAAGCGAAGGACGACGGGCTGTACGTCCGCTTCGAGGGCGAGAACGCCCCAGCCGAACCCGTCCGCTACGACCTGATCCTGCAATCCGCCGGGCGCGCGCCGAACGGCGGGAAGATCGGCGCGGAAAAAGCCGGCGTCGAGGTCACCGAGCGCGGCTTCCTCCCGGTCGACAAGGAAATGCGTACCCGCGTGCCGCACATCTTCGCCGTCGGCGACGTCGTCGGCAACCCGATGCTGGCGCACAAGGGCGTGCATGAAGGGCACGTCGCCGCGGAAGTCGCCGCCGGACACAAGACGGCCTTCGACGCGACGGTCATTCCCGGCGTCGCCTTCACGCTGCCGGAAGTCGCCTGGGCCGGCCTCACCGAGGAGCAGGCGAAAAGGGAAGGCCGCGCGGTCGAAGTCGCCAGATTCCCCTGGGCCGCTTCCGGCCGCGCCATCGCCAACGGCGCCGATTACGGCTTCACCAAGCTCGTTTTCGACAGTGAGACGAAGCGGGTGATCGGCGGCGCCATCGTCGGCCCGGCGGCCGGCGACATGATCGGCGAAATCGCGCTGGCCATCGAGATGGGCTGCGACGTGGAGGACGTTGGCCGCAGCATCCACCCGCATCCGACGCTCGGCGAATCGATCGGCCTGGCGGCGGAAGTCGCGGCGGGTAGCTGCACCGACCTGCCGCCGGCCAGGAGGAAATAAAATCATCCCGGACAGGATGAAAGCGCGATCCTCAAGGAGACCCGAGCGGCTCAGGCGACGTTCTCCGGTTCATTTTCCAATTCCCAATGAATCGTGTCGACAAGACCGTCGTCCATCGAGAAAAGCTCGCCGTAGCCCAATTCCCTGCGTATTTTGCCCGTTTCCGCGATCAAATGCTGCGCGGTGTTCCCCTCATCCGGCATGGCCGGCCTGCCGACGATGACGATCTCGCCACGCCAATTCATGAGCTTCGCGATCCGCTGATGCCATTCCAGTTCGGTCGGCGTCGGCTGGGCGGCAAGATTGTAGATTTCCTTCGCGACAGCGCTTTCCATGGCCAATTTCATGCCATGGGCAACGTCCTCGACATGGCACTTGCTGGCGCGGAACCGCGCCATGCCTTCCGGCAATTCGATTCGTTCCGCGTTCCGGCGCATGGGCCGGATCGGCGCCAAAAAACGGTGATTGGGGTCGTTCCTTCCGTAGACCATGCCGAGCCTCAGAATGACGACATCGAGAAGCGCGCTGCGCAAGGCCGCTCTTTCCACCAGAATCTTTTCGTAATCATGAGCAAAGTCCGTGTCCAGCCGGCCGCGATACGGATAGAGAACATCGCGCAGCGGCGATCGTTCATCCAGGGGCAAGGGAACGACGGGGGCATCCGACCATCGGTTGAACACCTCGTATGCCTTGTAGACGTCGAGGCTGGACAAAATGACGGCGCGTATCTTCCTGCCTTGCAGCGCCCGCTCCAGAGCGTGGATTTGGCCTTGGGACCAGGCGACCATATGGAGAATCGCGTCCGGATTCACGGCTTCCAGGGCGCGGTACAGATCGTCCGTATGCCGGCAATCCCCCTGGATTTGAGGATATGGAACGTCCGGGGAAAACCGTCGGTGAAACAAGGTGACTTCGTGACCGGATTGCGCCAATCGCCGGCTCGCGGCGGGACCGATGAAATGCGTGCCGCCGATGATGAGGATTTTCACCCTAGCCTCAGCGACAGCCCAGGCCCAGGCTCAGTACCGGCCCCGATCCCCAGGCGCCCGCGGCGGATGAGCGGGAAACCCGCACGCTCCGGGAAAACACGGAGGAACCGAAGACTTCCGTGCCCTCATGATCTCATTGCGGCAGCGGGTCGGTATTGCCCAGCGCGGTGGTGTTCAGCCCACCGTCGACGTACAGGATTTCGCCGGTGATGCCGCTCGCCAGATCGGAGAGCAGGAAGGCCGCGGCGTTGCCGACTTCCTCGATGCTCACGTTGCGGCGCAGCGGGGCGTGGTGCGCGTTGTAGGCGAGCAGCTTGGAAAAATCGCCGATTCCCGAAGCCGCCAGGGTCTTGATCGGACCGGCGGAGATGGCGTTGGCGCGGATGCCCCGCGGCCCCAGGCAGAAGGCCAGATAGCGCGTGGCGGCTTCCAGGCTGGCCTTGGCCAGGCCCATGGTGTTGTAGTTGGGCATGGTACGGTCGGCGCCGAGATAGGTCAGCGTCAGCAGGGCCGCATGGTTGCCCTTGAGCAGCAGGGGCCGCGCCGCCTTGGCCAGGGCGGGATAGCTGTAGGAGGAGACGTCGTGCGCCGTGCGGAACGCCTCGCGCGAAATGCCGTCGAGAAAATCGCCCTCGATCGCCACGGTCGGAGCGAAGGCGATGGAATGCACCAGTCCGTCGAGCCCTTCCCAGTGGGCCGCCAGATCGGCGAACAGTTTGTCGACCTGGGCATCCTCGGTGACGTCGCAGGGAAAAATCAGCGAACTGTCGAATTCGGCGGCAAACCTGGCGAGCCGTTCCTGGAAGCGTTCGTTCTGATAGGTCAAGGCCAGTCTGGCGCCTTCCCGGTGGCAAGCCTTGGCGATACCGTAGGCGATCGAGTGCTTCGACAACAGGCCGGTGATCAGGATACGCTTGTCGGCAAGGAATCCCATGAATTCTCCCGTAACTGTAACTAAATGTTGATCGAACTGGACCTGGATTTCCCGGATTTCAGGCCACGGGGCAGCACAGCGCGGCATTATAAGCGAATTCCCGCGCGCCGTTTTCGATGGGCACGGGGCGATCGCCCTGGAATCCTGGCCGCGCGACCGAAAGGGCATGGCGCTTGCCCCTTCCTTTCCAGTGAGGAATTTGCGTTTGCCGGCAGGATGCCGGCGCTCCCTGTCACGGCCCGCGCGATGGCGCGGCTCCGCCCTCAAATCCGCTCGGCCCGGATGCTGTAGCTGAAATAGCCGGATTCGGGATCGTCGAAGCGGCCGGCCTGCGTTTCGACGACCGGGTCGATCAGGAAGGGCAGCGAGCCTCCGGCGCTGCCTTGCAGGGTCACGTCCTGGGCGGCGTTGAAGCCGACCCAGTTCATTTCCCAGAACCCGAACAGCAGCTTTTTCAGGACGGTCAGCCTGGGGTCGTACCGGCTCATGCCCTCGCCCAGAACGGCCTGGCGAACGTCCGACGGATTGACCGGCACCCAGCCGTATCCCGGCGAATAGAATTCGGCCCGGCAGTGCCGGGAGGCGTTGAGCTCGCCGCTGGCGCCCAGGCAGTCGAACAGGCGCGAGCGGTCTACGCGCAGGCCGAAAACCGGGCGCGCCGGAATGCCGATGGCGCGGCACAGGCCGACGAACAGCTGCGATATGACGACGCTGCCTCCCGTCAGCCGACCGCTTTCGAGGAAGCCGGCGAGGTTCGCGAAGCCCGCCGAGCGCGGTTGCGCATCGTAGTCCGTATGGTCGACGACCCAGTCATAGATGGCCTTGGCTTGCGCCAGCGGGTCCTTGATGCGCCCGACGGCGCGTTCGGCCGTCAGCAGCACGATGCCGTCGGTGGGCGCCCGTTCGGTGGCCTGCAGGCAGCGGCGCAGAATCTCGGTGCGCTCGGCGACGACACCGCGGCGAGTGATGTCGAAATGGCGATCCTGGGTGGCGAAGTGGCTGGTGATTTCCAGCTTCGGCGCGGCGACGCCCTCCGGCCATTCGGCGTGAAACACTTCCATGTCGGCGACCGGATCGCGATAGATGCCCGCCATCTCGTAATTGCCTTGCCAGCGGTGGCCGAACGAGCGTTCCCAGGGCGTGTCGCGGTACTGGACGAGCGGCAGCCACAGACGCGTCCTGCCGCTCGTCTCCTTCAACGAGATCGCCGAACGCAGTTCGTAGCCGCGCCATTGCGGCAGCGGTTCGTCCGGCAGGCGGATGGCGTTGCGCGGCGCCTCGTCCGGCATTTTTTCCGACCCGCGGGGCGGCTTGGCCGGGGCGGTCTTTTTTACCGGCTTGGCGGGTCGTTTCGCGGGAGGTTTGACCACCGTCCCCGCAGGCGCGGCCTGCAGCGGCGAGCCGGTCAGCAGGGCGAGCACGGCGGAAGCGGCGACGAATTCGCGTCGTTTCAAGCGATTCTCCGGTAGTCGGCGGACCTTCCTGCCCGGAGACGCGCAGGTGAATCCAATCAAGACGATCGAGCCGGCTTCGGCGGCTCTGGACACCGGAAACTATAACACTTCGGCGGCGTAGTCGGCGAGGCGCGAGCGCTCGCCGCGCTGCAGCGTGACGTGACCGGAATGCGCCCATCCCTTCAGTCGGTCGACGACGTAGGTCAGGCCGGAACTGCCTTCGGTCAGATAGGGCGTGTCGATCTGGGCGATGTTGCCCATGCACACCACCTTGGTGCCCGGACCGGCGCGCGTGATCAGCGTCTTCATCTGCTTCGGCGTCAGGTTCTGCGCCTCGTCGATGATCAGATACTTGTTCAGGAAGGTGCGTCCGCGCATGAAGTTCAGCGACTTGATCCGGATCCTGCCGCGGATCAGGTCGTTCGTCGCCGCGCGGCCCCATTCGCCGCCGCCATGTCCGTCGGATTGGTTCAACACCTCCAGGTTGTCCTCCAGAGCGCCCATCCACGGCCCCATCTTTTCCTCTTCCGAGCCGGGCAGGAAGCCGATGTCCTCGCCGACCGGCACCGTCACGCGAGTCATGATGATTTCCGCATAGCGCCGGTCGTCGAGCACCTGGGTCAATCCCGCCGCCAGCGCGAGCAGGGTCTTGCCGGTGCCGGCCTGGCCGAGCAGGCTGACGAAGTCGATCTCCGGGTCCATCAGCAGGTTGAGCGCGAAATTCTGTTCGCGGTTGCGCGCGGTGATGCCCCAGACGTTGTTCCTGGGGTGCGCATAATCGATCAGCGTCTCGAAGCGCGCCGTTTTCCCGCCGGCTTCCCGGACGATTGCCTGGAAAGGCCGCTCGCCTTCCTGGTAAATGAATTCATTGACCAGCAGATCCGGGCAAAGCGGCCCCTCGACCCGGTACGACATGCGACCCTCGTGTTTCCAGGATTCCATGCCCGGGCCGTGCCGGTCCCAGAAATCATCCGGCAAGACAAGCACACCGCTGTACAGGAGATCGATGTCCTCGAGCACCCGGTCGTTGAAATAGTCCTGCGCTTCCAGCCCGAGCGCGCGGGCCTTGATGCGCATGTTGATGTCCTTCGACACCAGGATGACGCGCCGCGCCGGCTGCCGGCCTTGCAGATGGATGACCACCGCCAGGATCTGGTTGTCCGACTTGGCCGTCGGCAGGCCCGCCGGCAGTTCGTCGGCGATGGCCTCCGTCTGCAGGAAGAGCCGTCCGCCGGCCAGCTCCCGTGACAGCGCGGCAAGCGGGATGCCGTCCCGGATGCCGTCTTCCCGGCTGCTGACGATTTCATCCAGGGTGCGCGTGACCTGGCGCGCGTTGCGCGCGACATCGGACAGCCCCTTCTTGTTGTTGTCCAGTTCTTCCAGGGTCTTCATCGGCAGGAACACGTCGTGTTCCTCGAAGCGGTAGACCGAGGTCGGGTCGTGCAGCAGGACGTTGGTGTCCAGGACGAAGAGCTTGGTGGGCGATGCGGGGAGTTTTCCTTTGGCTGCCGGTCTCGGACTCATGAAACGATCATCCCGGGAATTTTCGTCGGTTTGCGGCTTTACCCCGCAGAAGCGGGCCGGAGGCCCGCGTACCCTTATTTGCTTCCGCTCTCCGGAATCGTCCTGACGAAATCCAGCACCTGCTGCGCGTGGCCCGGCACTTTCACGCCGCGCCACTCGCGCCGCAGGACGCCGCGGTCGAAGACGAAAGTACTGCGCTCGATGCCGCGCGCGGGTTTGCCGTAAAGCTTCCTGTCCTTGATCACGGAAAACCGCGCGCACAGCTTCTCGTCCGCGTCGGAGAGGAGGTCGAACGGCAATTCGTATCTGGCCTTGAAATTCTCGTGCGAACGCAGGCTGTCGCGCGAGACGCCGGCGACGATGCAGCCGGCCTCGACGAATTCCCGATGCAGATCGCGGAATTGCCGGGCCTCGGTGGTGCAGCCGGGCGTGCCGTCCCTGGGATAGAAATAGAGGACGACGATCTGGTCCGCGTGATCCCCGAGCCGGAAAGTCCCACCGCCGGTAACGGGCAATTCGAAGTCCTCTGCGACGCTGTCGATCATGGTTTTTCCGCCTGTGGAAGCCCTGGCCGGATTGTTCTTGGAAACCGTCCCGGGGTCAAGCCTTGCCAGTGCGGGAATGCCATGGAATGTGAAGGATTTCGTCTGCCACCACGACCCCTCATTGCGCCCGTGAGCGGAACTTGATTCCAATCAAGAAGAGTTTGCTCGTTCTCCGTGTTGAAAGCGCTTCCTGCCGCCGTTTATCGATGAACATCACACTTCGTCCATCCACGCCTGCTGGACGGCTTCGAGAATTCTTTCGCCGCAACGCCGCGGATCGTCGTCGAAACCCGGCAGATCCCTGATCCAGTGCATCAGGTCGACGAAATTCACTCTGGCCGGATCGACGTCCGGGTGCGCTTCGGCGAGTTCGACGGCGATTGCTCCGATGTCGGTCCATTTCATCACTTACTCTCCCTGACCATGTTGATCGAATAACGCGGAATTTCGACGGTGAGCGGCGTTTCAGTGACGATGGCCTGGCAGGCAAGCCGGGAGTTGGGTTCCAGTCCCCAGGCCCGATCGAGCAGATCGTCTTCCTCCTCTTCGGCGGGCGCCAGCGATTCGATGCCCTCCCGGACGATGACGTGGCAGGTCGTGCAGGCGCAGGACATTTCGCAGGCATGCTCGATGGCAATGCCGTGCTCGACGAGATTCCGGCAGATCGACTGACCCGCCTTCGCTTCGATGACCGCGCCGTCCGGACAGGCCTCGGCGTGCGGCAACACGATGATCCGTGTCATGTTTTCCCTTTCGCGGTGGCTGTGGCGATCTCCTCGATCCTCTTGCCGGCCATGGCCTGGCGGATACTTTTGTCCATGCGTCGGGCGGCGAAATCGCGCGTCTCGGCTTCGAGCTCGTCGATCGCCTGCGCGATCCGGCGGCGGTCTTCCCCCAGGGACACGGCTTGCAGACGGGCCACGGCGGTTTCGACCGCCGCGTATCGTTCGTCGCTCAGCAGATCGCGATCGCTCTTCACGGCCGACCGGACGGCTTCGATCAGCCGCTGCGCCTCGACCTGCGCCTCCTTCAGCGCGCGCCGCAAGGCGTCGTCCTTCGAGTGCGTCAGCGAATCCTTGAGCATGGTGGCGATCTCGTCGTCCGACAGGCCGTAGGAGGGCTTGACCACGATGCGGGTTTCCAGGCCGGAGCTCTGCTCGCGGGCCGTCACGGCGAGCAGGCCGTCGGCGTCGACCTGGAAGGTCACCCGGATGCGCGCCGCGCCGGCGACCATCGGTGGAATGCCGGTGAGTTCGAAGCGCGCGAGCGAACGGCAATCGGTCACCAGTTCGCGCTCACCCTGCACGACGTGCAGGGCCATCGCCGTCTGCCCGTCGCGGAAAGTGGTGAATTCCTGCGCGCGCGCCACCGGAATCGTGGCGTTGCGCGGGATCAGCTTTTCCACGAGGCCTCCCATGGTCTCGACGCCCAGCGAGAGCGGGATGACGTCGAGCAGCAGCCAGTCGTCCCCGGCGCCGCGGTTGCCGGCCAGCAGGTTGGCCTGCGTCGCCGCGCCGAGCGCCACCACCTTGTCGGGATCGAGGTTGTTCAGGGGCTCGCGCCGGAAAAACTCGCCGACCGCGCGCTGAATCTGCGGCATGCGCGTCGCGCCGCCGACCATCACCACGCCCTTCACTTCGGCGATCGTCAGCCCCGCGTCGCGCAGCGCTTTGCGGATCGGCCCGATGGTCTTGCTCACCAGCGTCCGGGTGATTTCGGCGAACGCTTCGGTGCTCAACGTGAGGTCTACCTCTTCGCCGCTGGCCAGGCGCGTATTGATCCGCGCCGCGCCGTGGGCGCTCAGGCACTCCTTGGCTTCGCGCGCATGCGTCAGCAGCAGGCGCGCGTCCCCGGCGGAGAGCGGCTTGAGACCGGCCGTTTCGAGAATCCAGCAGAAGATGCGCTGGTCGAAGTCGTCGCCGCCCAGGGCTGAATCCCCGCCCGTCGCCAGGACTTCGAAAACGCCGCGCGAGAGCTTGAGAATCGAGATGTCGAAGGTGCCGCCACCCAGGTCGTAGACCGCATAGACACCTTCGGCGGCGTTGTCCAGGCCGTAGGCGATCGCCGCCGCGGTCGGCTCGTTGAGGAGACGCAGCACGGAGAGGCCGGCCAGCCGCGCCGCGTCCCGGGTCGCCTGGCGCTGCGCGTCGTCGAAGTAGGCAGGCACGGTGATCACCGCGCCGACCAGTTCGCCGCCGAGCGACTGCTCCGCGCGTCGGCGCAGGACGCGCAGGATTTCGGCGGAAACCTCGACCGGGCTTTTCACGCCGGCCGCGGTATCGAGGCGCAGCATGCCCGGCGCCTCCCGGAATTCGTAGGGCAGGCTCTCGCGGTGCGCGATGTCCTCGAGGCCGCGCCCCATGAGACGCTTGACCGAGACGATGGTGTTCCTCGGATCGCGCGCCTGTTCCGCCTGCGCTTCATAACCGACGCTCGCCGTCCCGTCGGGACGGTAACGCACGACCGAGGGCAGGAGCGGCCGGCCGAACTCGTCGCTCAAGACCACCGCCAGGCCGCTGCGCACGGTGGCGACGAGCGAGTGGGTCGTTCCCAGATCGATGCCGACGGCCAGCCGGTGCTGGTGCGGCGCGGCGGATTCGCCGGGTTCGGCGATTTGCAGAAGAGCCATGAAATTCCTTTTGACGAAACCTCTTTCGACACGGAGATCCGAAGGGCACGGAAAGAATCGATGCGAATCTTTTCTGGTCTTCTCCGTGCCTGGCCTCGATAGTGTTCGATCAGCAAAGACGACGTCATTCCTGCCCTGGAATCCGTTCACGATTTCCGGCAAGCCGCAACCCAGGCCATCTTCGTCATGGCGAGGAACGAAGCGGCGAGGGACGAAGCGCCGTGGCAATTCAGACGGCCTTTCAGATGGCTTCGACGTTCCAGGAAACCGAATCGCCGCATGGATTGCCCCGTCGCGCAGCCCGAGCAATGACGGACGGAGGCGTCATTGCGAGACGAAGCCCCACGGCAATCCAGACAGCCTTTCAGGTGGCTTCGACGTTCCAGGAAACCGAACCGCCGCATAGATTGCCACATCGCTGCGCTCCTCGCAATGACGGGTTCAGAGGACGGAGGACGGAGGACAGTCAGTTTGCGGCTGCGCCGGAGGAAGGCATGGATTACCACGTCGCCGCGCGCTGGATGGAACGATCCGGATTACCACGGACCTCTGACCCTCGCCATGACGAAACTTCCCGTTCCCCTCGCCCCCCGCAGGGGGGAGAGGGTGGCCGAAGGCCGGGAGAGCAACTGTCTTCCGGGTCAAGAGCAATGAAGAGCTTCATCCCAGGCTTTTCCGGTTCGGACCATAGCATTGAGGATGGTCAGGAGTTTGCGCATACACGCGACGATGGCGACCTTCCTGGGTTTGCCCGCGCCGGCGAGGCGGTTGTAGAACGTCTTGATGACGGTATTGAAGCGAATGGCCGCCAGCGCCGCCATGTAGAGTCCCCGGCGGACCTGTGC
>JAITIQ010000048.1 GCA_031279425.1 Accumulibacter sp.
ACGCAGCGTCTCCTGCTCTTTCGGACTCAGTCGCCTGTTATTTACTTCAAGTTCGTTTTCCATCCCGCTATTGAATCATGTTTCTTAAAATAATGCAAGACTTTTCGTGCTGGTTAATAAGTCTGTGAATGTAAACAATAAAATGCCAATGTGTACGACAGGGGCATTCGTGCAATTGCCCTGGTCGACTTTGGTCACGCGGTTGAAAAAGGCGGCGCTTGTTTCTTCTTCAGGGAGGAAGAAATTGGCGTCTCGTTTTGCCGGCATCCTGCCGGCTTTGTTCCATTCGACCCGGAACCTTGGTCGACCAAAAAATATGGAAGTTGGAAAATGCTCCACGGCGCGTTCCACAGCGCTGCCCGTGGCGATCCGGAATCGGCGGATTCACGGCGGTCACGGCCGGGCGAGGGCCGGGTGATATAATTACTCGGCTGTGGAGCGAAAGAGTCCCTCCACCTTCCAACCTCCTGACGGCATGGCGCTTTTCACTCTCGGCATCAATCATCGTACCGCGCCGCTCGCGGTGCGTGAGCGATTGGCATTCCATGCCGGAGAATTGCTCGGGGCGCTCGGCGATCTCATCGGCACCAGGCGTATTCCGGAAGCGGTCATCCTGTCGACCTGCAATCGCACCGAATTGTATTGCCAGGCCGACGATCCGCGGGCGGCCGCGAGCTGGCTCTCGGATTATCGGCGCGTTCCCCTGCGCGAGATCGAGCCGCACCTTTATACCCACCCCGACCGCGCCGCCGTGCGCCACGCTTTCCGGGTCGCCAGCGGACTCGATTCGATGGTGCTGGGCGAGCCGCAGATCCTGGGGCAGATGAAGGAAGCGGCGCGCATCGCGCGCCAGGCCGGCGTGCTCGGCGCGACGCTCGACAAGCTGTTCCAGCAGTCGTTCTCGGTCGCCAAGGACGTGCGCTCGGGCACGGCGATCGGCGTTGCCGTGGTGTCCATGGCGGCCGCCGCGGTGGATCTGGCCGAGCGCATTTTCGGGCGTGTCGCTGATCTTTCCGTGCTGTTCATCGGCGCGGGCGAGATGATCGGGCTGTGCGCCACGCATTTCGCGGCGCTACAGCCCAGAAGACTGGTCATCGCCAACCGCACCGTCGAGCGGGGCCGGGAATTGGCCGAAAAATACGGAGGGACGGCGATCCGCCTGGAGGAAGTGGCCGATCGCCTCGCCGAGTTCGACATCGTGGTTTCCTGTACTGCCAGCCAGTTGCCGATCATCGGGCTGGGGCTCGTCAAACGGGCCGTCCGCGCGCGCCGGCACCGGCCGATCTTGATGGTCGACCTGGCGGTGCCGCGCGACGTGGAAAAGGAAGTCGGTCGGCTGGACGACGTTTTTCTCTACACGGTGGATGATCTCGGGCAGATCGTCCAGTCCGGGATGGAATCGCGGCGCTCGGCGGCGGCCGAGGCCGAGGGCATCATCGACCTGCGCGTGGAGGATTTCCTGCATTGGCTCAAGGCGCGCGAGGCCGTGCCGCTGATCCGGCTCCTGCGCGACAAGGCCGAGACCATGCGCGCAGCCGAGCTGGAACGCGCCTTGCGGCAGCTTGCGCGCGGCGACGATCCGGTGAAGGTGCTGGAAGCGCTCTCGCACGGCCTCGCCAACAAGCTGATGCACGGGCCGACGCGCTATCTCAATCAGCATGCGAACGCCGAAGTTGCCATACGGGAGATGTTCAAACTGCCCGGCGGGCATTTCTGAGCCATCGAGGAGTCAGAGATGAAATTCCACAGTCCGATGATCGTCGTTGCCGATATCGAGCGCAGCAGGCGTTTCTATGTCGATATCCTGAAAACGGAGATTGAACTGGATCTGGGCGCGCGGAACTTCGAACTCTATTTCGAGGAAGACGAAATCGAGGCGTTCGCCGGGGGTGTGGACGGCGCGTGGGTGTTCACTCCGCTGGAAGAGATGTCCTGGGGGCAGCGCACGATGAAAATCAGCGATCCGGACGGCCACGTGGTCGAAGTCGCCGAATCGATGCCCGCGGTGATCAGGCGTTTGCTCGGAAGCGGCCTGTCGGCCGGGGAAGTCGCGCAAAAAACCATGTTTCCGCTTGAATTCGTGCGGCAAGCCGCCGCGGGATCGGCATGAACTCATGAGACAGGGCATCCGCGACAAACTGGAGAGCCTCTCCGGGCGGCTCGAGGAACTCGGCCGCATCCTGTCGAGCGTCGAGGCGACGCGCGACCTGGACGAGTTCCGCAGGATGACGCGCGAACACGCCGAACTTGGCCCGGTCGTCGCGCTGTACCGGGAGTGGCAGAAAACGAAAGCCGACGCGGCGTCGGCGCGGGAGATGCTGGCCGACCCCGAAATGAAGGAGTTGGCCGAAGAGGAAATGCGGACGGCGGAGGAACGGCTGCCGGAAATCGAACTCGAATTGCAGCGGCGGCTGCTGCCGAAAAGCACCGACGACGAGCGCAACGTTTTCCTGGAAATCCGCGCCGGCACGGGCGGCGACGAATCCGCGCTGTTTGCCGGCGAGCTCTTCCGCATGTACACGCGTTATGCCGAACGCCAACGCTGGCAGGTCGAGGTGCTCTCGGCAAGCGAGGCCGAACTCGGCGGCTACAAGGAAGTCATCGCGCGCGTCAACGGCGCCGGCGCGTATTCCCGGCTCAAGTTCGAATCCGGCGCGCACCGCGTGCAGCGCGTTCCGGAGACCGAGGCGCAGGGGCGCATCCATACCTCGGCGTGTACGGTCGCGGTGATGCCCGAGGCCGACCCGTTGGAAGACGTGGAGATCAACCCGGCGGACGTGCGCATCGACACCTTCCGCGCCTCCGGCGCCGGCGGCCAGCACATCAACAAGACCGATTCGGCGGTGCGCATCACGCATCTGCCGACCGGCCTCGTCGTCGAATGCCAGGACGGCCGTTCGCAGCACCAGAACAAGGCGCGCGCGATGTCGGTACTGGCCGCGCGCATCCGCGACGCGCGGGAGCGCGAACAACACGCCAGGATCGCCTCGACGCGCAAGAGCCTGGTCGGCAGCGGCGACCGTTCCGAGCGCATCCGCACCTACAATTTCCCGCAGGGCCGGGTGACCGACCATCGCATCAATCTGACGCTGTACCGCATCGACGCGATCATGGACGGCGATCTCGACGAAGTGATCGACGCCCTGTCCGCCGAATACCAGGCCGAACAACTGGCGGCGCTGGCGGAATGACTCGGGACCTGGATTCCCGCTTGCGCGGGAATGAGGATGCCTTGGGCGGGCAAAAAAGCCGGGGCTTCCCGATTTCGGCAAGCCCCGGCAATAATCACCAGCCGTAGAAATCCCTGACGACTCACCAGGCGGTCTGTTGCAGAAAGGTGGCGGTTTCGGCGCCGAGACCAGCTTCTTCTGGCCGTTTCCGCGTCAGAACACGACGAAGTTCAAAATCAGCATGGCGATCATTCCGCCGAGGCCAGGAATCAGCGTGCGCCGCACGATCAGGAACGGCGAGCATTCCCCGGCCTTGCTGACGGCGATGATCACGCCCGCCACCGGGGGAAATGGCGCGGCCCATGCCGGCCATCAGCTGCATCGGCAGGATCATGGAAACGGCACTGGCGCCGAAACTGGCGGTGATCTCCGGGGCCAGCTTGGAGAAAGCGAAGAAAGCGGCGACCCCCGAACCGGTGATGGTCGCGGTAGCGCCGACCAGCAGGGTCATGACCACGGTCATGGCGGCGACACCAAGGCCCGCGCCCTGCACCGAGTTGATGATGAAGCTCATGGCGCCGGTAGCCTGGAAACCCTGGGCGAAGACGTCGGCGCAGACCAGCAGCGAGACGACACTGGTGAACATTTTGCCCATGCCGGAAAAGAAGACCTGGAAACCCTTGCAGGCGCTTTTCACGTCGCGCTTGACCAAAAGCTCGCAAACCAGGCCCAGCACGGCGCCGATGATCATCGCGGTGACCACGTGCATCTTGACGCTCTCGACCAGCAAGGGGCTGAACACCAGCACCAGCGCGATCGGGATGACCGGCAGCAGCGCATAGAAAAGACCGGAGCGGCACATTTTTCCGCTTTCTGTTCGGGCGCGTCTCCCACGGCCGCCGCCGTGCGTCCTTCCTTCTTGTCATAGTACCTGGCGGTGAAGTAGATCAGCACCGCGACCACCAGCATCACACCGACGGCGACGGGTATCTGGTATTTGGCGAAATACACGGCGCTTTCCATGCCGGAGCGTTCGGCGGCCAGATTGGTGGTGCCGACCGCCGGCCCCAGATCCATGAAGGCGGTCATGCCGATCATCGCCGCCGCGGCCGCCTTGGAAACGCCGAGCCGGACGAGGATCGGGAAAAAGGTGACCAAGAGGAGCATGGCCAGGCCCGCCGCGCTGGAAATGGCCACGTGCAGGATCTGGCCGAAAACGTAGCCCGTGGCCAGAATGACGTAGGGTGCCTTGATCAGCCGCAGGGGCCGGATGCAGAGGCTCACCATGACGTTGGACGCCTTGATGTGATCCATGTAATCGGCGAAACCGCCCGCCGCCATGATGATCAGGCCGATGCCGGCGATCTGGGTGGTCAGCGATTCCCTGGCGAAGGCGAAAATGTCGAAGCCCGCCCAGCCAACGGATTTGGCCTTGCCGTAGAGAATGGACTGTTCGGGAAAGAAAATCGCCGTCGCCGTCAGGAGCACGGTTCCGGCGATCAGGAGCACGGTCTGCGGCTGGTAGTCCTTGATGATGAAGCGTGCGGCGATGACGGTCACGAGGACGCTGATGATGAACCCGGTCATGGCTTTTCTCCTGTCTCATGGGTCTCATTGAAACCGCCGGCCAGGAATTCACGGATCAGGCCGTCGTAGTATTCGGGCGCCTGGAAGTAGGGCGCGTGGGCGAGTTCCGGCATTTCCACGTGCCTGGCCCGGGGAACTCCCGCCAGCAGGTCGGCCTTGAGGCGCGGCGCGACGACCTGGTCGATGCCTCCCGTCAGGATCAGGATGGGGCCGCGGAGCCTGAACATCAGCGGCCGGTTGTCGGCGAGCTGTAACATGCGCGAGGCCCGGCGCAAGCCTTCCGGCCGGGTTTCCCCAGCGACTTCGGCGGCGTAGCGGAACACCGGACTCCGCTCGTCGAAGCCCGGCAGCAAATCCCGCGCCCGCGCGAAGCCATAGGCGTCTTTGTCGAATTGCTTCAATTCCTCCATGCGCTTTTCGAATTTTTCCGACATGGGCGCGCTTTCCGGCTCGCCATATCCCGGGTGGGAGCAGGAAAGCACCAGCGCGGATACCCGGTCGGGATGGAGCGCCGCGAAGCGCGCGCCCACCGTGCCGCCCATCGAATGCCCCACCAGCACGACCGGCGCGCCGCCGATCGCCTCGAGAAAGGCCGCCAGCGCCGCCACGTAGGCGTCGATGTCGATCGCCTGATCGTCCGACTGGCCGTACCCCGGCGCATCCCACGCCACCGTTCGCCACGATCCGGAAAAGTCCGCGAGCTGGAACGCCCACGAGCGCGAACTGCCGAGGTTGCCGTGCAGGAACAACAACGTTTGGCCCTCGCCCTTTTCCCGATATGAAATCCAGCCTTGCGCCGTGTCCGCGATCTTCAGCGGTGGACACTCCGGCACAGTCATGTTTTCGATGCTTGTCATGAACTCCTCCTTTCTGCACACTATGAATCCGGCCCCCTCCGAATCTGCCCGGAAAGCCCCGCTTGGCTGGCTGCCTGAAGTGAGCCTGAAATGACTGTGAGTGACTTGTCATGGCTTGTTTGCTGAAACTTTAGTTTCATATTTTTTATTTTTTGAGATTTATATAACATCGACGAGACAGCTGTCAAGCATTCGCCTGATTTTTTTTGGAACCCGCCCGATGGCCCACGACCCCCTGCTGACCCGCCTGCTCGCCGTTGACCGGCTGACCGGGCACGAGCACACGCTTGCCGACTATTTCGAAAATGCCTATCCGCACATCGCTTTTTCCAATCTGGAGGAAATCAGTGCCGCCAACGGCGTGAGCAAGGCCACCGTGACGCGCTTCGTGCGCCGCCTGGGTTACGGCGATTTCCGCGCTTTCAGCCGCGCCGTCAAGGAAGAGGTCGCCCAGAATTTCGATTCCCCGGTGGAGCGTTCGGCCTCGAGCCGGGAACGGGAAACCGGCGCCCATCCGGGCGATCTGCTGCGCCAGCACCTGGCCCTGGGACAACTGAATCTACAGCGCACGCTGGATCAGGTAGACGACGCGGGGTTCGCGGCGGTGCTGCAACTGGTCGGCGATCCGCAACGGCGGCTGTTTCTCCTGTCGGTAGCCACGGGACGCATGCTGCTCAATTATTTCTACCTGCTGGCCAAATACCGGCGGTCCAACGTCTGCCTGCTGGGCGGCACCGATTGTCTCGCCCACGACATCCTGGACGCCGAGCCGTCCTCGGTTCTGCTGGTGACCAATTTCGACCGTTTTCCGACGAGCGTGCTGGCGGTGATGCGGCATTTCTCGGAACTCGGCGCGGAAACCATTTTGCTCACCAATCGCCGCAGCAATCCGCTGCTGCGCTATGCCAAACATTCCCTGTTCATCCACAGCGAATCGGAAACCATCTTCAAGAGCCGCTGCGCCATGCTGGTGATACTGGAGGCGCTGGTGGCGGGCATGGGCGCCCCGCCCCGCGAAGGAAATGTCGCCCGCCTCGGCGCCATGGAGAGTCTGTTTCACGAGATCGGCGTCTATCTGCAAAAAAACCGGAGGGGATGATTCGTGCTGGCGGTTGAAGATTCATTCACTGCCTTGGGCATCAGGGCGGCTTAGTGCCAGAGGCGGGGTTCATGTCCTGTCTCGGCGAAGCCTGGCGGCAGGCCTCGCGGCGCATCGATCGGCTGGATGCGCGCCTGTTGCTGGAGCACGTATGCGGCTGCTCGCACGCCGATCTGATCGCGCATTCCGAACGCGAGATGAGTCCGGCGCAGGCGGTGGATTTCGCGCGCTTGGTGGCGCGCCGCGCGGCGGGCGAGCCGCTCGCCTATCTCGTCGGCAGCGCCTGGTTCTGCGGCCTGGAGTTCGCGGTCGGCCCCGGCGCGCTGATTCCGCGACCGGAGACGGAGCTGCTCGTCGATCTCGCGGCGCGCCGTGCCGGGACGCTGGACCGGCCGGGCATCATCGATCTCGGCACCGGCTCGGGCATCGTGGCCATCCTGCTCGCGCGCCGGTGTCCGCGCGCCGCGCTGACGGCAATCGACATCTCCGCCGCGGCGCTCGGGCTGGCGCGAGCCAATGCCGCGCGACATGGCGTCCACGTGCGTTTCCTGGAAGGCGACTGGTACGCGCCGGCAGGCTCGGAACGATTCGACCTGATCGTATCCAATCCTCCGTATGTCGCCGCCGGCGATCCGCATCTTTGCCGGAACGGCCTGCCGTTCGAGCCGCGGCGGGCGCTGACCGACGGCCTCGAGGGCGGCGACGGGCTGGACTGCGTTCGCCGCATCGTTGCCGGCGCTTCCCGCCATCTCCATCCCGGAGGGTGGCTGCTGATGGAACACGGCTGGGATCAGGCGCGCAAAGTGCGCAAGCTCCTGCGGACCGCCGGATTCGGGGCAGTGGCCACCTGGCGGGACGGCGCGGGGATCGAGCGGGTCAGCGGTGGCAAGCGCGGTGCCCTGAAGCCGGTACAATGAATGCCGTTTTTTTCGGAAAGAGCTTGCCATGGACGTACAGGAACTGATCAGGGAACAGGTCACGAGCCATCCGGTCGTGCTCTACATGAAGGGCACGCCACGGCTGCCCATGTGCGGTTTCTCGGCGGAGGCGGTGCGCATTCTGCAGGCGTGCAATCTGCCGCTGTTCTTTGCCGTCGACGTGCTCGAGGAACCGGAAATCCGCGCCGGGATCAAGATTTTCTCCGATTGGCCGACGATTCCGCAGCTCTACGTGCGCGGCGAGTTCGTCGGTGGCTGCGACATCATGCGCGAGATGTACGAGAACGGCGAGTTGCAGCGACTGCTCGTGGGGCTGGCGGCGCCGGATTGACGGCGCGATGAAATCCATCGTCATCCTCATTTCCGGACGCGGCAGCAACATGGTTTCACTGGCGGACGCCGCGGCGAACGGTTCGCTGCCGGTGCGCGTGGCCTCGGTGCTGTCCAGCCGCCCCGATGCCGCCGGCCTTGCCGCCGCCGCCGCGCGCGGCATCCCGGCGCGCGTCGTCGACCACAGGCGACATGCGGACCGGGAAGCCTTCGACGCCGCCCTGGCCCGCGCCATCGACGACTGCTCGCCGGATCTCGTCGTGCTGGCCGGGTTCATGCGCATCCTCTCCGACGGCTTCGTCGCGCGTTACGCCGGACGGCTGCTCAATATCCATCCTTCGCTGCTGCCGGCGTTTCCGGGGCTTCACACCCATCGGCGCGCGCTCGAGGCGGGTGTGCGGTTGCACGGCTGCACGGTGCATTTCGTCACTCCGGCGCTCGATCACGGGCCGATCGTCATCCAGGCCGCCGTGCCGGTGATCGACGGCGACGACAAGGAGCGCCTCGCGGCGCGCGTGCTGGCGCAGGAACACCGCATCTACCGGCAAGCCGTGCGCTGGTTCGTCGAAGGCCGTCTGGCCATCGTCGGCGGGCGCGTCGTGCTGGACATGGAGCAGGACGGCGCATCGGGGCTGATCTCGCCGCGGGCCGTCGAGCGCCGCTGACGGAGGACCGGCACATGGGCCGTCCGCTCGCCGCGCCGACCGCCGCCCTTGCCGTTTCGCTGGGCCTGCACGCCGCCTTGCTGTGCTTCCTGCCGGGCATCCGCCCCTTGCCCGAATCCGGGGAGACGCCGCTTCTCCTGGCCGAACTTCGTCCCGCGTTTCGAAAAACGCCTCCGGCGCCGGCGCCGCGCGCGCTGGCGCCGGAATCCGTGAAGGCACCGGAGGCGCGGAAGCCTCCCCTTCGAAAAACGCGGAAGGGGCCTGCCCCGGCCACGTTCGCTCCGGCTGCCGGCCCCGCGACGGAGCCGTCCATCCCGGCGCGGCCGCCGGCGGCGTCCGCGGGCGGCACGGCGCAAGAGACCACGCTGATGGCCGAGGAAAGGGTTCCGGCGGCCCCAGCGATTCCGCCCGGCCCGGCCGAGCGCCTGCCGCCGCGCGGACGCATCCTCTTTCGCGTGGATTGGGGTGACTCCGAGTTCGTGATCGGCGCTGCGCGCCAGGAATGGAGGATCGAGGATCAGCGCTACCGCCTCGTGTCGACAGTGGAGACGACCGGCCTGGCCTCCCTGTTCCGTTCCGTGGATATCGACATGGAGAGCCTCGGACGGATTGCCGATGACGGCCTGGCGCCGGAGGTATTCGGCGTCAGGCGTTCCGGGAGGAAGGCGAGGGAGCGCGCGCTGTTCGACTGGGAAAGCATGAGGATCCGCGTGAGCGATGCCAGCGACTGCGCGCTCGACCCCGGCGCGCAGGACCTTCTTTCGTTCTACTACCAGCTTGGCTTTCTCGACATCGCCGTCGGCCGGACCGGCTCCATGCCGCTCGCCACCGGCAAGAAATACAGCGTGTATCCCCTGGAAAACCTGGGCGACGAAACCATCGAGCTGCCGCTGGGCACCCTCATCACGCGCCATTTGCGTTCGCGTTCGCCCGGCGAGCGGCTCACGGACATCTGGCTCGCTTACGAGTACCGCCTGCTGCCGGTTAAAATCCGCCATGTCGACAACAAAGGCAACGCCTTCGTGCAGGTCGCCACTGAAATCCGATTCGGGCCATAGCAAATGCGAATTTCCCCCTTTCTTCTGAAACATGCCGAATGCCTCCTCGCCGAACTGCTGGATTCGGCCCTCGCCGCCGATTCGGTCGTATCCGCCTACTTTCGCCGGAATCGCGCCCTGGGGTATCAGGATCGGGCCTTCGTCGCGGAGACGGTTTACGCGGTATTGCGCCGGAAGCGCTCGCTGTCCGCGCGCTGCCTTGGCGAAATCACGCCGCGGCGCCTGACGCTCGCGCAACTGGCCTGCGGGCTGGGATTGAATCGCCGCGAACTGGCGCCGCTGATCGACGAACAGGAAGGGCAATGGCTGGCCCAGGCGAAAGCCGTCCGTCTCGACGAGCTTGCGGCAGCGATACGCCTCGATCTGCCGGATTGGCTGTACGAAGCGCTCGTCCGCCAATATGCGGAAGATGAAACGGAAAAGCTGGCGCGCGGCCTCAACCAGCCCGCGCCGCTCGACCTGCGCGTGAATACGGAGAAAACGGGCCGCGAAGCGGCGCTGGAGACATTGCGCGCGAGCGGCATCGAGGCCAGGGCGTGTCCGCTTTCCCCGATCGGCATCCGTCTCTCCGGCAAGCCGTCGCTCTCGCGCCATCCGCTGTTTCTCGCCGGCAGCATCGAGGTCCAGGACGAAGGCAGCCAGCTGCTCGGCTTTCTTTTGCAGCCCAAACGAGGCGAGATGGTCGCCGATTTCTGCGCCGGAGCGGGCGGCAAGACCCTGCTGCTCGGCGCCATGATGCGCTCGCAGGGGCGCCTGTATGCCTTCGACGTTTCCGCCCAGCGGCTCTCAAGGCTGAAACCCAGGCTGGCGAGATCGGGCCTGTCGAACGTGCATCCGGCGCGCATCGATTCGGAGCATGACATCAAGGTGAAAAGGCTGGCCGGCAAGCTGGACCGCGTGCTGGTCGACGTGCCGTGTTCCGGCCTGGGAACCCTGCGCCGCAACCCGGACCTCAAATGGCGCCAGAACCCCGCGGGCATCGCCGAACTGGCCGCCCGGCAGTCCTCGATCCTGCGCGCCGCGGCGGCGCTCGTCAAGCCGGGCGGGCGCCTGATCTATGCGACATGCAGCCTGCTCGACAGCGAAAACGACGCGGTGATCGACGGATTCCTCGCCGAACACCCGGCGTTCGCGCAACTTTCCGCCGGCGAAACGCTGCGCCGGCAGGATATTCCCGTCGATACCGGCGAACGCCTGCGCCTTGCGCCACACCGGCACGGCACGGACGGCTTCTTCGCCACCGTCATGGAGCACCGATGATGAACGAGAAACAACTCTTTGTCCTCCTGCATCGACTCTGGGGCGACATCAATACGGTCGAGTTCTACTGCCTGGCCGGCGCGCTGCTGGCGATTCTCGGGCTTTCCTGGTGGATCGCCTATTACGTGCGGCGCGGCAGCGAGCAGGCGCGCGGACACCATGCCATTTTCGTCTATGGCGCCGGCGGCCTGAAACGCATTGCCTTCCCCCTGGTCGCCCTCATCCTGGTCAGCTCGCTGCACATGATCCTCGAATACTTCGGCATGAGTCATCTGGCCTTGCTGCACGTCGCGTCCCTGCTGCTTCTTTCCTGGCTCCTGGTGCGCATCATCGTCTACGTCCTGCGGGATATTTTCCCGCACGGCAGTTTCCTGACGGAGTCCGAGCGGCTGACGAGTTTCACCATCTGGGGCTGCCTGATCCTCAAAATGACGGGCTTGTCCAGCCCGATCATCGCGGGGTTGGAAAAAATGTCGTTCAGCGTGGGGCAGCAGAAATTCAATCTGTGGATGCTGCTGGAAGGATCGGTGACCGTCTGCATCACGCTGCTCCTGGCGCTGTGGGTCGGCAGCCAGTTCGAGCGCCGCCTGCTGGCGGTGCGGGACATGGACGCCAATCTGCGCGAGGTGCTGGCCCGGCTGGCCAAGGCGCTGCTGTCGGTCGTCGCCCTGCTGCTTTCCCTGTCGCTGATCGGCATCGACGTCACCGCGCTGTCCGTCTTCAGCGGTGCCCTGGCGGTGGGCCTGGGCCTGGGCTTGCAGAGGATCGCCAGTAATTACGTGAGCGGCTTCATCATCCTGCTCGACCGATCGATCCGCCTGGGCAGCCTGATTGCGCTCGACGACAACACGACCGGCACGGTAACGCGCATCACCACGCGCTACACGGTGTTGCGCACGCTGGGTGGCACGGAGTTCATCATTCCCAACGAGCATCTGGTGAGCAACATGGTGCGCAACCTGTCGTTCTCGGACACCCGCCTGCGCGTCGCGACCACGGTCGGGGTGAGCTATGAAACCGACATTGACCGGGCCATGGCGCTGATGATCGGGATCGCGCGGGCGCATCCGCGGGTGCTCACCGACCCGGCGCCGGGCGCCATGCTCACGGGATTCGGCGACAGCGCGCTCACGCTCGAACTCGGATTCTGGCTGAATGACCCCGAAACGGGCACCGGGGGGGTTCGTTCCGACATCAACCGCGAAATCCTGCGCGTTTTCCGCGAGGAAGGAATCTCGATTCCGTTCCCGCAGCGCGAGGTGCGCGTACTGAATCCCCGAGAGGGCGCGGCGTAAGCTTTGAGCCCAGCCACCCCGCCGCCTTGTCGGGGAGTGCGCATCGATGAAACATTCGTTGTGCTTTTGCTTTCTTTGATGACAGGAATCTTCATGGCCAGAAACCTCACTTTTTTTCCATCGGTGGCGCCGAGTATGCCGCTGCGCCGACCAAGGTGGAGCGCGCCCGGCTCTACGGCTGGAGCGAGACGCTCGCCCTCGACGACGACGAAAACGAATGCCGGGCCGTCTCCATGGGCGAGACCGGCACACTGATCATTCCGCCGGGAGGGTTGGCCATGGCAATCCATGCGGCGGTTCGCTTTCCCGAAACACCGTGGCAACCCCCAGGCCGTATGGATTGCCACGTCGCCGCGCTCCTCGCCATGACGAGTGAGATGTATAATGCGCATTATTTTGTTAATATACTCTAGGATCAGGAAAGGAACGGACATGTGGTATTTCACCTGGATCATCGGTTTGGGTTTCGCCCTCCTGTTGGCCATTGCTGGCGCGATGTGGCTGGAATTGCAGGAACAGGACGACGACGCGAAACGCTAGTGTAGTGTCTCTCAAATACCTTTACAATCGATCCGGTTCGGGATACACTTCAGTCATGGTGATGACAGGAGAGAGGTCATGGCCGGGAAACGGATCGAGCTGGATGCGGATGAAAAGCGGGGATTGAGCAAGCGATTGCGTTCCAAGACGGAATCGGTACGTG
>JAITIQ010000071.1 GCA_031279425.1 Accumulibacter sp.
GGCCAGCCGAGCGTCGCCACCGGGCCGTGGGTGATGCCAAACGCGCCCGCGGCGAGATCGATCTCCTCGACCGTGCCCTCGGCGCGGTGGCCGATCGCCGCGGCGCTGGAATCCAGCCGGGGGCTGGTCTGCGGCGCCGCGAAGGAGCCGAGCGCGGCCCGGAGATTGCTCTCGGCGTCGATCAGGAAGTTGGCGGCGACCACCACCGGCTCGCCTTCCCCCACGCCGTCGAGGACTTCGACCAGTTGCTCGCCGCGCGCGCCGAGCCGGACTTCGCGCGGCTCGAAGCGGCCTTCGCCGAGGTCGAGCAGCACGATCCGGCGCGTGCCGCTGTCGATGACCGCCGATACCGGCACGGTCAGCGCCTCGCGCGTCTCGACCGTCAACTCCACCTGCGCGAACATGGCGGGCTTGAGCAGCCGCTCGGGGTTGGCGAGTTCGATGCGTACCGGTGCCGTGCGCGTGGCACCGTTGAGCGTCGGATAGACGTAGCTCACGCGGCCCTCGAACAGCCGGTCGGGATAGGCGCTGATGCGCACCCTGGCGGCGGAGCCGGCGGCGACCAGCCCGATGTCCTGCTCGAAAATGTCGGCGATCACCCACACCGAAGACAGATCGGCGACCTGGTAGAGCATTTCGCCCGGCATGAAGCGCATGCCCTGCAGGGCTTTCTTCTCGGTGACGATGCCGGCCGCCGGGGAACGGAAGGTGAGCGTGCGCCTGGCCGCGCCCGAACGCGCGAGCGAGCGGATCTGCCCGGCGGAGACGTCCCAGTTCCTCAGGCGCGCCAGACTCGCTTCGGCGAGCCGCCGCATGCCCGCGCGCGTCTGTTCGTCGGCCTCCCGGAGCGCCTCCACGCCTTGCGCGGCGATGGCGTATTCGCGCTGCGCCGAATTGAGTTCCGGGCTGTAGACGTCGAACAGCGGCTGCCCCTTGACGACCGGCTGGCCGGTGACGCTGACGTGCAGACGCTCGACGTAGCCTTCGAATTTCGGCGAGACGACATGGATGCGGCGTTCGTCCGGCTCGACGCGGCCGACGGCGCGCACCACCCGATCGAGCGCGCGCCGCCGCGCGGGCTCGGTGCGCACACCAAGCTTCTGGATCTTCTCCGTGCCGATCCTGACCTGGCCGGGCGAAGCGGGTTCATCGTCCTCGTCTTCATAGACCGGGATGTAATCCATGCCCATCGGGTCTTTCCTGGGCACGGGCGAAGTATCGGACAGGCCCATCGGGTTGCGGTAGTAGAGCGGCTTGCGCTCCTTCGGAGCGCCTTCGCCGCCGCCCGGCGCCGGCGCCTCCTGCAAGCGCGCCACGCCGCCGGGAACGATGCCCTGGATGCTCAGCCAGTAGCCGCCGGCGCCAGTGACCAGCGCGCCGATCAGTACGCCGATCGCCGCTCCTGTGCTTCCTTTCATTCTGCATTCCTTTTGGTGGTGTTCCGAGTCCGTGAAAAAATGAGACGGGCGTGGATGGAAACTATAAATCCTCCCCCAGCAGCCTTTCGATTTCGGCCAGACGGACCCGCGCGTCGGACTGCGCCTTGACCTCGGTCAGCCGCGCCTTGCGGATTCGCTGCTGCGCTTCGAGCAGCGCGGCGAAATCGGCCCGGCCGTGCTCGTAGGAGGCGAGCGCCGAGTGGAAGGCCAGCTCGGCCTGCGGCAGCAGGCTCGTCCTCACCAGGGTCTCGGTGCGCCGGGCGGCCTCGATGCCGGACAGGTTTTCGGCCAGTCCGGAGAGCACTTCGTTGACCACGGCCTCGCGCCGGGCGATCGCCGCCGCGAGCATCGCCTCGGACTCGCGCTCCATCGCGCGCCGCGATTGCTGTTGCAGGGGGATGTTGAATTCGACCATCAACTCCCATTCCCTGATCCTGTTCCGATACTGCACGGGCGTCACCCCCAGCATGAAATCGGGATAGCGCTCGCTGTAGGCCAGCTCGCGCCTTTTCCTGGCGGTCTCGATCGCGGCTTCCTCCGCGAACAGCCGCGGATTGCGCCCGCGCGCGCGTTCGGCGAGCGCCACCGGGTCGAGCCGGGCCGGAGCCGGCAGTGGCGGCAGGGCCTCGGGATCGGCCAGCGGCGCGCCGGCCGGACGCGAGAGCAACATGTTGATGCGCGCGCGCAACATGCCATCTTCGTTTTCCAGCATGATGAGATCATTGCGCATGGCCGTCTGCTCGAGCTGCGCGAGAATGACATCCTGCTGCATGGCCAGTCCGCCGGCATAGCGCGCCTGGGCGATCCTTTCCAGGCGGGCCGTCAGTTCGAGGATTTCGCGCGTGATCCGCTCGTTGCCAGCGAGCAGGAAGCGCTGCGCATGCGCCGCCTTGAGCCGCGCCGCGATTTCGGACCAGGCGCCGCGCGCCCTGCCCTGCGCGCCGTCGGCCTCGAGTCCGGCGATCTCGCGCTTCAGATCGCGCTTGCCGAACCACGGCAGCTCCTGGATGAGGGTGTACTTGGTGCTGCCCGTCCGCCCCGGCAGGAGCGTCGGATTCTGTTCGCCCATGCGCGTGATGTCCATCAGTTCGACGCGGAATCTCGGGTCGGGCAGGGCGCCCGCTGGTTCCACCCGCTCCGCGGCCGCGTCGGCCTCGTGGCGCATCGACGCGTATTCGGGATTGCTCTGCCGGGCATGGTCGAGCAGGCTGGCGGCGGTGCGGCCGGGAGGCTCGTCGGCGCGGAGCGTTCCGGGCGGGCAGAAAGCGGCGAGCAGGGCCGTCAGGCCGGCGACAAGGCTTGATTTCATCGCAAAGACCCTGGTGTTACCTTTCCGGCTCGAAGCGCACGATGGTCAGCGTGCCGCCGATCGAATCGGCGACGAAGCGAATCCTGTCATCGACCCGCATCCGGTCGAGCCAGGCGGCGTCCTTGACGCGAAAGACCATGGTCATTGCCGGCATGTTCAGATTGGACAGCGGGCCGTGCGCCAGCGTGACCTTGCCGCCGGCCTTGTCGATTTTCTTGACGACGCCGTTAACGAGGCCGCTTTCCGCTGGCGCCGTCATGCTTCCGTGTCCGTCGTGGCCATGCGCGGAATGGGCGGAATGGGCATCGCGCGCCAGGCGGATGGTGGAGTCCGGATACGGCGCGGAGGATGGGGCGGCGTGAGCCGAAAACAGCGCCAAACCGGCGAGAGCGAGAATGGCCGGCAGCGAAGCGAAGTGGTTTTTTTTCATGGCGGGCGTTCCTGGTGATCCGGAAGCCCGCAGTGTGACGCGGTGCGCCTGACGGGAAGCTGACGGCAAGATTACGTTTTCGTAATTTCAGACCCGGATTCTCCACGCGGACGGTATAGTGTCTGGAATCCATCGGATCGGAACGATAAAGGAGCAAAGGAACATGGCTGGGAAACTATTGCGCCGTACCCTGGCCTCGCTCGCGGGCCTGGCTCTGCTGGCCGCCGTCGCCGGCTGTCATCTGATGCGGGCGCTTGGCGAGGCGCCCTCCGAGGCGGAAGTGGCGGCTTACGGGAAGCTCCCCTATTTCAGGGACGGGCGCTTCCAGAGTCCCGAATCCTTGCCGTTCCATCCCGACCGTTCGACCGGCAGAGGGCCGTCCAGCTGGTTACGCTTCGCCCTGCCCAATCCGAACGCGCCCGACGCGCCCCTGCCCAAGCTCCTGCTCGACGCATCCTCGTTCGCCGCCGTGCCCGCCGATCTGGCCGCCTGGTGGCTCGGGCATTCCTCGCTGATCATCGAGCTGGAGGGCAAGCGCCTGCTGGTCGATCCGGTGTTCGGCAACGCCGCGCCGATCCCCGGCGTCGTGCGCCGCTTCACCGACGCGCCGATCGAACGCGACGAGTTGCCGCCGCTCGACTACGTGCTCATCACCCACGACCATTACGATCATCTGGAATACGCCACGATACGCGCCCTGCGTGAAAAGGACGTGCAGTTCGTGGTGCCCTACGGCGTCGGCGCGCACCTGCGCAAATGGGGCATCGACGCGGGTCGCATTCACGAGATCGGCTGGGGCGAGACGTACGGCGCGGGCGATCTCGTCGTCGCCTCGGAACGCACCAACCATTTTTCCGGGCGCACCCTGGGACGGCGCAACACGACCCTGTGGACTTCCTATTCCCTGAAAGGGCGGCGTTACCGGGTGTTCATCAGCGGCGATTCCGGTTATGGCGAACATTTCCGCGACATCGGCGCGAAACACGGGCCGTTCGACCTGGCGTTCATCGAAATCGACGGCTGGAATCCCGGCTGGCCCAAGACGCACATGTTCCCGGAAGAAGCCGTCCGCGCCAGCCTCGAGGTCGGCGCGCGCGCCATGGTGCCCGTGCATTGGGGCGTCTTCGACCTGGCGCGCCACCCCTGGGACGAATCCATCCGCATGGTCGCCGATCTGGCGGCGAAGAATGGCGTCCGTCTGCTCACGCCGCGGATGGGCGAAAAGCTGATTCCCGGCGAGACCGTGACCGGAGCGTGGTGGGAGACGGTCGCGGCGCCATGACATAGGCGCCGCATCCTCCGGCAGGGTCCGGGCTCCGTGCGGCGCTCGCGTCAGTGCGCATGATGTTTGTCCCGGCCAACGGCAATCGGCGCCTCGAGGCCTGCCGCTGCGCAGGCTTTGGCGTTCTTTTCACCGCAATTCCAAATTGCCTCAGAAACGACCATTTTGCGGCTGCGCCGGAGGGGACGGCGCCCTCTCCCGCCCCTGCCGGAACGCCCTCTCCCGCCAGGCGGGGGAAGGGAAAGCAAGCGGCAGTGAACGAAATTCGCGCGCAAGCGATCCGGTTTTTGCCATCTTTATCGTGAATCGGAATTGCACCCCTTTACACCGCCGATTTCCCGTTCCCCGATCTGCGCCGGAGCGACGGCCAGCGCGTCGGCCAGCCCTGCAGATGCCGCAGGACCAGGGCCTCCAGCGCCCGGATCCAGCCTTCGTCATCATTGAGACAGGGGATGAGGAAATATTCCTCGCCGCCGGCCTTCTGGAAGATGGCCTTTCCCTCGATGGCGATTTCTTCGAGCGTCTCCAGGCAGTCGGCGGCGAAACCGGGGCACAGCACGTCGACCCGGTGGATTCCCTTCCGGGCGAAGTCCTCGAGTTGCGCGGCGGTATACGGTTGCAGCCATTGCCCGGAACCCAGGCGCGACTGGAAGGATACCGCGTACTCGTCGTCGTCGAGATCGAGCGCGCGCGCCAGCAGGCGGCTGGTGGCGAGGCATTCGTCCCGATACGGGTCGCCCGCCTTGACGGCTTTGGCCGGGATTCCGTGAAAACTCATCAGCAGGCGATACGACGATTGCGGGCGGCCATTTTTGGCCCAGTGCCGCTCCACGCTCGCGGCGAGCGCCGCGATGTATCCCGGCTCGCGGAAGATGCCGCGCACCGTGCGCAGCTCCGGCGGATTGCGCTGGGTTCCGGTCCAGCGGAAAGCGGCGTCAAAGGCCGAAGCGGTGGTGCCGGCGGAGTACTGCGGATAGAGCGGCAGCAACAGGACGCGCACGCATCCTTCGGCGGCCAGCCGGGACAATACGGAAGCGACCGATGGCTGGCCGTAGCGCATCGCGTACTCGACGCGCACGCTGTGGCCGGCCTGCCCGAGAAAACCGTTCAGCAGGCGGGTCTGCTTTTCCGTCTGCAGCTTGAGCGGCGAGCCTTTTTTCGTCCAGATGGCGGCGTACCGCCTGGCGGTTTCCCTGGGCCGGACCCGGAGCACGTAAGCGTGCAGGATCGGCAGCCAGAGCGCGCGCGGCATGTCCACGATGCGCGGATCGGACAGGAATTCCCGCAGGTAGCCGCGTACCGCCTCCGTCTTCGGCGCCGCCGGCGTGCCGAGATTGATCAGTAGCACGGCCGTCTGGCCGACGGTGTCTTCGACGCTGGTTTTCCGGGCGCGCGATCGCTCGTTCGGCATCAGACATGATCCTGGCCGGAAAGCGCCGAGGAGAGCAGCTTGGCGGTGATGTCGACGATCGGGATGACATGCTCGTAGGCCATGCGCGTCGGCCCGATGACCCCGACGGAACCGACGATCTGGCCGTCGATCTCGTAGGGCGCGGTGACCACGCTGCATTCGTCGAGCGGCGCCAGGCCGGACTCGTCGCCAATGTAGATCTGGATGCCCTCGGCCCGATGCGACAGTTCAAGGAGCTGCATGAGCGCCGTGCGCTGCTCGAAGAGATCGAAGAGCTTGCGCAGGCGCTTCATGTTGGAGGACAGTTCCTCGACTTCCAGCAGGTTGCGTTCGCCCGAGATGACGTACTGGTCGGTCTGGTTCAGCGCCTCGTCGCCCGCCGCCAGCGCCGCCGCCATGAGATTCTGCAGGTCGCCGCGCAGGCGGATGAGATCCTGCCGGACGCGATGGCGTATCCGCTCGAAGTCCTGGCCGGCGAAATACTGGTTCAGCGTGTTGTTGGCGACGGTGAGCTCGGCGGCGGAATAGGGGCGCTCGGTAAACAGGATGCGGTTCTGCACGTCGCCGTCCGCCGTCACCATGATCAGCAGGATGCGTTTTTCCGACAGGCTGACGAATTCCATCTGCCGGATGCGCTGCGATTTGCGTCGCGGCGTGAACACGATGCCCGCGAAATGCGTGAAGCCGGACAGGAGCTGCGAGGCGTTGGCGATCAGTTCCTTCGGCTGCGATGGATGCAGGCGGCCCTCGATGGCGTGGATCTTTTCGCTGTCGAGCGGCTGCATGGTCAGCAGGCTGTCGACGAAAAAACGATAGCCGCGCGGCGTCGGCACCCGCCCGGCCGAGGTATGCGGGCTGGCGATGAAGCCCAGTTCTTCCAGGTCGGCCATCACGTTGCGCACCGTCGCCGCCGAAAGGTCCAGCCCCGAGTATCTGGACAGCGAACGCGAACCGACCGGCTGGCCATCCGCGATGTAGCGTTCGATCAGCGTCTTCAGCAGGATCCGGGAACGTTCGTCAAGCATGGGGCCGATTCTACAAAAGAAACGGCGGAATTCGTAGAGGTATTCCGGCCCGCGAAGAGCGGGTCCGCGGTGACGGCCAGGGACGGCAGCCCGCGACCCGTGTCACGCGATCGGCGCGAAACTTCAATCCGTGTCGCGATTCGCCCTTCGCCAGGCGGCCATCCAGGCATCCTTGATCTCTTCCAGAACGCGATTGTCATCGCATTCGTATCCCATGCCCCGAATACGCGAGCGGAGTTCACTAGGCGAACAGCCTATGGGGTTCTGTCCGGGACCGGGACAGGCATCCGCCAGTTCGAATCCAATGTCATGCGCATCCGAAGAGTTTATCGTGGTCACGATGATTCTCCTTTTCATGAGTGGCTACGGGCGACACCCCCGGTCACCCGCTTGCCGAATTTTACACCAAGGCCCTGATCGCCGCGTCGTAATCGGGTTCGGTCTTGATTTCGGGCACGAGTTCGCCGTGCAGGACCCGGTTCCTTTCGTCCAGCACGACGACGGCGCGCGCGGCGAGGCCGGCCATCGGGCCGGAGGCGATCTCGACGCCGTAGTTTTCGAGGAACTCGCGGCCGCGCAGCACCGACAGGGTGATGACCCGGTTCAAGCCCTCGGCGCCGCAGAAGCGCGCCTGGGCGAAGGGCAGGTCGGCCGAGATGCACAGCACGACGGTGTTGGGCAGTTCACCGGCGCGCCGGTTGAAGGTGCGCACCGAGGTGGCGCAGACGCCCGTGTCGACGCTGGGAAAGATGTTCAGAATCTTGCGCAGGCCGTCGAAATCCTTGAGCGCCACGTCGGCGAGATCCTTGCCGACGAGCGAGAAACCGGGCGCGACCTCGCCTTTCTTCGGAAAATTGCCGGCGACGTCGATGGGGTTTCCGCCGAGAGTGACCGTGCTTGCCATGAGCGTTCTCCTTTGAAAAGTCATGAAAAATCCCCGGAAACGAGGTTCGGGGGAGCGGGAAAGACGGGGATTTGGTCAGCGCCGCCGGGGAAAAGTTCGGCTGGGCGCCGTTCCGCTATCATCATGCCTTCCACTCACCGGAAAGCCCGAGACATGCCCGGCCAAAACTCCCAAACCCAAGACCCCCAAACCCGAAACCCTGCCTCCGCCGTCCGTCCCATTTGCCTCGAAGATTATGCACCGCCACCCTACCTGATCGACACGGCCGATCTCGACGTGGACATCCGCGCCAATGAGACCTTCGTTTCCGCCACTCTGGAATGCCTGCGCAATCCGGCCGTGGCCGGGCGGGCGCCGCTGGTTCTCGACGGCGAGGACCTGGAGACGCTCCTCGTCGATCTGGACGGCGAAATCCTCGCGCCGGGGGCCTGCCGCATCGACGAGGCTCGCCTGACCATCGACGTCGTTCCCGAACGCTTCACCCTGCGCACCAAAGTGCGCATCCGGCCCGATGAGAACACGCGGCTCTCCGGCTTCTACCGCAGCCGCGACGGTTATTTCACGCAATGCGAACCGGAAGGCTTCCGGCGCATCACCTGGTTCATCGACCGGCCCGACGTCATGGCGCGCTACACCGTGACGCTGCACGCCGACAAGGCGGCATTCCCGGTGCTGCTCGCCAACGGCAACCCGGCGGCCCGCGGCGACGAGCCAAACGGCCGCCACTTCGCCACCTGGCAAGACCCGTTCCGCAAGCCGAGCTACCTCTTTGCCATGGTCGCCGGCCAGCTCGACGTGCTGCGCGACACTTTCCGCACCGCCTCGGGCCGCGAGGTACGGCTCTCGATCCACGTCGAGCCGGGCAAGCTCGATCAGTGCCCGCACGCCATGGCCGCGCTGAAAAAAGCCATGCGCTGGGACGAGGAACGCTTCGGGCTGGAATGCGATCTCGACCACTACATGATCGTCGCCGTCGGCGATTTCAACATGGGCGCGATGGAGAACAAGGGGCTCAACGTCTTCAACACGAAGTACGTGCTCGCGCGCGCCGACGTGGCCACCGACGCCGATTTCGAGAATATCGACCGGGTCGTCGCGCACGAATACTTCCACAACTGGACCGGCAACCGCGTGACCTGTCGCGACTGGTTCCAGCTCTCCCTGAAGGAAGGGCTGACCGTCTTCCGCGATCAGGAATTCGGCGCCGACACGCACGGGCGCGAGGTGGCGCGCATCCGCGAGGCGCGCGCCCTGCGCGCCGTGCAGTTTCCCGAGGACGCCGGCCCGCTGGCGCATCCGGTGCGCCCGGCGAGCTACGTCGAGATCAACAATTTCTATACGCCGACCGTCTACGAGAAGGGCGCCGAGGTCGTGCGCATGATCGAGACGCTGATCGGCCGCGAAGCGTTCCGCGCCGGCATGGACGAATACTTCCGCCGCCACGACGGCCAGGCGGTGAGCTGCGAGGATTTCGTCGCGGCGATGGCCGCGGCCTCCGGCTTCGACTTTGCGCCCTTCATGGTCTGGTACCGCCAGGCCGGAACACCGCGCGTGACGGCGCGCGGCGAGTACGACCAAGCCGCGCGGCGCTACACCTTGACGCTCGCGCAAGCGTGCGCGCCGACGCCGGGGCAGGCGGAGAAAGCCCCGTATCTGATCCCGGTGGCGGTCGGTCTGGTCGGGCCGGACGGCCGCGATTTCGACCTGGGCGGAACGGCGACCCGCGTGCTGCGGCTCACGGCGCCCGAACAGACTTTCGTCTTCGAGAACATCCCCGCCCGGCCCGTGCCCTCGCTGCTGCGCAATTTCTCCGCGCCGGTCATCCTCGACATCCCTTGCAGCGAAGCGGAGCTTGCGCATCTCCTGGCGCGTGACAGCGACCCGTTCAACCGTTGGGAAGCCGGGCAACGGCTGTTCGGCCGGCTGATCCTCGGCAACGCGGCGCGCCTGATGCGCGGCGAGCGGGAGGAATGGCCGGAGAGCGTCGCCGCCGCCGCGCGCGCCGTGCTGGAGAGCGGCGGCAGCCCGGCGTTCGTCGCCGAAGCGCTGACCCCGCCCGGCGAGGCGACGCTGGCCGAACAGATGGACGTGGTCGACCCCGAAGCGCTGTTTCTGGCGCGCGACGGACTCGTCCGGTGGCTGGCAAAGGCGCTGGAAGCCGATTTCGCCACTTGGTACGATCGCCTCGCGCCCGCCGGCGCGTATCGCTGGAGCACGGCGGAATCCGCGCGCCGGCATCTGCGCAATCTGTGCCTCGCCTATCTTGGCCGCCTCGACTCGCCGGATTACCGGGCGCTGGCGCTTCGCCAGTTCACGGAAGCCGACAACATGACCGATCAGTTCGGCGCGCTCGCCGTGCTGGCGCAATGCGACTGCCCGGAACGCGAAAGCGCCCTGCGCGGTTTCTACGGGCAATGGCAACACGAGGCGCTGGTCGTCGACAAATGGCTGTCGGCGCAGGCCACGAGTTGTCTGCCGGGCACCCTGCGAAACGTCGAGGAATTGACCCGGCATCCGGCCTTCGATCCGCGCAACCCGAACAAGGTCTATGCCCTGCTGCGCGGTTTCGGCGCCAATCATCGGCATTTCCACGCGGCCGACGGCGCGGGCTACCGCTTTCTCGCGGCGTGGATTGCCAAACTCGACCCGCTCAACCCGCAGGTCGCGGCGAGGCTGGCAAGATGCTTCGATCGCTGGCGGAAGTTCGATGAAGCGCATCGGAGACATGCGCGCGCGGCGCTGGAGGGATTGCGGCGACAAGCCGGCTTGTCAAGGGATGTGTCCGAGGTGGTGGAGAAAGGCTTGGGGGAATAGGGCGATACTCGTTGCTTCCCAAGATGATACCATCGGGGTTCGCCCGATAGGTTCGAGTCGAAACATCATGCAATTTCATCCCAACTATCCCAACGATAACAATAAAGGCCAGCGTCATGTATGGCATGCATTGAAAAATGCCTTTGAGCATGATGAGGGCGTGGCGTATTACCGATATCCCATATTCGCGACATATGGGCGAGGAAGAAGCGAGCCTGATTTCCTGATGGTCCATCGTCGCTATGGTATCTGGGTATTCGAGAGCAAGGGGTGTTTAATCGGAAATATCGCGGCAATCGAAGGTCACGACTGGCAGATGCGTGACTGGTATTGCCCGAGCATGTCTCCGGTGAGCCAGGTGGAAGCGCAGTTTTTCGAGGTAAAGACACTGGTTGAGCGCGATCAGGTTCTGCGCCGGCAACACATACCAGTAGGATATCGGGTCGTGCTCCCATTCGTTACGACTTCTGAATGGACCAATCAGGGATATATGAGACACCCCAGTACCGATGGGGTCGTCTGGCTTGAAGACGATATAGAAGCACAGGTTTTTCGGCAGCGGATACGGGATGTTGCCGCCAGCCACATGCCACAACTCGACAATGACATGTGTAATCGACTTCTGGGCGCATTCCGCGGAGTCGTTTCCGACGATCCGCCACGTCCAGCCATGATGATCCCTTTCGGCATCATAAACCACGGCAGAACCATACATGCAGTTGAAAGCCGCCTGCGGGTACTTGATGAGCAACAGGACCGTATTGCCCAAGAGGTTCCGGAAGGACCTCAGCGCCTCCGTGGCCTCGCGGGAAGTGGCAAAACCATCCTGCTTGCGCGCCGTGTTGCGCAAATGCATGCTTCACATCCAGAT
>JAITIQ010000103.1 GCA_031279425.1 Accumulibacter sp.
AAGCACATCACGATGAATCTTATCCGGATCGATCCTGTCCCGCGCAAGGGCGGTATCCAGGTGCGCAGACTTATCGCCGCTACCTCCGACCTCTATCGCGCTCACTTGTTCGGGATGCCACCATGAGGCGATGTTCGTGCGATTGCCCTGGGGTAGAAGCCAGCCTGGCGCGGCAACGGCTCGACGCCGAACGCGACAGCATGGCTTGTCTCGTGGATCGACCACATCGCGATTACCTGCCCCCTCTCTGACTGTTCCCTGGAATAGCCGGGCGGGCATTTCCTCCCCTTGTCATTCCATGACAATGTCCCCGGCCCTGTCGCTGTGCTTGACGAAATCAGCGCAGAACCGACAGCGTATTAGAATCGAATTGGATTAGACACTCTCCTACGGCAAAATAAAAGGGGAATATGTTTGGAATTTATAGGATTGTTTTCAGGTCATGAGGAAGGTCTTGATCCGATCGCTTACCGCGTGCGCATACCCGACAGATCGACGAAAAAAAGGCTTGCCCGGAAGCAAGCCTTTTCCGCTCTCGAAAGACCCTATTTTTTCTTCTTGCCCTTGGTGTTGGCGGCCACGACGGCGGCCTTGAACGGGCCGCCAGCGGAGAATTTGGGAACGACGGTCGCCGGGATCTTGATCTTTTCGCCCGTTTTCGGATTCTTGCCTTCGCGGGCGGCGCGGGGCGCCGACTTGAAGGAACCGAAACCGGTGAGGAATACGCCGTCCCCTTTGGCCACGGCCTGGACGATGGTCTCGAGCACGGCGTCGAGCGCCCGGCCGGATGCAACCTTGGACAATTCGGCCTTGGCCGCAATCGTGTCGATCAATTCACCTTTGTTCATAGTATCTCCATTCCTGTAGTTGATTGTTGAGAGTCGTGGTCGAAACTCGACGGCGATTCTTGCACTTCATGAGCGGGAAGGGAAGGGGGGGAGCCCGTGAAAACACGCTGAAACGGAAAAAAAGTGTTGCGCGGCGGATTTTCCCTGGCCGGATTTCACTTTTCCTTGCGCAGCAGGGGTTTCAGGAAGCGCCCAGTGTAACCGATCTTGCCGCCGGCGACCGTCTTGGGGGTACCGGCGGCCAGTATCCGGCCGCCGCCGTCGCCGCCTTCCGGCCCAAGGTCGACGATCCAGTCGGCGGTCTTGATCACGTCGAGGTTGTGTTCGATGACGACGATGGTATTGCCGTGGTCGGCCAGCCGGTGCAGCACGCCGAGCAGCATCTCGATGTCCTGGAAATGCAGGCCGGTGGTCGGCTCGTCGAGGATGTACAGGGTGCGTCCGGTGTCGCGCTTCGACAGTTCCAGCGAGAGCTTCACGCGCTGCGCCTCGCCGCCCGAAAGGGTGGTGGCCGACTGGCCGAGCGTGATGTAGGAGAGGCCGACGTCGACCAGCGTCTGCAGCTTGCGGGCGATGACCGGAATGGCGCCGAAGAATTCGCGCGCCTCCTCGACGGTCATGCGCAGGATGTCGTGGATGTTCCTGTCCTTGTACCGGATTTCCAGCGTCTCGCGGTTGTAGCGCTGGCCGTGGCAAACCTCGCAGTTGACGTAAACGTCGGGCAGGAAGTGCATTTCGACCTTGATCACCCCGTCGCCCTGGCAGGCTTCGCAGCGCCCGCCCCTGACGTTGAACGAGAAACGGCCGGGGCCGTAGCCGCGCGCGCGCGCCTCGGGCACCCCGGAGAACAGTTCGCGGATCGGCGTCAGGAGGCCGGTGTAGGTGGCCGGATTGGAGCGCGGGGTGCGGCCGATCGGCGACTGGTCGACGCTGATCACCTTGTCGAAATGGTCGAGACCGACGATCTCATCATGCTCGGCCGGCTCCGTGACCGATCCATAGAGATGCTTCGCCGCGGCGGCGTAGAGCGTGTCGTTGACCAGCGTCGATTTGCCGGAGCCGGAGACGCCGGTGACGCAGGTAAACAGGCCGACCGGCAATTCGAGCGTAATGTCCTTCAGGTTGTTGCCGCGCGCGCCGATGATCTTCAGCACGCGCGCGGGGTCGGCGCGGCGCGGGACGCCCGGCGCCGCGATGCGCCGCCGGCCGGCGAGGTAATCACCGGTCAGCGAAGCGGGCGAGTTCACGATCTCTGCCGGCGTCCCCTGGGCGACGACGAAACCGCCGTGCGCCCCGGCGCCGGGCCCGATGTCGACGACGTGGTCCGCGCCGCGGATCGCTTCCTCGTCGTGTTCGACGACGATCACCGTGTTGCCGAGATCGCGCAGGTGGTGCAGCGTTTCCAGCAGGCGGCGGTTGTCGCGCTGGTGCAGGCCGATCGAAGGCTCGTCCAGGACGTACATCACGCCGGTGAGTCCCGAGCCGATCTGGGAAGCCAGCCGGATGCGCTGCGCCTCGCCGCCCGAGAGCGTTTCCGCCGAACGATCGAGCGACAGGTAATCGAGGCCGACGTTGATCAGGAACTCCAGGCGCGCGATGATTTCCTTCTCCACTTTCTCGGCGATCTGCGCCTTGTTGCCGGCGAGCTCGAGACGGGCGAAATAGGCGCGCGCCTCCTTCAGCGGCAGACGGCTGATCTCATGCAGCGTCAAGGCTCCCGGACCGGCGCCGATGCGCACGTGGCGGGCTTCCTTGCGCAGTCTGGCGCCGCCGCATTCCGGGCAGCTCGCGCCGCTGATCAGCTTGGCGAGCTCCTCGCGCACAGCCTGCGAGTCGGTTTCCCTGTAGCGCCGCTCGAAGTTGGTGACGATCCCCTCGAACGCATGGCTGCGGTCGAAGCGCGTGCCCTTTTCGTTGAGATAGCGGAAACGGATCACTTCACGGCCGGAGCCATGCAGCACAACCTGGCGGATTTTCTCGGGCAGCCGGTCAAACGGTGTATCGACGTCGAATCCGTAATGATCGGCCAGCGATGAAACGAGCTGGAAATAGAAAGGGTTGCGCCGGTCCCAGCCGCGCACGGCGCCGGCGGCGAGCGAGAGTTCCGGCCGCGTGACGATGCGCTTCGGGTCGAAGAACTGGATCACGCCGAGACCGTCGCAGCGGGGACAGGCTCCCATCGGATTGTTGAAGGAAAAGAGCCGCGGCTCCAGTTCGCGCAGCGAATACGAACACAGCGGACAGGCGAAGCGGGCGGAAAACAGATGCTCCGTGCCGGAATCGATCTCCAGCGCGATGGCGCGGCCGTCGGCATGGGAGAGCGCGGTCTCGAAGGATTCGGCAAGGCGCTGGCGGATGTCGTCGCGCACCCTGAGGCGGTCGACGACCACGTCGATGCTGTGTTTTTTCGTCTTGGCAAGCCTGGGCGGCGCGTCGATCTCGTGGATCGCGCCGTCGATGCGCAGGCGGGCGAAACCCTGCGCGCGCAGCTTGGCGAACAGGTCCTGCTGTTCGCCCTTGCGGTCGGCGACGACCGGCGCGAGGATCATCAGCCGGGTGTCCGCCGGCAGCGAGAGCGCGTGGTCGACCATCTGCGAGACCGTCTGCGCCTCGAGCGGCAGGCCGTGTTCCGGGCAGTACGGCGTGCCGGCGCGGGCGAACAGGAGACGCAGATAGTCATGGATCTCGGTGACCGTGCCGACCGTCGAGCGCGGGTTGTGGCTGGCCGCTTTCTGCTCGATGGAAATGGCCGGCGACAAGCCGTCGATTCGGTCGACGTCCGGCTTGTCCATCATCTGCAGGAACTGCCGGGCGTAGGCGGAAAGCGACTCGACGTAGCGGCGCTGCCCCTCGGCGTAGAGCGTATCGAAGGCCAGCGAGGACTTGCCCGAGCCGGACAAGCCGGTAATGACGATCATCCGGTTGCGCGGCAGGTCGAGATCGATGTTCTTGAGATTGTGCGTGCGCGCGCCGCGGATACGAATCAGCCTGGAATCTTCCATGGGAGAACGAGGGATGGAAAGCAGGCGGATGATACACGCGGGTTGCCGTCGCGCGTTCCCGCGGGCCAGCTCGCCGATCTCCTCGTAGCCCTTGCGCGTTCCCTCGGCGGCGGGGGCGGCGCGCATGGGTGCCGGAGGACAGAACGGAGCCCCATGGAAGACCGCGGGTTCCAGATTACATCACCGCTCCGAGCTGCCAGGGCAGGAATTCGTCGTTGCCGTAACCATGAATCTCGCTGCGCGTCTTCTCGCCGGAGGCGTGGCGAATGATCGCCTCGAAGATGCGCCGGCTGATTTCCGTCAGCGGCGTGCCGTCGAGCAGGTCGCCGCAATTCACATCCATGTCGTCACGCATCCGCTCGAACAGGGCGTTGTTGCTCGCCAGCTTGATCGTCGGCACGCCAGCGCAGCCGAACGCCGAACCGCGCCCGGTGGTGAAGCAGACGATCTGCGCGCCGCCGGCCGCCTGGCCGGTCACCGAGACCGGGTCGTAGCCCGGCGTGTCCATGAACACGAAGCCTTTGGCGTCGATCGGCTCGGCGTAGGAATACACGCCGTTCAGCGCGCTGGCGCCGCTCTTGGTCACGCCGCCGAGCGACTTTTCCAGGATCGTGGTGAGACCTCCCGCCTTGTTGCCGGCGGAGGGGTTGTTGTCGAGCTCGCCGCCGTTGCGCGCGCAGTATTCCTTCCACCACGCGATGCGGTCGATCAGCCGGCGCGCGATTTCCGGCGTCCGCGCCCGGCGCGTCAGCAGGTGCTCGGCGCCATAGATTTCCGGGGTTTCGGACAACACCGTGGTCGCGCCGTGCGCCACCAGCAGGTCCGACGCTCCGCCGAGCGCCGGGTTGGCGGTGATCCCGGAATATCCGTCCGAGCCGCCGCAGTTGAGGCCGACGATGAGATGACTCACCGGCAGGGCTTCGCGCCGGTACTCTCCGGCCCTGGGCAGCATCCCTTCGATCGCCGCGATGCCCTGCGCGACGGTGGCGCTCGTGCCGCCCTCGGTTTGCATGATCAGCTGCCGCAACATGCCCGGCTCACGCGCTCCGATCCGTTCGACGAGCGGATCGATCTGGTTCTGTTCGCAGCCGAGGCCGACCAGCAGCGCGCCGGCGAAGTTCGGATGCCGAGCGTAGCCGGCGAGCGTGCGGCGCAGGAGCCGCATTCCCTCGCCATGGACGTCGTGTCCGCAGCCGAGCGGCTGCGGCAGGGGAATCACGCCGTCGACGCTGGGAAAAGCCGCCAGTTTCTCGCGGGTGAAATGCCGGGCGATCGCGCGCGCCACGGTCGCCGAACAATTCACCGAGGCGATCACGGCCAGATAGTTGCGCGTGCCGACCTTGCCGTCCGGACGCCGATAGCCCATGAACACGGCCGGTTCTTCCGCTTTCGGCAATTCGCGCGCTTCCTGGCCGATGGCGTAGTCGCGCGCGAATTCGCCCATGCCGAGATTGTGCACATGGACGTGCCGTCCGGCGCCGATGCCGGTTTTGGCGAAGCCGATGATCTGGCCGTAGCGGCGCACCGGCGCGCCCGCCTCGATGTCGCGCGCGGCGATCTTGTGACCGGGCGGGATCGGCTCGCGCGCGCTGAGGTTTTCCGAATCGATCACCGCGCCCGGCAACAGCTGCCGGACGGCGATCAGCACGTCGTCGTCGGCGTGCAGGCGGATCGCGATGGTTTGGGGCAGACTGGCTTCCATTCGGCCAATTCCGATTCACGATGAAGATGGCAAAAACCCGGATCGCTCCCGCGCGAATTTCCTTCACTGCCGCTCGCCCTCCCCTCCCCCGCATGGCGGGGGAGGG
>JAITIQ010000156.1 GCA_031279425.1 Accumulibacter sp.
GATCGTGCTCGGCTGCTCGCCCGGCGCGCCCGGTGAGATCGCGCGTGTCATGGATTCCAGCGGACAGGCGTCCTGGCTGGCCGCGCTGCATGCCTCGCCGCAGGGCGTCCGCAGCATGAGCACGCGCGCGCCCGGCGTCGTCGAAACGTCCGTCAACCTGGGCATCGTCGATCTCTCTCCGGAAAGGGGCGCTTGCGAATTCCTGGCGCGTTCGCTGGTAGACAGCGCCACGGCGGAACTCGCCGAGGAGATCGCCAGCCTGTTCCGGCTATCCGGCGCCACAGCCGAGATTTCGGGCCACTATCCCGGCTGGACGCCGAACCCGGACTCAAGGCTGCTGGCTTCGTGCCGCGAGGTCTATTGCCGGAGCTTCGGCGGCGAGCCGGATATCGACGTGATTCACGCTGGTCTGGAATGCGGTCTTATTGGCGGCAAATATCCAGCCATGGACATGCTCTCCCTTGGCCCGACGATCCGCGGCGCGCACGCTCCGGGAGAGCGGGTCGAAGTCCGCTCGGTCGGGCACTGCTGGCGGCTGTTGCGGGAAATACTCGCGGCGCTGGCGATCGAGGCTACAGCGCATCCACCGGGATCGGCCGGCCGGTGAGATAGCCCTGGATCAGCTTCACCCCCATGGCCACACAGGTACTGGCTTCCGCTTCGGTCTCGATGCCCTCGGCCAGCGGCACCGAACCGATGGAAAGCACCATCTGCACCAGGTCATGCACGACTTTCTGTTTTCGGGGCATGGCCTTGTCCAGGTCATGGACCAGCGACATGTCGAATTTCACGAAATGCGCGGGTACGTCGGTGAGCTCGAGCAGACGCGCCTGCCCGGCGCCGAAATCGTCGTAGGCGAACCGGATGTCCAGCCTGGCCAGGCATTCGGCGAACTTGCGCAAATGTTCGATGCTGGTGACCGCCGACTCGTGGATTTCCACCACCAGCCGCAGGCCGGGTATCGAGCGGCGCATGTGCTCCAGCGAGAGGAGGAACACCTCGCTGAACATTTCCTTCGGGTGCGCATTGACGAACAGGCTGTTGCCGTTCAGGGCGGGAGCGAACTTGTTGATGCCGAATTCGCGGAACGCCGAACTGAGATCCATCTCGCGATCCATGGCCCTGGCCAGGCTGAACAGCTCGATCGGGGTTTTCGGCAGGCTGGGATGATTGGCGCGACCGAGCAACTCGTAGCCGACGATCTGCCGGGTCTTGGCTTCGACGATCGGCTGGATCGCGCCCGAGAGTCCGCGGCCCATGATCAGTTCATCGAATTCGGCTTCGTTGGAGGCAAAATGCTCCGACAGGGAACGGTCTTCCGGGATGAGCATGGTGCTCATCTGGTCGAACGGCAGGATGACGTCCGACTGTTCGAGCTGGATCTGGCGCAGCCGGTACTCGGCGCCGGCGAAATGGATGATGTCGTTTTTCTTGAGCAGGCAGTAGCCATCGACGCGGCGCCGATTGACGAAAGTGCCGTTGGTGCTGTTCTCGTCGACGAGTCTCAACTGCCCGGTGATGTCGAGATTGAGCGTGGCATGTACCCGGCTCAGCCCCAGATTGGCGATCACCAAGTCGTTTCCCTTGGCGCGCCCGATCTGGCACGGAAGCCGGGTGATCAGAAATTGCGTGCGATTGCCGTCAGAATTGGCAGCAGACTCGAGCGCCCATTGGTTTTCCAAGAAACGACCCGCGATATCGGTTCACATGGGTAAACATTAGCAGAAAAACGCAGAAAAACGCCAGTCGGAATAACCAGGCACGGCGGTGGGTGCAATCCGAGGCGGGGAGAAAACCTTTCCGGATCTTCCAGGCGAAGCGCAGGCGCGCGATTTTTCCCCTCCCCGCCTTGGCGGTCTGTACAGCGGGGGAGGGGGCCGGACAAGGCCGGGAGAGGGCGTTCCGCTCGGCGCGAAGCGCTTTTCAGTCGTCCGATTCGATCCGGTACTCGGCGCTGCGCGCGTGCGCGGCCAATCCCTCACCCATGGCCAGCACCGAGGCGACGCGCCCGAGCGTTCCGGCGGCTTGCCGGGAAACCCGGATCAGACTGCTGCGCTTCTGGAAATCATAAACGCCCAGCGGCGAGGAAAAGCGCGCGCCGCCGGAAGTCGGCAGGACGTGATTCGGCCCCGCGCAATAATCGCCGAGCGCTTCCGAAGTCCAGCGGCCGATGAAGATGGCGCCGGCATGATGAATGCGGTCGATCCAGCGTTCGGCGTCGGCGACCGACAGTTCCAGATGTTCGGGCGCGATGCGGTTGGCGATGTCGCAGGCCTCGTCGAGATCGCGCACGGTGATCAGCGCGCCGCGCTTCTCCAGCGCGGCGCGGATGATGTCCCGGCGCGGCATCGCGGGCAGCAGCCTTTCGAGCGAGCGGGCGACGCGCTCGACGTAGGCGGCGTCGGGACACAGCAGGATGGCCTGCGCCAGCTCGTCGTGCTCGGCCTGCGAGAAAAGGTCCATCGCCAGCCAGTCGGGATCGGTGCCGCCGTCGCAGACCACCAGGATTTCGGAAGGCCCGGCGAGCAGGTCGATGCCGACCACGCCGAACACGCGGCGCTTGGCCGCGGCGACGTAGGCGTTGCCGGGCCCGACGATCTTGTCGACCCGGGAAATCGTCCGGGTGCCGTAGGCCAGCGCGCCGACCGCCTGGGCGCCGCCGACGCAGAACACGCGATCCACGCCGGCCGTCGCCGCCGCCGCCAGCACCAGCGGGTTGCGTTCGCCGTCCGGAGTCGGAACGACCATGATCAATTCACCGACACCGGCAACCTTGGCCGGGAGCGCGTTCATCAGCACCGAGGAAGGATAGGCGGCCTTGCCGCCCGGAACGTACAGACCGACGCGGTCAAGCGGTGTCACCTTCTGGCCGAGCAGCGTGCCGGCCAGCGCGCCTTCGGTCTCCTCGTACTGCCAGCTTTGCTGCAACTGGCGCCGATGGTAGTCCCGGATGCGCCGCGCGGCCGCTTCCAGCGCCGTCCGCTGGAGTTCCGGCAGGGTTTCCAGCGCCTGCTCGAGCGCTTCTCGCGGCAGTTCGAGTTCGGCCAGCGAGGACGCGCACACGCGGTCGAAACGGCGGGTGTATTCCAGCACCGCCGCGTCGCCGCGTTCCTTCACGTCGATCAGGATGGCGGCGACGGCCTGGTCGATCGCGACGTCCTGCGCCGCGTCGAAGGCGCGCAAGGCGGCGAGTTTTTGCGCGAAGTCGGCATCGGTGCTGGAAAAACGCTGGACGGCGATCATGGCTCGACCGCCCCGGCGATGGCTTCCATGATCGGCGCGAGTTTTTCGCGCTTCAATTTCAGCGCCGCCTGATTGACGATCAGGCGCGCCGAAATGTCGACGATGTGTTCGATGGCCACCAGATCGTTGGCCTTCAGCGTCCCGCCCGTCGATACCAGATCGACGATGGCGTCCGCCAGCCCGGCCAGAGGCGCCAGTTCCATCGATCCGTACAGCTTGATCAGGTCGACGTGGACGCCCTTGGCCGCGAAATGCTCGCGCGCGATGTTGATGTATTTGGTCGCCACTTTGAGGCGGGCGCCCTGTCGCACGGCGTGTTCGTAATCGAAACCGGCCGGCACCGCGACCATCATCCGGCATCGGGCGATCTTCAGGTCGAGCGGCTGATAGAGTCCTTCGCCGCCGTTTTCGATCAGCACGTCCCTGCCGGCCACGCCGATGTCGGCCGCGCCGTACCGCACGTAAGTCGGCGCGTCGGTGGCGCGCACGACGACCACGCGCGCGTCGCTGCGGCTGGTCGGGAGGATCAGCTTGCGCGAGGACTCCGGATTCTCCAGCGGCACGATGCCGGCGGCCGCCAGCAAGGGCAGCGTTTCCTCGAAGATTCTCCCCTTCGACAGGGCAATGGTGATGCCGTCCACGGCGTGCCTTTTGCGAAAAGGAAGAATTCTACCCTCAACGTCCGCCTCATGAATCCAGCATGCGCAGACCGCCAGGGCGCCCGGATGCTATATTTGCACCCACCGCGTTCCACCGATCCGCCGAGGAGCAAAGAAGCATGGCGTACGTCGTCACCGAGAACTGCATCAAGTGCAAATACACCGATTGTGTCGACATCTGCCCTGTGAATTGCTTCCGCGAAGGCCCCAACTTCCTGGTCATCGATCCCGACGCGTGCATCGATTGCACGCTGTGCGTCGCCGAGTGCCCCGCGTCGGCCATCTTCGCCGAGGACGACGTGCCGGACGGAATGCGGGGCTTCATTGCGCTCAACGCCGAGCTCTGCAGGATCTGGCCGCCGATCACCGAGCGCAGGAACCCGCTGGACGACGCCGATGCCTGGAACGGCATTGCCGACAAGCTGGACCAGCTCGAGCGCTGACGGGCCAGGCGTGCTGGCCCTGCCTCCCGGCGAGGACTTCTTCGACGAGGTGGCCTCGCACGTCCTCTCGCGCTGGCCCGGCCCCGATCTTTCGGGGCTGCGCGTCCTGGTGCCGGCGCTGCCGATCGCGGCGGAGTTGCGCGCGGCGCTCGCGCGCGCGGCGCCGGGGCCGCTCCTGCTTCCCCGCTGCGACACCCTGCGCAACTGGGTGGGCGGTGAGCCGCTGCCCGGCGTTCCGCAGCCCTTGCCGGAAGCCGAGCGTCGCGTGTTGCTGCATGAAGCGCTGCGTCAGCGGAACTGGTTCGACGAAGCGGCGCTGTGGGGCATCGCCGACGAACTGGCCGGATTGTTCGACGAGCTGACCGCCGCGGCGGTGCGGCTGCCCGACGACGCGGCGGACTTTGCCGAGCAGTTGGGGCGGGCCTACGCCCTGCGCGCCTCGGCGCCGCTCGCCTTCGAGGCGCGTGTTGTGCATGAATTGTGGCGGGCGCAATCGACGGTCGGCACGCCGGACGCGGCGGCGGTCTACCGCCTGCGTCTGGCTGAGCTCGCCCGGCGCGCGACGGCGGCGGCCGAAACGTCACAGCCGCCTCAGCCGCTCCTGGTACTGCTCGACGCCGCGCCGGACGAGGCGCTCGCTCCGGCCGAAGGCGATTTTCTGCGCCGCTACGGCGCCGCGCAGCCGGTGGAAGTGGTTCATCCGCAGGCGCGCGAGGCCCGTTCCACGCCGCTCCTGGCGACACTCGCCGCCGCCTGGCCCGATACGCGGGAAAGCGCGCCCATCGGTGAACGCGCGCGCGCGCTGGTATCCCGCCATGCGCAGGGAACGCTGACGGGACGCCTAGCGCTGATGCCGGCCGCCGGACGCGAAGAGGAAGCGCGCGCGGCGGTGGCGCAGATCGGCGCCTGGCTTGCCGAGGGACTGCGCCGCATCGCGCTCATCGCGCAGGATCGCCTGACGGCGCGGCGCGTGCGCGCGCTGCTGGAACGCGAGCGCGTGCTGGTCAACGACGAAACCGGCTGGCTGCTGTCCACTTCGCGCGCCGCCGCTTCGGTCGACGCGCTGATCGAAGTCGCGGCGGGCCAGGCGTATTACCGCGATCTGCTCGATCTCGCCAAGTCGCCGTTCATTTTTTCCGACATCGGCGAAGAAGATCGCCTCCGGGCCGTGTCCAGTCTGGAGGCGTCGATTCGCGCCAAGTCGGCCACCTCCGGCGCCCGCATCCGGCGCGCGCTGCTCGAGTTCGACACGCCGGACCGGCCGCTCGGCTTCCTGCTGCTCGACCGCGTCGAAGCGGCCATGGCCCGGCTGCGCGCGGGATCGGCGCCGCTGGCGCTCTGGCTCGAACGGCTTGCCGCCGCGCTCGATGCGGTCGGCATGACAGAGGCGCTGGCTTCCGACGCGGCCGGTATCAGGCTGCTCGAGCTCCTGGCGGCGCGCCGCGAGGAACTGGCGGGAAACGCCTCGCCGTTTTCCTTCGAGGTCTGGCGCGACTGGCTTGACCGCGAGCTCGAAGCCGCCAGTTTCCGCGATGAAGACATCGTCAGCCCGATCGTCGTGACGCCGCTCAACGCCGTTTCCCTGCGCCGTTTCGAAGCCGCGCTGCTGCTCGGCGGCGACGCCGCGCAGCTTGCGCCGGCGGAACACGCCGAGTTCTTCAACGCCTCGGTGCGCCGCGAACTGGGCCTGGCCACCCATGAGGACGGCGAGCGCCGATTCCAGCGCGATCTCGAACTATTGCTGGCGACGGTGCCGCGCGTGGTGGTCAGCTGGCAATCGCGACGTGACGGGGAGGCCGTTCCTCTCTCGCCCGGATTGTCACTTTTGTCTACGCTGCACGATCTGGCCTGGGGAGACGATCTGTACCGGCCTTCGCCGCCGATGTCCGGCGACGCCGTGGATGGTCGGGCCGACGCGGCCACCGCGCCGTCCGCCGCCGCGCTCGCCGCGCCCGTCGCGCCGCCGGCGCTGATCCCGCGGCGCGTCTCGGTCAGCGCCTACGGGACGCTGGTCGATTGTCCCTACCGTTTTTTCGCCCGCTACGTGCTGGGTCTCGCGCCGATGGACGAAGTGAGCGAGGAAATGGACAAGAGCGGGTACGGCGAGCGCGTACACCGCGTCCTGGAACGCTTCCATACGCGCTGTCCGGTCGTTGCGGACCTGTCTCATGAAGAGGCGCTGCAAGCCCTGCGCGAGTGTACGGACGAGGTTTTCGCCCCCGCCGTGCGCGACGACCTGCTGGCCGTCGGCTGGCGCGCGCGCTGGGAAAAGCGCCTGTCCGCGTACCTCGCCTGGCAGCGCGGGCAGGAAGCCGGGGGCTGGCGCTGGGAACGGGCCGAAGCGCGGTTTGCCCGCGCCTTGCCGCTCTCGGACGGCGGCGCCGTCGAACTCTATGGCCGGATCGACCGCATCGACCGCCGCGCCGGGGAAGCCGCGCTCTACGACTACAAGACGCAAGCAACCGAGATGGTCAAAAAACGCCTCGCCGACGATGTGCAGCTGCCGGCCTACGCGCTGATGCACGGGAACGCGGCGGAAGCGGCCTATGTCCTACTCGACGGCGACACGGTCGACGCCCTGCCGGATCGCGGCTCGCGAGCGCTGTGCGAGGAAGCCGCGGCGCAGGGCGGGCGGCTCGCCGCCCTGTTCGAGGCCATGCGCGCCGGCGCCGCGCTGCCGGCGCACGGCGTCGACCGGGTCTGCCGCTGGTGTGAAATGCGCGGGCTGTGCCGCAAGGAGTGAAAGGCGATCGAGCCATTCCATTTGCACGTCGGCACGGCGCCCGGAGTCCGACGGTTTCTCATGTTCTGCCCGATCGTTCCATCCCATTTGCCAAGGAGTTCCAGTTGCTCAAGCTGCTCAAGTTGTTCGAAAAAACCGTCGATCCCTATCCCGCCGCCGCGCCCGCCGTGCCGCCGCGCGAATTCCTCACCTTCGTCTGGCAGTGTACCGAGGGGATACGCGGCCTGATCGCCGGGATGATGGCCTGCACGGCGGCGGTCGGCGCCTTCGAGGCGCTGCTCTTCGCCGTGCTCGGCAAGGTGGTCGATTGGCTCACCGCGATCGACCCGGCGCATTTGTGGGACGAAGCCGGCGGCCGCCTGCTCCTGCTCCTCGGCGCCATCCTCGCCGCCGTCGCCGTCACCTGCCTGCAGACGCTGATCAAGCACCAGGCGCTGGCGGGCAATTTCGCCATGCGCCTGCGCTGGAATTTCCACCGCCTGCTGCTTGGGCAGAGCATGAGCTTCTTCCACGACGAATTTGCCGGCCGCATCTCCGCCAAGGTGATGCAGACGGCCCTGGCCGTGCGCGACACCTGTTTCATCCTCACCGACATCCTGGTCTTCGTCGTCATCTATTTCCTCACGCTGGTGCTGGTGCTCGGCAGCTTCGATGGCTGGATGCTCGCGCCGATCTTCGCCTGGTTCGTCTGCTACCTCGCCGCGCTGCGCTACTTCGTGCCGCGCTTGGCGCGGGTGTCGAAGGAACAGGCCGACGCGCGCGCCTCGATGACCGGGCGGGTGGCCGACGCCTATACCAACATCGCCACGGTCAAGCTCTTTTCCCACGCCGGAAGGGAGGCCGCCTACGCGCGCGAGTCGATGCAGGAGTTCCTGATCAATGTCCATGCGATGATGCGCCTGGTGAGCGGCATCCAGGTCGTGCAGTTCGCCATGGCCATGGGGCTCGTCGTCGCCACCGGCGGCACGGCGCTGTGGCTGTGGACGGTGGGCGAAGTCGGCGTCGGCGCGCTGGCGGCGTCGACGGCGATGGCCTTGCGCCTGAACGGCATGTCGCACTGGATCATGTGGGAAATGGCGCAACTCTTCGAAAACGTGGGCACGGTGCAGGACGGCATCCGCACGCTCACCGGCGTCCCCGAAGTGGTCGACCGGCCCGATGCGCGCGATCTTGCCGTGACGCGCGGGGAAATCCGCTTCGAGCGCGTCTGTTTTTCGTATGACGCGAGGAAGGATCTGCCCCGGGTCATCGACGGATTCGACCTCATCATCCGTCCCGGCGAGAAAATCGGCCTCGTCGGCCGTTCGGGCGCGGGCAAATCGACCCTGGTCAACCTGTTGCTGCGCTTTTACGACACCGACGCCGGCCGCATCCTCATCGACGGACAGGACATCGCCGCCGTCACCCAGGACAGCCTGCGCGAGAACATCGGCATGGTCACCCAGGATAGTTCCCTGCTGCACCGCTCGGTGCGCGACAACATCCTCTACGGCCGCCCCGACGCGACGGAAGAACGGATGCTCTCGGCGGCGCGCCGCGCCGAAGCGCACGGCTTCATCGAAAGACTCACCGACCCGGCGGGGCGCGGCGGCTACGACGCCCACGTCGGCGAGCGGGGCGTGAAGCTCTCCGGCGGCCAGCGCCAACGCATCGCCATCGCGCGCGTGATGTTGAAGGACGCGCCGATCCTGCTGCTCGACGAAGCGACCAGCGCGCTCGATTCCGAGGTCGAGGAAGCGATCCAGAAGAGCCTGTACCGCCTGATGGAAGGCAAGACCGTGGTGGCCATCGCGCACCGCCTGTCGACCATCGCCGCGATGGATCGCCTGATCGTCGTCGACCGCGGCCGCATCGTCGAGGAAGGCGATCACAAGAGCCTGCTCGCGCGCGGCGGCCTCTACGCCCGCCTGTGGGCGCGCCAGAGCGGCGGTTTTCTCGGCAACGACGCGGGAGAGGAGATCGCGGCGAACGCGGCGTGAATCTCTTCGGGTACATTCCCCGCTGCTTGCGGCGTATCAAAACAACATATGCTGCCGCTCGATACCCCGCCCTTGGGGCGGGGTTGTTTCGTCCTCGTCACGACGCGCCGAATACCTCGTTCAACTGCTGCGTGACGCGCACGAAGGTGGTGCGCTTGGAGAGCTCCTTCAGCTTCCCCGCGCCGACATAGGTGCAGGCCGAGCGCACGCCGCCGAGGATTTCCCGCAGGGTATTCTCGACCGGACCGCGGCACTCCAGCAGAACTTCCTTGCCTTCCGAGGCGCGGTAACCGGCCACGCCGCCGGCATATCTGTTCATGGCCTCGCGCGAACTCATGCCGTAGAAACGCATCTTGCGCTCGCCGTCGACCTCGACCCTGTCCGAACCGCATTCGTCATGCCCGGCGAACATGCCGCCCAGCATCACGAAATCGGCGCCGGCGCCGAAAGCCTTGGCCAGATCGCCCGGCGAAACGCAGCCACCGTCGGCGCAGATCAGCCCGCGCAGCCCGTGCGCGGCGTCGGCGCATTCGATGATGGCGGAGAGCTGCGGATAACCGACACCGGCCACCTTGCGCGTGGTGCACACCGAGCCGGGGCCGATGCCCACCTTGACGATGTCCACGCCGTCGAGGATCAGTTCCTCGGTCATCTCGCCGGTGACCACGTTGCCGGCCATCAGGGTGAGCAAGGGGAATTCGGCCCGGAACTTGTGAATGAAGCGGATGAACGCCTTGGTGTAGCCGTTGGCCACGTCGACACAGACGTTTTCGATGGCGCCGCCGGACTTTTCCATGACGCGGCGGAATTTCCCGAAATCGGGCGCGGTGATGCCCATCGAATAAAAGGAAAAACCGCCCGGCGGTGGCGCGGCGAAGAAACCGGAGAGTTCCGCCTCGCCGTAATGCTTGTGCAGGGCGACGGACAACTCGTGCCGCGCCAGCGCGCGTGCCATCTCGAAAGTGCCGGTGGCGTCCATGTTGGCGGCGATGATCGGAATGCCGTGATAGGTCTTCCCCGAATGCGGGAAAACGTAGTCGCGGGAGATGTCGACTTCCGAACGCGAGGTCAGCGTCGAACGCTTGGGTCGGATGAGCACGTCCTTGAAGTCGAGCTTGATGTCCTGTTCGATGCGCATGGCGTATTCCTTTCGACGGCGCGCGATCCGATGCGCCGTGTTCGGGAGAGGCGCGTATCGGGTCGAGATGGGGCCTGCCGACGGCGCGCGCTTCATGTCGTGATGCTCCACTCCGCGTTTGCCGAGGCCGGCCAGCGCCGCTTCCAGCGTTTCGATGCGGGTTTGCGACGCACGCGGAAAATACTCGACGCTGGGCAGCGTAATGTCAAGGTGGCGCGCCGGATCAGGCGACCGAGCCGTTCAAGCGGCGCGGCGTGGCTCGAGTGGCGGGTATTCTTCGAGTGGTCCGACGGGCAGACCGCGAGCAAGGTGACGAGCGTGGCGCCGACCTCAATATCCGCGAGATGGCCAGCCGCCTTCGACCGCGATCGCCTGGCGCAAATTGCCGGGCCGGACGCGTTCCGCTATCCTCTCGGTTTTGTCCGTCCCGCCGTTCCCATGAGCATCGTTCTCAAGACTCCCGATGAAATCGAAAAGATGCGCCTCGCCTGCCGTCTCGCGGCGGAGGTGCTCGACTACGTCACGCCGTTCGTGAAACCGGGAGTCAGCACGGGAGAACTGGACCGGCTCTGCCACGATTACATGGTCGACGCGCTGGGATGCATCCCCGCATCATTGAACTACACGCCGCCGGGCTACACGCCCTACCCGAAATCGATCTGCACCTCGGTCAACCACCAGATCTGCCATGGCATCCCCGGCGAGAGGCTCCTGAAGAACGGCGACATCGTCAACATCGACGTCGCCACCATCAAGAACGGCTATCACGGCGATACCAGCCGGATGTTCCTGGTCGGCGAGGTTTCCATCCTGGCCCGGCGGCTTTGCGACGTCACTTTCGAGTGTCTGTGGAAAGGCATCTGCCAGGTTCGTCCGGGCGCCACCCTGGGCGACATCGGCCACGCCATCCAGCGGCACGCCGAGGGCGCCGGATTCTCGGTGGTGCGGGAATTCTGCGGCCACGGCGTCGGCGCGCGCTACCACGAAGATCCGCAAATCGTGCATTTCGGACAGCCTGGCACGGGGGCCGTGCTGCGTCCGAACATGATCTTCACCATCGAGCCGATGGTCAACGCCGGCAAGGCGGCGATCCGCGTGCTGTCCGACGGCTGGACGGTGGTCACCAAGGACCACAGCCTGTCGGCGCAGTGGGAGCACACGGTCCTCGTCACCGACGAAGGTTACGAAATCCTCACCGTATCCGCCGGCATGCGCCCGCCCCCGATTGAACGGTGAATGGTGAATCGCCGATGAAAGCCGACTTCAGGGATCGGACCGAATTCCTGTCCCGCCATAAATCCCGCATCCGGAAAGGGCGGGTGGCCTTGCGCGATCAATACCTCGCGAGCCGCGAGCCGGAACCGGCGTATTTCCTCTACGAACACAGCCACCTGATCGATGAAGTGCTGCGCGACCTGTGGAACGAGCTGCGCATCCCGGAATTCATGGCGCTCTGCGCGGTGGGCGGCTATGGCCGCGGCGAGCTGTGGCCTTGCTCGGACATCGATCTGCTGATCCTCCTGCCGGATGCTCCCGATGCGGAGCTCGCCGGGCGGATCGAACGGTTGGTCGGGCTGTTCTGGGACGTCGGTCTCGAAATCGGCCACAGCGTGCGCACGATGGAAGAATGCCTCAAGGAAGCCTGGGGCGATCTCACCATCCAGACGGCGCTGGTCGAAGCGCGGCTGATCGTCGGCAACCATGGCCTCTTCCAGCGAATGATCTTCGAATTCAGGAAACAGCTCGATGCCCAGGTGTTCTACCATACCAAGCGCGTCGAACAGGAGGAGCGCTACCGCCGCCACGGTGGGTCGCCCTATAGCCTGGAACCGAACTGCAAGGAAAGTCCCGGCGGCCTGCGGGATCTGCAGACGATTCTGTGGATCGCACAGGCTGCGGGCTACGGGAACAGCTGGCGGGATCTCAAGCGCCACGGCTTCATCACCTATCAGGAAGAACAGGGTCTGGGACGCCGCGAACGTTTCCTGCAGAATCTGCGCATCCAGCTGCATCTTCTCGCCGGACGGCACGAGGACCGCCTGCTGTTCGACCACCAGACGGCGCTCGCCGAACGCATGGGTTTCAGGGACCAGCCCACCCGGCGCGCCAGCGAGCTGTTGATGCAGGAATACTATCGCATCGCCATGACGATCATGCAGCTCAATACCATCCTGATGCAGAACATGGGCGCGGCGATATTCCCGTCGCCCGAGCAGGAGCCGACGCCGATCAACGATCGCTTCCAGAATGCGCACCAGTTGCTCGACGTCACTCACGAAAGGGTGTTCGTCGAGCACCCCGAAGCCACGCTGGAAGTCTTCCTGCTCATGGGGCGGCATCCGGAACTCAAGGGTCTCACGGCGCGCACCATCCGCTTGCTGTGGCGCGCGCGCCGGATGATCGACGACGATTTCCGGCAGAACCCGGCGAACAAGAAACGCTTCATCGAGATCTTCAGGCAGCCGCGCGGCGTGCTGCACGAACTCCGGCGCATGAACCAGTTCGACATCCTCGGCCGCTACCTGCCGAAATTCGGCGCGATCGTCGGGCAGATGCAGCATGACCTGTTCCACGTCTACACGGTAGACCAGCACATCATGCAGGTGTTGTACAATCTGCGCCGCTTCTCGGACACCAACTTCACGCATGAATATCCGTTCTGCAGCCAGTTGATCAATGAATTTGACAAGCCGTGGCTGCTCTACATCGCCGCGCTGTTCCACGACATCGCCAAGGGACGTGGCGGCGGCCACTCGGAACTCGGCGCCTTTGATGCGCAGGAGTTCTGCGACGAACACGGACTGGCCGAGGAAGAAACGGAATTGATCGTCTGGCTGGTGCGCAACCATCTGCTCATGTCGAACGTCGCCCAGAAACAGGATATCGCGGATCCCGACGTCGCCGCCTCGTTCGCCCGGACGGTCAGGGACGAACGCCGCCTGACCGCGCTCTACCTCCTGACCGTGGCCGACATCCGCGGCACCAGCCCGAAAGTCTGGAATTCGTGGAAAGGCCAGTTGCTCGAAGGGCTGTACCACCAGACCCGCCGGCTGCTGGCCTCGGGAGGACAGGTGCCGGCGCAGGGCATCATCCGGGAGCGCAAGGAGGAAGCCCTGCGACTGATGCTGTTCCACGGCGTGCATGAATCGGAGCATGAACGGTTCTGGAACCAGCTCGACACGGTGTATTTTCTGCGTCATTCCGCCGAGGAAATCGCCTGGCACACCCGTGCCCTGCACTACCGCATCAACACCGCGGAGCCGGTCGTCCGGGCCCGTCTCAACCCGCAGGGAGACGGCATCGAAGTCATGACCTACATGCGCGACCAGCGCGACCTGTTCTCCCGCATCGTCGGCTTCTTCAGCCGCACCGGCTACAACATCCTCGACGCGCGCATCCATACGACCCGGCACGGCTATGCGCTGGACAGCTTCATCATGCTGGACGTCACCGGACGCGACAGCGACCGCAGCATGATCAGCTACATCGAACACGAACTGACGGAACGCCTCGTTCGGCAAGGGCCTCCCGACCGGCCGGCCGACGGGCGCCTCTCGCGCCAGGTCCGGCATTTCCCGATCCGGCCCCAGGTGGCCATAGAGACCGACGAGAAAAACGAACAATTCGTCCTTTCGGTCAACGCTTCCGACCGTCCGGGCTTGCTGTATACGATCGCCAGCGTACTGGCGGCGCACGGCGCGAACCTGCATACCGCCAAGATCGCGACCATGGGGGAACGGGTCGAGGACACCTTCCTGATCGCGGGCGGCGATCTTGCCAACGAACAGAGCCGGATCCGGCTGGAAACGGATTTATTGAACCAGTTGAAGTGAAACACCGCCAACAACCAAACCATGAAAGGAACTATCCATGACTCGCAAAAACCTCTCTTCGTCAGCCATTTCCGTTCTTATCCTGAGCCTGGCCGCCTGCTCGCAAATGCAGATGGGATCTTCTGCGGCCAAGACGGAAGCCACCGGATCGGCAGGGGGCTCGGAGAGCCAGAACGCGAATGCTCAACTGGAGCGCTGCGACGCCTCGCTCGGCACCATCGCCGTGGTCGAGGATACCGATGCCCCGTGGTACGGCGTCCTGACCGGGCAATATCGCCTGGGATCCACCACGCCGGTGCTCAAGCTCTTGATCCAGCAATCGAACTGCTTCGTCGTGGTCGAACGCGGACGCGCGATGAGCAACATGATGCAGGAGCGCGCCCTGCAGCAATCGGGCGAATTGCGCTCGAACTCCCGTTTCGGCAAGGGGCAGATGGTTTCGGCGGATTACTCGCTCTCCCCGTCCATCACCTTCTCCAACAACAATGCTGGTGGCATGGGCACGGCCATTGGTGGCATGTTGGGCGGCTCGCTCGGCGCGGCCATCGGCGGCAGCCTCAATGCCAAGGAAGCCAGCACCCTGCTGACGCTGGTCGATAACCGTTCCGGCGTGCAGCTCGCCTCGGCCGAGGGCAGCGCCAGGAACTGGGACTTCGGCATGGTCGGCGGCATGCTCGGCAGCGGCTTCGGCGCTGTTGGCGGCGGCTATTCCAATACCGCCGAAGGCAAGGTGATCGTCGCCGCGTTCATGGATTCGTACAACGGCGTCGTGCGTGCCGTGCGCAACTACAAGATGCAAACGGTCAAGGGCGGTCTCGGCACCGGTGGCAACCTGGGCGTGCAGGGTGCGTCGTCGCAGATGATGACGTTGTTCGAAGCGCAGACGAGGCTCAATGAACTTGGATTCAGCGTCGGCAGACCCGACGGCAAGCTTGGACCGCGCACCAAGTCGCAGTTGAGCCGCTTCCAGCAGTCGCGCGGGATACCGACTACTGGCGCGCTGGATTCGGCGACCATCGACGAGCTGTCGAGGTAATTCCAATCGTCGGGATGGCAGGGCGCATGCTCCGCCGACATGACCCTTCAGTCAACGTGCTGAATGTCGACGATGACGGATGCGCCGTATTGTTTCCACTTCACGAGGATGACGTAGCTGCGGGGTGAAACTCCAGCGAATGATCTTCGAATTCAGGAAACAGCTCGATGCCCAGGCGTTCTACCATACCAAGCGCGTCGAACAGGAGGAGCGCTACCGCCGCCACGGTGGGTCCGCCCTACAGCCTGGAACCGAACTTCCTCTGGATTATGGTGGCCGGCCCGTCAGCAGCGCATCGACTCTTTTCCCGATTCGTCCGCATACGTCGGCGGCCAGGCAGTCGAAGCTTTCCGGGCGGAGCGTGTTGGTCATCCAGGTGATCTGGCGCTTGGCGAGCTGCCGGGTGGCATAGATGCCGCGATCGCGCAGTTCGTGCCGCGGAATGATCCCGTTCTGCGCCTGCCAGACCTGCCGATAGCCGACGCAGCGCATCGACGGGAGATCCGGCGAGAGCGTGTACTTGCCGTGTAGATGAGCCACTTCATTTTCGAGTCCGGCGAGAAGCATCGCGTCGAAACGCCGGGCGATGCGCGCGTGCAGGGCGTTTCGGTCGGAAGGCAGAAGCCCCAGCGCGAGGAAGCGGTAGGGTGGCCGCTGCGTTCGTCTCTCGCCGATCCATTCCGACATCGGCCGGCCCGACAGCCGGAAGACTTCCAGCGCGCGCTGGATGCGCTGCGCATCGGTCACGGGGAGGCGCGCGGCGGTCGCCGGATCGACTCGCGCCAGCTCGGCGTGCAGGGCCGGCCACCCATCCGCGGCGGCGCGCGCGTCGAGTTCGGCGCGGACGGCGGCATCGGCCCGAGGTAGCTCCGCCAGGCCCTCGCACAGGGCCTTGTAGTAAAGCATGGTGCCGCCGGCGAGCAGGGGAATCCGGTCACGCGCCGTGATTTTTCCCATCGCGGCCAGCGCATCGCTGCGAAAACGGGCCGCGGAATAGGCTTCCTCCGGACTGATCAGGTCGATCAGGTGGTGCGGAAAGGCTTTCCGGATGGCGGCGTCGGGCTTGGCCGTGCCGATGTCCATGTCACGGAAAACCTGCGCCGAATCGACGCTGACGATTTCGACTGGAAAGCGCTCGGCCAGCCACAGGGCGACCCTCGTCTTGCCCGAAGCGGTCGGACCCATGAGCAGGATGGCAGGAGGCATTTCACGCCTGTCCTGACGGGAGGGGAATTCCTGCGGCACTCATCGCGGTATGCTTTCACTCAACGAGGTTGAATTCGCCACCTTTGCCGTTGTTGAACAGAAGATGAAAAAACCTTGAGAGTGTAGACTCTGCTTATAAACATACTGATTTAATTGGTTTTTGTTCCGCATACCTATCTATTGATGATCAACGCAGTATTTCATTAAAAATGATTGATATTTCATATAGTTACCGTGTATCTGTCTATACATAGGGCAACACTCTCAAAAACCATTAGAGCACATTAACAAACTAATGCGCAGGCATTATATACACTCGTCATTGCGAGGAACGCAGCGACGGACAATCCATGCCTTCCTCCGGCGCAGCCGCAAACTGACTGTCTTCTGTCCTCTGTCCTCTGCGCCGCCTACCGCCCGCGCAGGAACAGCTTGTCGAGTTCCCGCAGCGAAAGCTCTGTCCAGGTGGGGCGGCCGTGGTTGCATTGATCGGCGCGTTCGGTTTCCTCCATCTGGCGCAGCAGGGCGTTCATTTCCGGGAGCGAGAGCGCCCGCCGGGCATGCACGGCGCCATGGCAGGCCAGCGTCGCCAGGAGCTCGTCGCGCCGGGAGTTCGGCATCTGGCTGACGCCGTGCTCGCGCAGTTCGGCCAGCAGTCCGCGCACCAGGGCCACGGGATCGGCGGCCTGCAGCAGGGCCGGGACGCCGCGCACGGCCAGCTGTGCCGGGCCCATGGGCGCCACCTCGAAGCCGAGTTCGCGCAAGGCTCCGGCGTGCTCCTCGACGGCGGCGACGTCCAGCGCGTCGGCCGTGAAGACGGCGGGGATGAGCAGCGCCTGGGTGGCGACCCGTTGCCCGTCGAAGACTTTTTTGAGTTTTTCGTACAGGATGCGCTCGTGCGCGGCGTGCATGTCGACGATGATCAGCCCCTGCGCGTTCTGCGCCAGGACGTAGATGCCGTGCAGTTGCGCCAGGGCGTAACCCAGCGGCGGTGTATCGGGCGCTTCCGCCGGCGCTTCCGGAGCAGTCAGGGCTGCGCGGCTGAAGGCGTAATAGGCCGCCGGCTCCGCGGCGTGCGGCGCGGATTGGCGCGGCAGCATCCATGGACGGGACGGCCGGGAGGCCGACCGCGCCGAATCCATCTTCCGGAGGGCTTGGGTTTCGGCCTGAGCCGGCGAAGCCGGTGAGCCGCTCAACGGACTGGACAGCGCCTTGTGCACGGTATGCAGCACGAACTGGTGCACCGCCCGGCTGTCGCGGAAACGCACCTCGGTCTTGGCCGGATGGACATTGACATCGACCAGGGCCGGATCGACTTCGAGAAACAGGCAGTATGCCGGGTAGCGGCTGCCGTGCAGCATGTCCCGGTAGGCTTCGCGCAGGGCATGCGCAAGCAGTCTGTCGCGCACGAAGCGGCCGTTGACGTAGCAGTACTGGGTATCGCCGCGCGGCCGCGAGTGGGCGGGCGTCGCGCAGTAGCCGAAAAGACGCAGCGGGCCGGCGCCAGCGTTTACGACGCGCGATTCGGCCAGGAAATCCTCGCCGAGAATGGCGCCGGTGCGCCCGGTGGCGTCGCTGCGGGCAAGGTGCAGGCCGACGCGCCCATTGTGCGCGAGCATGAACGCCGCTTCCGGATGAGCCAGGGCGATGCGCTTGACGGCTTCGGCACAGTACGCGAATTCCGTGGCTTCGGATTTGAGAAATTTGCGCCGCGCCGGGGTGTTGTAGTACAGCTCGCGCATTTCGACTACCGTGCCCTTGATCAGCGCGGCGGGTTCCGGCGTCGCCCCGGGTTCGCCCGGAAGGCGCCAGGCGTGGGCCGATCCGGCCTGGCGGCTGGTCAGTGTGAGATGCGCGACCGAGGCGACCGAGGCCAGGGCCTCGCCCCGGAAACCGAGAGTGGCGACGTGCTCGAGATCGGCGAGCGAGGCGATTTTCGACGTGGCATGGCGGGTCAGGGCCAAGGCCAGTTCGTCACGCGCGATGCCGCCGCCGTCGTCGATGACGCGGATCAGCTTGACGCCGCCTTCCTCGACCTGGATGTTGATGACCGTGCCGCCCGCGTCGAGCGCGTTTTCGAGCAGCTCCTTCAATACCGAGGACGGACGTTCGACCACTTCCCCGGCGGCGATCTGGCTGATCAGCGCGTCCGGGAGAAGCTGGATCGGGGAACGAAGCGAAGCGGCTTGCGGCATTCGCCGATTATACCGGCCGGGCTGCCGGAAGCCGGCATCCAGCCGACAAAACGAGACGCCAATTCCCTCCCCCTCGAAGGCAGAGGAGCGAAGCGACGCGGCAATCCATCCGGCAGCCCAGCGATCCGGAAAGGTTTTCTCCTCCTCTTTGGATCGCACTCCAATCGCCCCGATCGCCAATCACCTCCCACTTCCCACGCATTTTCAAGTAGACTCGATCATTTCCACCTTGCTCCACCGTTTCGCATGGCGGGGGGCTTTTCCAGAAGGAGTGTCCATGCGTCATTACGAGATCGTATTCATCGTCCATCCGGACCAGAGCGAGCAGGTTCCGGCGATGATCGAGCGCTACCAGTCGATCATCGCTGCGCAGGGCGGCCAGGTCCACCGTCTCGAAGACTGGGGCCGCCGCCAGTTGGCCTATCCGATCCAGAAGCTGCACAAGGCCCATTACGTGCTGATGAACATCGAGTGCGGCGGCGAGGTGCTGGCCGAGCTCGAACACGGCTTCAAATTCAACGACGCGGTGCTGCGCCACCTGATCATCAAGACGAAAAAGGCCGTCACGACGCCTTCTCCGATGATGAAGGAGGAGAAATCGAAGTCGATGCTGGAACCGCCGCCGCAACCAGCGCCGCCGGCGCAAAGCGAGGAAGCGCCGGCGCCTGCCGAAGCGGTCGCCGCGGCGGCCGGCGCGGAAGCGGCGGCGGGTTGATTTGCCCGGGGGCAACCGCGTCGAGCTGGACGGGATCCTGATCGAGCGCAAGGCGCTGCGTTTCACTCCCGCCGGCGTGCCGGTCGTGGAATGCCTGATCGGACACGGCTCGGAGCAGATCGAGGCGGGCAGTCCGTGGCGCGTCGAATGCGAGATTCCGGCCATTGCCCTGGGGGAGCCGGCCCGCTGGATGCAGCAGGCCGCTCCCGGAATGTCGGTTCGCCTGACGGGATTTCTGGCCGCTCGCGGCAAGCGCGGCAGACAACTCAGATTGCATGTGACCACCATTGAATTCGAGGAAGGAAAGACAAATGGCAAGATTCATGAAGAAGAAGGATGACAAGAACGTCAAGAAGCGCGGCAGCGGGCTGTTCAAGCGCCGCAAGTTCTGCCGCTTCACCGCCGAGAAGATGGAAAGCATCGACTACAAGGATGTCGACCTCTTCAAGGAATACATCGCCGAAAACGCCAAGATCATGCCGGCGCGGCTGACTGGCACCAAGGCCGGCTACCAGCGCATGTTGTCGGTGGCCATCAAGCGCGCGCGCTTCCTGGCGCTCCTGCCCTACACCGACAACCACCAGTGAGCGGAGGATGAGACGATGCAAATCATTCTGATGGAGAAGGTCGGCAATCTCGGCAACCTCGGCGATCTCGTCAAGGTCAAGGATGGCTACGCCCGCAACTTCCTGATTCCCTCCGGCAAGGCCAGGCGCGCCACGCCGGCGGCGATGAAGGAATTCGAGGCCAGGCGCGCCGAACTGGAAAGGGCGGCGACCGAAAAGCTCTCCGCGGCGCGGGAATTCGCCAGCCGGCTGGAAGGCGTGGCCGTGACCGTGGCCCGCAAGGCGGGCGTCGACGGCCGCCTGTTCGGTTCGGTGACCAATTTCGACATCGCCGAAGGACTCGAAGCGCTGGGCCACCAGGTCGACAAATCCGACATCCGCATGCCGGACGGCCCGCTCAAGGCGGTCGGCGAGTGGGATCTGGAAGTCGTGCTGCACACCGACATCATCGCGACGATCAAGGTGATCGTGGTCGGCGAGCAGTAAAAGGCCGTGAGCAGTGAAACGTGATTGAGTGAAACGTGAAGAACCGAACGGGGCCGTTCGGTTTTCACGTTCCGCTCACATTCATGGCCAAGCCTCCCAATTCCGCCAACGCGAAGGCGTCGCAGCCCGATCCGGCGATCGCCGGCCTGCGCGTGCCGCCGCATTCGATCGAGGCCGAGCAGTCGGTGCTGGGCGGTCTGCTGCTCGACAACGCGGCGTTCGACAAGATCGCCGACGTCGTCGCCGAATCCGATTTCTATCGCGACGAGCACCGGCGCATCTTCCGCCACATAGCCCGGCTGCTCGAGCGCAACAAGCCGGCCGACGCGGTCACCGTCGCGGAGGCCATCGACCTGGCGGGAGAGGGGACCGAGACCGGCGGGCTCGCCTATCTCGGCGAACTCGCGGTCAACACGCCGTCGGCGTCAAACATTCGGCGCTACGCCGAGATCGTGCGCGAACGGGCGATCCTGCGGCAGATGGTGACCGTCGGCGACGAGATCGCCGGCAGCGCCCTGAACCCCCTGGGGCGCGACGCGAAGCAGCTGCTGGACGAGGCCGAGGCCAGGGTGTTCGCCATCGCCGAATCCGGCTTCCGCTACCAGAGCGGCTTCCAGTCCATCAATCCGCTGCTCACGCAGGTCGTCGAACGCATCCAGGAACTGCACGACCGCGACAATCCGTCCGACATCACCGGCATCCCCACCGGCTTTGTCGATCTCGACCTGCGCACCTCGGGAATGCAGGAGGGCGATCTTCTGATCGTCGCCGGCCGCCCGTCGATGGGCAAGACCTCCTTTGCGCTGAACATCGCCGAGCACGTGGCGATCAAGGTCGGCCTGCCGGTCGCCGTCTTCTCGATGGAAATGGGCGGTACGCAACTGGCCATGCGCATGCTTTCCTCGGTCGGCCGGCTCGACGCGCAGCGCGTGCGCACCGGACGGCTCAATGACGACGAATGGTCGCGCCTGACCTACGCGATGGGCGAGATGGTCGACAAGCCGCTGTACATCGACGAGACGGCGGCCTTGAACCCGATCGACCTGCGCGCCCGCGCCCGCCGCCTGCAGCGCCAGTTCGGCGGCAAGTTGGGCCTGATCGTCATCGACTACCTGCAACTGATGGCCTCGGCCAACCCCGCCGCCGGCGAGAACCGGGCGACCGAGATTTCCGAGATTTCGCGCTCGCTGAAGGCGCTGGCCAAGGAACTGAAGGTGCCGGTGATGGCCCTGTCGCAGTTGAACCGCTCGGTCGAGCAACGCCCGAACAAACGGCCGGTGATGTCCGACCTGCGCGAATCGGGCGCCATCGAACAGGACGCCGACGTGATCATGTTCATCTACCGCGACGAGGTCTACAACCTCGACACGCCGGACAAGGGCACCGCCGAGATCGTCATCGGCAAGCAGCGCAACGGCCCGACCGGCATGGTGCGCCTGACTTTCCTGGGCGAATACACGCGCTTCGAGAACTTCGCGGCGGCGGGGACGTATTAGGCTGAAAAGATGACTTCCACCCTGATTGGCATTGCTTGCGAAACTACGCGACGCGACTGGATCCTGCAACGCAGGAACGCGGTTTAAATATATGAGTGGTTGCCGGAGATCAGGGAACAGAAGGGTTCCTTGACGCCGAAACTGGAGAAACCCACCCACACGCTGAAATAGTTGCGGATGGATTCAGATACACTTTCCCCGGAGGTTTCCCATGTCATTCCTGAACAAAACCGCGGAGCGCGCCCTTGTCGCCGCGCTGCTGGCCCTGATCCTCGCCGCGCCGGCCGCCGCGGCCGCGCGCAGGATTCCGCCGCCGGCGCCGGCGAGCGTGGCTTTCGAGGTGGTCGATGGGGCGCACCGCGAGTTCGACGGTTCTCCGGCGCTCACGCTCTCGTTCAGCCGGCCGCTCGACGCCAAAAGAGACTATGGGAAATACCTCGAAGTGCTCGAAATGCCGGCCGACCGGAAAACACCAAAGCCCGCGGCGAACGATGAAGGGGACGAGGACGGTGAGGCCCCCGACGCCTTCGGCGAAGCCAGCCGCGCCCCCGAGGACACGACGCTGGACGGCGGCCGGCCGGTGCCCGGCGCCTGGGTCGTCGGGGAAAACCCGCGCCTGCTGTTTTTCCCGCAGGTCAAGCCGCAGACCCGCTACGTCGTGCGCCTGGTGGCCGGTCTGCCGGCCGGGGACGGCGCCCGGCTGGCCGGCGAGGCGCGCTTCTCGATCCGCACGGCGGCGGTGGCGCCGGCCTATTACTTCGCCAGCAGCGGCATGGTGCTGCCGACGGCGCAGAACGGCGGCCTGCCGGTGACCACGGTCAATGTGCCGGAAGTCGACATCCAGTTCCTCCGGGTGAAAGCCGAGCGCCTGCCGAATTTCCTGGAACAGGTCATCGCCGGCAGGCTCGGCGGCAAGGCCGCGCCGCGCCCCGACGACGAGGAGGGCGAAGGCGGGGACGAGGAGGATTACTACGGGCAGAGCAGAATCCGGCTCAAGGGGCTGGTCAACCTGTGGACGCTCGATCAGATCCACGCGATGACCGAGAGCGTCTTCGTCGGCCGTTTCCTGACCGAAACGAAGGCGAACCGGCGCGCCGTCACCTTCATCCCGGTCGAGAAGATTGCCGCGCTCAGGGAGCCGGGAGTTTACGTCGCGGTGATGTCGCAGCCCAATCGCTTCCGCTACGAATATCAGACGACCTATTTCTACGTCAGCGATCTCGGCCTGCACGTCCGGCAATACCCGGAGAAGGGGGCGGACGCCTTCGTCAGTTCGCTCGCCACCGGCAAGGGGGTCTCCGGCGTCGAGATCAGCTGGATCGGAGCCGACGGCAGGACCCACGCGCTCGGCGAGACCGACGCCGACGGACGCGCCGCTTTCGCCGAGCGTCCGAAGGAAGCGAAGGTGGTGATGGCCAGGAAGGGTCGGCAGACTTCGCTGATCGCCCTCAAGGAGCCGGCGCTCGACCTCGCCGAGTTCGACGTCGGCGGGCTGATCCCGTCGCCGATCCGCCTGTTCGCCTACAGCGGGCGCGATCTCTACCGTCCCGGCGAGCGTTTCGCGGTTTCGGTCATGGCGCGCGACGCGGACGGCAGGCCGGTGCCGGCGCAGCCGATCCAGGCGCTTCTGCGCCGTCCGGACGGCAGGGCGCAATGGACGACCTCCTGGCGGCCGCAGGAAAAATTCGCGGGCTACTACCAGCAGACGATCGAGCTGCCCGCCGACGCGGCGACCGGCTTCTGGAACCTCGAACTGCGCGCCGACCCGGCGGACAAGCGGGCGAGCGCCGTGATGCGCTTGAGCGTCGAGGAATTCCTGCCCGAACGGATGAAGCTCGATCTTTCCAGCGCGGCGGAGCGGCTCGACGACGCCGAGGCCGGAACGTGGGAGATCGGCGTTGCCGGCGCCTATCTCTACGGCTCGCCCGCCGCCGGCACCCGTCTGCTCGGCGTGGTCAACAGCGAGCCCGAGCGCCATCCGCTCGCCAAGACGCTGCCGGGTTTTTATTTCGGCGACGCCAACGAGGACCCGATCCGCTCGCGCGTCGAACTCTCCGAGCAGGAGCTTGACGACGAGGGCAGGGCCGCGGTCCGCGTCGATCTTGCCCCGTTGCAGAACCGGCGCTCCCCCTTTGCCGTGCGCGCCACGCTGAGCCTGCTGGAAGAAGGCGGCCGGCCGGTGGTGCGCAGCATCGAGCGCACCTGGTGGCCGGCGCCGGCGCTGATCGGCCTGCGCCCGATGTTCACCGGCCCCTACGCGCGCGAGGGCGCGCCGGCCGAGTTCGAGATCGTGCGCGCCGACGCCGCGGGCAATCTGCTGGCGGCAAGCGAACTGCCGGTGCGCCTGTTCCGCGAGAACCGTCATTACTATTGGCGTTTCGACGACCAGCGCGGCTGGCATTCCGGCTTCTCCGAGACCGATGAGCTCTCGCTGGCGACGCAGGTCTCGATTCCGCCCGGTGGTCGCGGCGCGTTCGCCGTGCCGGTGAAATACGGCCGCTACCGCGTCGAGGTGCTCGATCCGGAAACCGGCCTGACCACCCGTTTCCGTTTCTACGCCGGCTGGTTCGCCAGGGACGACGAAACGCAGGGGCAGCGCCCCGACCGGGTGGCCCTGAAGCTCGACAAGCCGGCTTACGCCGAGGGCGAGACGGCCAAGTTGACGATCACTCCGCCGCATGCCGGCGAGGCCCTGATCACGGTGGAAGGCGACAGACTGCTGTGGATGAAGCGAATCAGCATCGGCGCCGACGGCGCGACGCTCGACATTCCGGTCGACCGGGCGTGGCGCCGGCACGACCTCTACGTCACGGCGATGGTGCTGCGTCCCGGCGGGAAGCCGAGCAAGAGCGGCGCCGGCATCACTCCGGCGCGCGCGCTGGGCCTCGTTTACCTGCCGCTCGAGCGCGGCGGGCGCAAGCTCGAGGTGACGCTTTCCGCGCCGCAGAAGATGGAGCCGAATCAGCCGCTCAAGGTGCGGGTCAAGGTGTCCGGCGCCGCCAGGACCGGACCGTCAACGATGCTCACGCTTTCCGCCGTCGATGCCGGCATCCTCAACATCACCCGTTTTGCCAGTCCCGATCCGTACGCGTTCTTTTTCGGCAAACAGCGCTACGGGCACGATCTGCACGACATCTACGGCCGTCTGATCGAAAAGATGGCCGGGCGGAGGGGTCGGCTCAAGTGGGGCGGCGACGCCACGCCCGAGCCGACGCGGAGCCTGCCGCAGAAGGTGCGCCTGGTCGATCTGTTCAGCGGAGCGGTGGCGCTCGACGAGGCCGGCGAGGCCGAGATTTCCCTGCCGGTGCCGGATTTCAACGGCAGCCTGCGCCTGATGGCGGTGGCTGCCGACGGCGAGCGCTTCGGTATGCGCGACGCCGAAGTCACCGTCGCCGCGCCGCTCATCGTCGAACTGGCCACGCCGCGCTTCCTGTCGGTCGGCGATCAGGCCCTGCTCTCGCTCGACGTGCAGAACCTGGCCGGCGAGGCGCAGGAAGTGAAGATCAGGGTCGACAACGGCGACGGCCTGGTGATCCATGAAGGCGAGCGGGAATTCACGCTGCGGGACCAGGAAAAGAAAGTGCTGCGCGTCCCGATCGAAGCCGGCACGGCCTTCGGCCTGACCGAAGTCGAAATCGGCATCGACAGCCCCCGCCTGAAGCAGACGCGGCGCTTCGGCCTGCAAGTGCAGGCGGTGACGCCGCGCGAGACGATCCTCCGGCGCTATACCGTCGCTCCCGGAGAAACACTGGAAATCCGGGACGCCGAACTCTCCGGCCTGTTCCGCCAGACGGTGCTCTCGACCCTGGCCGTTTCCGACCAGGCGCCGATCGACGTGAAAAGCGCGGTGCGCGGCCTGCTCACCTACCCCTACGGCTGCACCGAACAGACCACCAGCACCGCCTACCCGCACGTGTTCATCGACGAAGAAGCGGCCCGGCGCTTCGGGCTGCGGCCGTACACCGCGGCGCAACGCGCCGACATGCTCGGCAAGGCCATCGGCCGCCTCTCCGGCATGCAGGCGCCGAACGGCGGTTTCAGCCTGTGGGGCAACGTCAACGAGTACCAGTACTGGCTCTCCGCCTACGTCGCCCACTTCCTGCTGGACGCGCGCGAACAGGGCTTTGCCGTTCCCGGGGAGATGGAGAAGAAGGCGCTCGACTTCCTCCTGCGCGGCTTGCAGGAAGGCGTCGCCGGGTTGCCGCGCGGACCGTTCGTGTATGACGAAGGTTCCGTCTGGCGCGACCTGCGCTACGCCGGCTCCGGCCGCTTCGGCGTGCTCGCCTACGGCGCCTACGTGCTGGCGCGCCAGGGCAGGGCGCCGCTGTCGACCCTGCGCCAGATGTTCGAAGTCCGGGAGCAGGCGTATTCGGGCCTCGCCCTCGTCCACCTGGGCCTCGCGCTCCAGCTGATGGGCGACGAGACGCGCGCCCTGGAGTCCATCGACGCCGGTCTCGGCAAGCCGCGTTTCCACCGTTCCTGGTGGGGAGACTACGGCAGCCAGATACGCGACTCGTCGATGATCTACGTGCTGCTGCAGAAACACGGCATCGAGCGGCCAGGGCGCGAGGCGCTCGTCGCCCAGGTGGCGGGCCTGCTCGAAAACGACCGTTATCTCTCCACCCAGGAGAAGCTCGCCGTCTTCCTGCTCGGCCGGGGCTTCGCCGGACAGAAGACCGGCGAATGGTCGGCAAGCCTTGCCGCCGCCGGGAAGGAAGAAACGATCGGCGGTCGGGGCGCGCGGTTCGTGGCGCTGTCCGCGGACGATCTCGCGACGGGCGCGCGAATCAGGAACACGCACGCGCAGCGCCTGTTCCTCGAACTCAACCTGAGCGGCCACCCGGTCGTCATGCCACCCGCGCGCGACGACGCCTTCCACCTGACGCGCACCTGGCATACCGCCGACGGCCAGCCGCTGTACAGCGGGCCGGGTGGGCGGGCGCTGCAAGTCGGCGAATCGCTGATCGCACGGGTGAACGTCAAGACGCGTGGACGCTACGCCAACGCGCTCGTCGTCGATTACGTGCCGGCGGGCGTCGAGATCGAAAACGCCAATCTCTCGCAGGGCGAGCAGAACGCGCTTGCCATCGGCGGCATCGACATCCGCCAGGCGATGCAGGACACGCGCATCAAGCACCAGGAATTCCGCGACGACCGTTTCGTCGCCGCCCTGCGCATCGACGGCGAAATGAATCTGTTCTACCGCGTCCGCGTGGTCACCCCCGGCCGCTTCGTCGTCCCGCCGACCTGGGCCGAGGACATGTATCAGCCGGCGGTCTACGGACTGTCTGGCGGCGGCTGGACGGTGACGGTGACGGACGGGAGGGAGTGACGATGGCGTGAGCGGATGGAATGATCTGCATATCTTCTTTGCCGATGCCGCGCGGTGGGAAAAAACGAGCGAATCAAGGATTGCAGACGGGGCGGAGACTTGGGGAGATGCCGAACAATGTCATTCCGGCTCGCATTGCGGGCGAGAAGCCAGGCGTCCCATGGCTCTTGCGTAAAAACGGGGGCGCGGGCGTCTCGCCCGTTTCCCGGTGCTTTTGCGGGCGGCAACCACAAATGAACATCGTTCGCGCAGGGAATGGAATGAAGTTCGTTGCCGATCAAGTTGATTTTCATGGATTTCGCCTTCCCGGGAATGACGAATCTTGACTTGATCAGTGTTTCTTGAATTTGAACTCTACTTGATTTTTTGAATGATCATTTTCGATTTGAGTTGCAGGCATGGACACCGTTTCGAGGCTTGGTTCCAGTCTTCCGAAGCCTTCGAAGCGCAATGCGAGAAAGGCCTGGTCTCCTGTCCCGAATGCGGCTCCACCGAGGTTCGGCGCATCCCGTCGGCCGTTCACCTTGCCAGGACTTCCGGGGAACCGGCGCAGGCGTCCGCGAACGTGGCCGTGTCCAATCCCAAGGGCGAATTGCTCGACGCTTACCGCAAGCTGGTGGCGGCGCTCATGGCCAACAGCGAAGACGTCGGCAGGGAATTTGCCAACGAGGCGCGCAGAATCCACTATCTCGAAGCTCCCGAGCGATCGATTCGCGGACAGGCCAGCAACGAGGAATTCGAAGCCTTGCGCGACGAAGGCATCGAGGTGCTCCGGATCGCCGTGATCAACAAAGAAGATCTGAATTAGCCCGAATCAGCCCGAATGACCTCCTGAAGATCGAAGCCGTCTCTCCCCCATGGGGAAGTCCGTTACGCGCCCATGCGCGCCGCCCCATAACGCGCTGACTGCGTTGCTCCTCCTTTTGCAGGCAAGGGGGCCTGCCGCGTCGTCGCGCCTTGTCGGCACACTCCGGGACAGCACTCATGGGCACGTCCAGTTGCGGTTTCCAGGTTGAAAGAGCTTGCTTTCAGGGACGCAATGGAACTCTACTGCCGCGCCGGCTGGGCCGACAGATCGACGAGTTCCTGGGCCAGCCTCAGCTTGGCCGGCGCCGTCGTTCCGGATGCGTCGAGGCGCGCGGCCCGCGCGTAGGACTGGCTGGCCAGCTTGGCGTAAATGTCACCCAGGTTTTCATGAGCCATCGCGTAATCCGGATCGACGCGGATCGCCATTTCCAGCGCGATCCGCGCCCGATCGTACTGTTTCTGCCCGGCATACAGCGCGGCCAGGTTGTTGTGCGGTTCCGGCAGTTCGGGGAAGTTCTCGGTGAGTTCCGTGAATACGGCGATCGCCTCCGTCGCGCGGCCCATGCTGGTCAGAATGAGACCCTTGGCAAACGGCCCCTGGGCGTCTTTCGGCTGCGCGGCGATGTAGCGGTCGGCCTGTTCCAGCGCCCGGCCCAGGTTTCCCTGTTGCATGAGATCCTGGATGTCCGCGAGCGTCTGCGCATTCGTCGGCAAGGCGACGGAGACGGCCAGGGCGAACCCCGCCAGCAGGTTCGAGACAGGTATCCGCAAGGATTTCGGGAAGGCCGGAAACATCGCTGTGCTATACTCCGCGCGCTCGTCAGAGCCGAAGGATTCTAGCAGGAAGCCCGGTAAAGTCCAAAACCATTCGGCGCGCAGCCGCGAGTTCCGGAAAATGTTGAAAATCTTCAATTCCTTGACGCGAGGAAAACAGGACTTTGTTCCCATCGAATCCGGCAAGGCGCGTATGTACGTGTGCGGGATGACGGTGTACGACTACTGCCATCTGGGCCATGCCCGCGTACTGGTCGTCTTCGACGTGGTGCGGCGCTGGCTGCGCGCGAGCGGTTTTGCCGTCACCTACGCGCGCAACGTCACCGACGTCGATGACAAAATCATCAAGCGCGCCCAGGAAAACAAGGAGACGATCTACGAGTTGACCCGGCGTTTCATCGATTTCATGAACGAGGATGCGGCGGCGCTGGGCGTTGAAAAGCCCGATTTCGAGCCGCGCGCGACCGAATACGTGCCGCAGATGCTCCAGTTGATCGGCCGGTTGGAGAAGAATGGACTCGCCTACCGGGCCGGGAACGGGGACGTGAATTTCTCCGTGCGCAAGTTTCCCGGCTACGGCAGGCTTTCCGGCAAATCGCTCGACGACCTGCGCGCCGGCGAACGGGTCGACGTCGACCTGACCAAGCAGGACCCGCTGGATTTCGTCCTGTGGAAACACGCGAGAGAAGGCGAGCCATTCTGGGATTCACCATGGGGGCCCGGCCGTCCGGGCTGGCACATCGAATGCTCGGCGATGAGTTCGGATCTGCTCGGCGAACACTTCGACATCCACGGCGGCGGACAGGATCTCCAGTTTCCGCACCACGAGAACGAAATCGCGCAATCCGAGGGCGCGCACCGCGGCCGTTTCGTCAATTACTGGATGCACAACGGCTTCGTTCGCGTCGATGACGAAAAGATGTCGAAATCGCTGGGCAATTTCTTCACCATCCGCGAAGTGCTCAAGAAGTACGACGCGGAGGTCGTGCGCTTCTTCATCCTGCGCGCGCATTACCGCAGCCCGCTCAACTATTCGGACCAGCACCTCGACGACGCGCGCGGCGCCTTGATCCGCTTATATACCGCGCTGAAGACGGTCGAGCCGGCGGAGCTTCCAGTCGATTGGAATGAAGCGCACGCGATGCGCTTTCGCGAGGCGATGGACGACGATTTCAACACGCCGGAAGCCTGCGCGGTGCTCTTCGATCTGGCGAGCGAAGTCAACCGCACGAAATCCCCGGCGCTGGCCGGACAACTGCGCGCGTTGGCCGGCGTGCTCGGGCTGCTCGGGCGAAGCGCGCGGGAGTTTCTGCAGGCGGGTCCCGCGGGAAGCGGAAAGGAAGATTCGGAATATCCAGCGGAGAAGATCGACAAGCTGATCGCGGCGCGCCTGGCCGCCAAGAAGGCGAGGAATTTCGCCGAGGCGGACCGCATCCGCGGCGAACTGGCGGCCGCCGGCATCGTGCTGGAGGACGGGCCGCAAGGGACGACTTGGCGGCGCGCGTGAGGCGCCCGTCCCGGCTTTCAAATGCCCGTCCCTTTGATTGCTCCCCGACTCATTCAGCGTTTCCCCGACAAGACCTGTTCCGGTGAAGGCGCATTCATTCGGCTCGGGTTTCATCAAGGCAGCAGCGCCTTCAGCCAGAGGTCGAGATACCTTTCCAGCCGATAGTTCTCTTCCACCCAGGCGCGCAGCGCATCGCCTTCACGAGCGAGCGCGTCGGGGCAGGCGGCGCGTTCGCGGATGGCTTCGATCCACCGCGCGGTGTCGTTGGGGAGCCGCGTGACCGGTGGGTCGTCGGTACGGTAGGGCAGGATGTCGGTGCAGATCACCGGCCAGCCGAGCGCGCCGTATTCGAGCAGGCGCAGATTGCTCTTGGCTTCGTTGAACGGATGTTGTTCGAGCGGGGCGATCGCGAGATCGAGGTCGAGCGAGGCGAGCTTGGCCGGGTAGGCGGCATGGTCATGCACGTAATCGTGAAACTCGACGGCACGGGAATCGAGCCCTTCCGGCATCATGCCGAGGAAGACCCAGTCGACTTCGCGCCGCGTCGCCTCGACGATCTCCCGCACGAAGCGCAGATCGCCGGCGTGCTGCTGCGCGCCCGCCCAGCCGACGCGCAGGCGGGGAGCGCGCCGGCGCCGGCTCTGGAGTTCTCCCCATACCGCCCAGTCGAGCGCGTTCGGTATCAGGCGGATGTCGTCGATCCTGTGCCGACAGGCTTCGGCCAGCGGTTCGGTGCTGACGATCAGGCGATGGCTGGCCGCCAGGCCGATCTGCAAGCGTTCCGCCATGACCTCCGCGGGGAGGGCGCGATGGAACGGGTTGTCCGGCGGAAGCTGGTGGATCAGGTCGTCCATTGAATAGATACGCAAAATTTCCGGGTTGGCGCGCTGGTAGCGCAGCAGCGCCAGGCAGCGCGTATTGTCGACCGGCAGGTGCATGAGCAGCGTGTCGGGCGCCATGCGCGCAAGTTCGACGGGCATCGGCGCGCGTTCGAAGCCGGGGCGCGGCCGGCAGATCGCGACATGGTGAAGCTTCCCGGCCGCGTGCAGGGCGCGCAGGGGAGCGAGAAAGCGGTACTCGGCGACACTGGCGCTGATGCTTGGCATGACCGCGACGCGCGGCCGGTCGTGGAATTCGCGCTGCCAGGGGACGGCGAGTTCGTCCTCGATCGCCGGCGTGGTCTCGGCCAGCGAGAGGTTCCGGTTCCATGCCGGATCGTCGGCCAGGGTTTCGGCCCAGCGCTGATAGAAGGCGTTGACTTCATTCTGGAAAACGGCGGCCCGGGCGGGATCCACGGAGCCCGCGAGCTGCGTCGCCGAGCCGTGGTGCAGCAGCGTGGCAAACGGCGTCCACACGACGCGGTAGCCCCGCCGCCGCGCCTTCAGGCACAGGTCGACGTCGTTGAAACTGATCCGCAAGGCTTCTTCGTCGAGCCCGCCGATCTCGTCGAACAGGGATTTGCGGATCAGCAGGCAGGCGCCGGTGACGGCGGAATATTCCTGATCGGTCAGGGCGCGGTTGAGATAGCCGGGCTCATCGTGGGCCAGCGCGTTGATGAACACGTGGCCGGCCGTGCCGGTCAAGCCGAGCACGACGCCGGCATGTTGCACCCTGAGCGAAGCGGGGAACAGCAGGCGCGCGCCGACGACCCCCACGTCCGGACGCTGCGCGTGCGCCATCATGGCCTCGAGCCAATCGTCGTGGATGCACTCGGTATCGTTGTTGAGCAGCAGCAGGTACTCGCCGCGCGCTTCCCGCGCCGCCAGGTTGTTCATCGCCGAGTAATTGAACGGCGCGTCGAAACGCAGCAGGCGGACGCGTCCGGCATGTCGAGCGAGCAGCGCGTCGTACCAGGCGAGGACAGCCGCATCGTCGCTGCCGTTGTCGACCAGCAGCAGTTCCCAGTCGGGATAACTGGTCAGCCCGAGCAGCGATTCGACGCACGGCCGCAGCAGATCGAGCCGGTTCTTCGTCGGGATGATGATCGATACGCGGGGCGTCCCGGAATGCCGGTACACGACGCGGCGGGTGGCGCCTTCCACGAGCCCCTGGAAAACCTCCCCGACGATGCCTCGCCGGACGAGATGTTCGCGCAGCGCCTCGGCCGCGCCGCCTTCAGCGGCGCGCGCGCCGACTGCCGCGGGAGTATGCAGCAGGATGTCCGGAATATGACCGATGGCCGAATCGCCGACGGCGTCATGGATTCTGAGCGCGTTGTCGAAGTCTGCGGCGTCCGGGATTTTCGAGTACCCGCCCGCCGCGAGCAGCGTATTCCGCTCGACGAACAGGCTGCCGATGTAATCCGCCGAGCGCAACAGTTCGAGATTGAAGTCGGGCTTGAACCGGGGAGATCGCCGCTCGCCGTTTTCCTCGACCGTATCCTCGTCCGCATAAATCGCGCGCCATTCCGGATGAATCGCGAGATGATCGGACAGCGACAGCAGGAGTTGCGGCGCGAAGCGCGTTCCGCACTCGAAGAAACCGACCCAGTGCGCCGGGGTCTGCAGCAGATGTTCGTTGATGAACTCTTCCGGCGCGGCGCGCCCGGGAATCCGCAGCCAGCGCACGGGGCCGTCTTCCCTGGTGAATTCGTCTTCCGGGGAAGGCGTTCGGGCAAAGATCGAGAGACGCCAGCCGTCGTAATACTGTCGGGATATCGAGTCGATGCTGTCGGCAAGCAGCGATTCCGCTCCCGGCTGCAATACGAAGCAGAACTCGAACAGCAGGCGCTTCTTCCAGAGGGCGCTTGCGCGTTCCCGGAATAGCTGGGCGTCCAGTTCGTCGAGCGCCCTGGCATGCTGCCAACGGAGGTAACGATACCCATCTTCGGCGGCTTGGGCAGAATCGTCGAGTTCGACGCCGAAACTTTGCCGGGACGCATCGGTCTCGGCGACGATTTGTTCGTCGCCCTGGCGGCCGGCAGCCAGCAGATAATTCAAACGTTCAATGTGGAATACGTCGAAAACTCCCGGTACGAGCGCCTTGCTCATGTCTTCTCCCGTTGCAACATTTGGACAGTGTGATGAAACGAAACGAACGCGATGGAGCGCGGGCGTCCCGCCGGCAAAAGAGACGGAACGAAGCCGGCAAGATGTCGGCGTTCCCGGTTCTTTCACGTGAATCCATACGATCCATCATCAGGTAAGTGTTGTTTCTCCACACCGCCTGATAGAGCACCTTCACCGCAAAAAAGCATCCGTCACTCCCACGCGCAGACGGGAATGACGGCAATGATTGCCTTCCGCCATGAATCATCTGCTTTTCCCTCTGAACTCCGAATTACTCCCCCGGCGCTGTCGGGAGAATTCGGACAGGGTGACGACGACCAGCGCCCCGAGCAGAATCATGGCCCATGACAGATACAGCCACAACAGGAAAATCGGTACCGTGGCGAACGCTCCGTAGACCAGGGTGATGGTCGGGAAATACGACAGATACAGCTCGAAACCCTTCTGCATCAGCAAAAAACCGAGGGCCGCGAAAAATCCTCCGGCCAGCGCGTCGGACGGTCTCACCCGCGCGTTCGGAACGGCGTAGTAGAGGCCGGCGAAGAAGACGGCGGCGACGAACACGCCGGTGGCCTTGGACAGCAAGGCATACAGCCAGACCGGCGCGACGAACCAGCCGGACGACAGGGAGACGGTGAATGAAATGGCGGCCACGACGTAGGCTACGGCCAGCGGCCACAGCAGAATCAGCACCGCGTACAGGCCGATGCGCCGCCACCACGGCCGGCCCGCCGCGGCCTTCCAGACCGTGTCGAACGCGCGCTCGACGGTGTGCAGCATGGCCAGCGCGGTAAACGCCAGCGCCAGCAGACCGACGACGGTGACCCTCAGCGCCTTCTGCGAGAACTCGAACACGTAGGCGATGATCAGGCCGGCGCTGTGCTCGGGAAGCAGGTTGCGGATCACCTGATCCAGATAGTCGACCATGCGCAGGAACGACGGCGCCGCGGACATGGCGCCCAGCACCACGGCGAACAGCGGAACGATCGACAACAGGGTGGTGAAAGCGAGGCTCGCGGCGACTTGGGCGAAATTCTCCCGGGCGAAGCGGCGAACGATGCGGATGAAAAAGCGTGAAAGGTGAACCGGAAAGCGCGAGAAACCCTTGGATTTCCGGCGAACGGTTCTCACGTTTCACCGCCGGTTACCGCAGTTCGGCCAGCACGCTGGAAGAAGCAAGGACGCGCTCGCCGATGACCGCTTTCATCTGGGCATCGAGCGGCAGATAGAGGTCGAGCCGCGAGCCGAAACGGATGAAACCGTAACGCTGGCCCGCTGTCAGGGAAGTCCCCGCTTCGGCGTAATTCAGTATCCGCCGCGCGATCAGTCCGGCGACCTGGACGCAGGTCAGGTCCTGGCCGTCGGGCGTGGCAAGATGCAGCGCGCAGCGTTCGTTTTCCAGTGACGCCTTGTCCAGGGAGGCATTGAGGAAGGCGCCGGGGCGGTACCACTTCTGCCGGACCGTGCCTCCGACCGGCGAACGGTTCGAATGCACGCTGAACACGTTCATGAACACGCTGATCTTCAAGGCCCGGCGGTTGAGCCACGGATCGTGCGCTTCCTCGACCGTCACGACGCGACCGTCGGCCGGGGCCAGCACGCTCTTCGGGCCGCCCGCGACGACGCGGGCCGGGTCGCGGAAGAATTGCAGGCAGAAGACGAAAAGCAGCCAGAAAGGCAGCGACCAGAGTCCCGCGACGGAGGAACACAGGGCCAGGATCAGCGAACCGGCGACGAACGGCCAGCCCTCCCTGGCAATCAGGGGATGAGGATAGTTCATGGGAGGCGAAGGATCACAGCTTTTTGATGGCATCGACTTCGATTTCCACCGGGAAACCGGGGAAATCCCGGTCGATTTCACCGCGAATTTCCACGGCATCGTCCGGGCCGACGGTCACGCCGCGCCACACGTCATCGTCTATTTCCACGACGATTTCGCTGCCCGCGTCGTGGAACAGATATTTCTCGTCGCCCAGGGCGCGCACGATTCTGCCCTGAACCCGCACAGGGGCTTCGTCACGCAAGCTTCGGGCAGCCGCGACGGTCACCATGCCCGCTTCGTCGACAAAACCGCCCTGGGCATGAACCGGCGAGACGGCCAGGAGAGCAAACGCGGCCACGATGGAAAACAGACCGGATTTCATCGGCTCACTCCTTTCACGTAAAAACGCAACATCAGACTTTCAATACCCGGTCGCCGCGCCCGATGCCGGAGACGCCGGTACGCACGGTTTCCAGGATGAGATCCCCGTCGATGGCCTGGATGAACGAATCGAGCTTCGATCCGTTGCCGGTCAGTTCGATCACGTAGGTGGTGTCGGTCACGTCGATGATGCGCCCCCGGTAGATGTCCGCCATGCGCTTCATTTCCTCGCGATCCTTGCCGGAGGCGCGCACCTTGATCAGCATCAGCTCGCGCTCGATGTGCGCCGCCTCGGAAAGATCGACGACCTTGACGACGTCGATCAGTTTGTTCAGTTGCTTGGTGATCTGCTCGATGATCTCGTCGCTGCCGGAAGTCACGATGGTCAGGCGGGACAGGGAATGGTCCTCGGTGGGAGCGACGGTCAATGACTCGATGTTGTAGCCGCGCGCGGAAAAGAGCCCGGCCACGCGCGAGAGCGCCCCCGCCTCGTTCTCGAGCAGGATGGAAATGATGTGTCGCATGTTCTCGTTCCTCACAGGTTCTCGCTGGCCAGGACCATTTCGGACAATCCCTTGCCCGCGGCCACCATCGGAAAAACGTTGGCTTCCTGCGCCGTGCGGATGTCGAGGAAAACCAGCTCGTTCTTGTGCTGGACGAAGGCGCAGCGCAGGGCCGGCACGACGTCCGCGGGCTTCTCCACGCGGATGCCGACGTGGCCATAGGCTTCGGCCAGCTTGACGAAATCGGGGATCGAATCCATGTAGGTCTGCGAATACCGCCGGCTGTAGAACATTTCCTGCCATTGCCGGACCATGCCGAGATAGCGGTTGTTGAGGGCGATGATCTTGATCGGCAGGCCGAACTGCTTGGCCGTCGAGAGTTCCTGGATGCACATCTGGATCGATCCGTCGCCGGTGACGCAGACCACCGGCTTGCCGGGATTGGCGAAGGAAGCGCCGATGGCGTAGGGCAGTCCCACGCCCATCGTGCCCAGCCCGCCCGAATTCAGCCAGCGGCGCGGCTTGTCGAATTTGTAGTATTGCGCCGTCCACATCTGGTGCTGACCGACGTCGGAAGCGACGATCGCCTCGCCCCCGGTGATCTCCCACAACTTCTCGATCACGTACTGGGGCATGATGACGTCGTCCCTTGCCGCGTATTTCAGGCACTGCCGGGCGCGCCAGTCTTCGATCCGGCCCCACCATTCGGAGAGGTCCTTCCTTTCCCGCTCGGCTTCCAGCAGGCGGGTCATCTCCGCCAGCACCTCGGGCACGCTGCCGACGATCGGCACGTCGACGCGCACGCGCTTGGAGATCGACGAGGGATCGACGTCGACGTGGATGATCTTGCGGGCAACGGCGCAGAAATCCTCCGGATTGCCGATCACCCGGTCGTCGAAGCGCGTGCCGACGGCCAGCAGCACGTCGCAATGCTGCAATGCCAGGTTGGCTTCGACCGTGCCGTGCATGCCCGGCATGCCGAGGAACTGCCGGTCGGTTCCGGGATAGCCGCCCAGCCCCATCAGCGTATTGATGATCGGAAAGCCGAGCAGTCTCGTCAGGCGGGTCAAGCATTCCGCGGCGTCCGACAGGATCACGCCGCCGCCCGTGTAGATCACCGGCCGCCTGGCGCCGACGAGCAGCTGGACCGCCTTCCTGATCTGGCCGGAATGTCCCTTGGTGACCGGATTGTACGAGCGCATCCGGATCTCGGACGGATACTCGAACTCGCATCTGGCGGCGGTCACGTCCTTGGGAATATCGACGACGACCGGCCCTGGACGGCCCGTGCTGGCGAGATAGAAGGCTTTCTTCATGGTCAGCGCCAGCTGTTGCACGTCCTTGACCAGGAAGTTGTGCTTCACGCACGGTCGGGTGATGCCGACGGTGTCGCATTCCTGGAACGCATCCTCGCCGATCTGGGACGTCGGTACCTGTCCGGAGAGGATGACCAGCGGAATCGAATCCATGTAGGCGGTGGCGATGCCGGTCACGGCGTTGGTCGCTCCCGGCCCGGAAGTCACCATGGCCACGCCGACTCGCCGCGAGGAACGCGAATACGCGTCCGCCGCATGTACGGCGCCCTGCTCGTGACGGACCAGGATATGCTGGACCTGATCCTGCTTGAACAGTTCGTCGTAGAGGTGGAGAACCGATCCGCCGGGATAGCCGAAAACGTATTCCGCCTTTTCTTCCTGCAGGCACCTGATTACAATTTCCGCACCAGTCATCATGGTCATGGTTATCGCTCGACGAAAAAATTGCTGGAAAAACGTGTTACGTTAAGGCTTGACCCCGGTTTGGTCAACACTGCCGCAACGCGGAATTCTCATTCCAGAGGCAACCCCGTCCCCAAGGAATCCCATCCTGGCTAGCTCACGTGAATTGTCGGACTTTCTCGCCGCCACCGAGCGACGCGCGTTCAAGCAGGCAATGTTCGCCGTCCGCAACGAGGAGACGGCGCTCGACATCGTGCAGGACGCGATGATGAAGCTTGCCGAGAAATACGGCGCCCGTCCGGCGAACGAGCTGCCCATGCTGTTCCATCGCATCCTCCAGAACACGATTCGCGACCACTACCGGAGAAGCAAGGTCCGCTCGCTGTGGACCACCTTGTTCTCCGCTTTTTCCTCCGGGGAGGACGAAGAAGATCACGACCCCCTGGAGAATTTCGAAGTCGAATCCGATGCGGTCACGCCGGATTCTCCCGAAGATCGTTTCGAACAATCCCAACTGCTTGGTATAATCGAAAAAGAAATCATGCTGCTGCCGGCGCGTCAACGCGAGGCCTTCCTCATGCGTTACTGGGAGGATATGAATGTCGCGGAAACAGCCTCGGCGATGGGCTGTTCCGAAGGTAGCGTCAAGACTCACTGCTCGCGCGCGACGCATACACTGGCGGCGGCATTGAAAGCCAAGGGAATCACGCTATGAACGAACTTCATTTCGCGTACAGGCTCAGACAGCACCTGAACCGCGGGCTGCGCGAGCTCGATCCCGCCACGCTGGATCGCCTGTCCGCCGCCCGGCGGGCGGCGCTGGCCCGCCACGAACAGGCGGCCATCCATCCGGCGCGGGCGGCGGTCGACGGTTTTCTCTCCCTGTCATGTTTCGGTGGCCGCCGGCTCGGCCAGGCGCTCGCCGTCCTCGTGTTCGTGTCGAGCATCCTTGGCTCGACCTTGTGGATTGCCAACCTGCAGGCGCAGGAACTGGGCGGCATCGATTCGGCGATCCTTTCCGACGAACTGCCGATCGGCGTTTTCATCGACGAGGGTTTTGCCGTATGGCTCGCCTGCGAATCGTCGAAGTGATTCCGTTCCTGGCGCGCGCCGGGGTGATGCTGGGCTTTTTCCTGGCCTGTCCCGGCTGGACGCAGGCGGCCAGCCCGGTGGCGATCGCCACTCCGCCGCAGCCCGGCTGGAGCAAACTGTCCATCCCGCAGAAAATCGTCCTGGCGCCGCTCGCCGACGAATGGGATTCGTTGGCATCTTTTTCCCGGAGAAAATGGCTGGAATTCGCCGTGCGCTTTCCCTTGCTCTCTCCCGAAGAGCAACGCCGCGCGCAAGGGCAGATGTGGAAGTGGCGCAAGCTCACGCCCGAGGAGCGGCAAGCCGCCCGTGAAAACTATCAATTCGCGCTCCGGCTGTCGACCGGCCAGAGGCAGGAACTCAAGCAAAAGTGGGAAAAATATTCCAGTCTTTCCGGAGAGGAAAAGGAAAAATTCAAGCAACGAGCCGCCGGAAAGCCCGCGCAGATCCTGGCGCGCGCCGCTTCCGCCGCTTGCGGCGCGCGCTCGACGGACGAAAAGCCGTCGCCCCTCTGGCGGCCAGGCGCTTCGATCCCGTATCGCGTATCACCGCCCGCGCGATGGCCCCGATAAGAAAAGCCCGCCATCGCAGGCCTTGAATGGAAGAAACCAGTAGAGCCCCTTCCCCGCTTCCCGCTGCCGCATCTCCCACTCGATGGTCAGCACCTTGGCCCGGCGCAGGAGCGCGTTGTAGAGCGTCACCGAGACCAGCGCCACGGCAATGCCCACCGCCGTCGCCTTGAGCGCCAGCGCCAGGCCGGTCATGATCTCGCCCGTGTCGATGGCCGCGCTTCGTCCCATCTCGTAGAAGGCCAGCATGATGCCCGGCACCGTGCCGAGAAGCCCCAGGTACGGCGCGTTGCTCGCCACCGAGGCCATCCACGCGAGATGCCGGGAAAGCGCCAGTTCCAGCGCCCCCTCGTCCGTGTAGCGCGCCACGTCGCAGCGCCGGTAGAACGACCAGC
>JAITIQ010000191.1 GCA_031279425.1 Accumulibacter sp.
GGTAGATTGAAGGCAAACCGCCCTATTGCGCCGGTTTCCCCGGATTTGGCCGTGCCGCCGGCCCCGCGGGCAGCGGCGCGACGCCGTCGCGCCGCACCAGCGTGAGCGTCGTCACGTAATTGATCCCGTCGTATTTTTCCCCGTCACGCTCGCCCGGCCTGCGGTCGACGTGGCTGGCTTCGACGACGTATTGTCCCTGCCAGGGCAGATCGAAGCGTACCAGCCCCTCCGCGTTGGAGCGGGCGGACTTGTTCCAGCCGGACTGGACGACGATGTGCGCTTCCGTCCGGGCGAGCGGCTGGCCCTTGAAGGTGAGCCTGAATTCCCCTGCCTTGCCGGTCGGCGTGATGTCGAAGCTCAGTTGGGGTTCCTGCGCTGCGTCATCCGTGATGAAACGCGCGGCGGGCCAGTACCAGTTTCGGATTTCCCGTCCGTCTCGCTGGAAGGCGCGGATCGGAAAACGGGCATCTTCGGCGGTCAGGCTCTCCCCGGCTTTCAAGCGCGTGGGCAGGGCAAAACCCGTCGCGGTCTTGGTAGGCGTGAGCGGTTTGCTTTTGCCTTGCGCAAACAGCGTCGCCGTGGGCGCGCCGAAATTGTCCAGAAGGCCGGGGGAGGCTTCCCGCAGGTTGTCGCCGAATTCGCCGAAGCGGATGACGGCGTTTTCGCCTTCGGGCTGTTCCAGCCAGATTTGATGCGCTTCTGCCGCCGGACACAGGACGAAGGTGGCGATCAGGGCATAAAGGGTACGGGTCTTTTGCTTCATTTTACTTCCTTGGGTGAGTGAAAAAAATTAAAAGTCATGACGCAACGGATAAAATCGACCGCTGCGTAAAAATTGCGGACGCAATGGCGAAAGGCGGGGCGCTGAAGCCCACCTTCCTCTCTCCCGCTTGGCGGGAGAGAGTGCCCCGGCAGGGTCGAGAGATGGCGTCGTTCCAAGCTGCGAAGCCGCAAGGCAATATTTCCGTCGCTCTGCGCCGCATGGATTTGCCCCCTCTCCCCGCCTTCGGCCCTCGCAATGGCGAGGGTTGGGCGTATCGCTCCGGTGGAAACACAAGGCAACATCGCGCCTCGCCCTCAAAACTGATACCGCGCTCTCAGGCCAGTGGTCAGGCCGCGAACGCCATTTTGATTCGGGCTTGCAAGGTGGATGCAGGCGCCACCGAGAATGATCAGCGCCAGTGCCAGAGAAACGATCATAGCTCAGAAATCCAAGGTAACCGAAAGACGGAAAGTGCGCGGATCGCTCTTCAATATATTCCCGGAGGTAGGATGCGTTACCTTCCAGTAGCTTTTGTCGAATAGGTTATCGACGTTGAAGTTTATACTGAATGGTTTGCCGTTCCATGGAGTTCTGGAAGTATACCGTGCGCCGAGGTCGACCTGCGTCCATGACGGGATGGTAAGGTCGGGCCTGGAGTTAATAACCATTACATTGCTGGTGTGGGTGAGACGTCCCGTCAGCGTCAGTCCCTTGATGAACGGCGTATCCCACTCGCTGCCAATTACCGCCCGAAATTTCGGCGTAAGAGCGGCTCGCCAACCGTCGCGGCCGTTGTCGGTTTTGGTCTGGCGCGCGTTCATGAAGGTGACGCCGCTAAGCAGCCTTACGCCCTCGAAGAGTTCTCCATAGGCTGTCAATTCGATACCGCGGTTTCTTTGCTCGCCGTCCAGTGTCCGCCTCGACTTCCCCCCGTTGGGGTCGGGAATGTCCATCGTTTGCGGTTGGGCAATCTGGAACGCTGCCAGGGTGGTCGTGACCGAGCCCCAATCCACCTTGATGCCTGTCTCATATTGCTTGCTCTTGTAGGGCGGGAATACTTCGCCGGCATTGGCGCGGCTGCTGGGGACAATCGATCCTATCTCCAGCGCCTGGATATAGTTGACGTAGAGCGACACGTTCTCCCACGGCTTGACGACAAGTGCGAAAGACGGCGACCATGCCGACGATTTATACGCCGGCGACTGGAGTGATACCGTTGAGAAACTTCTGGATTCTATCTTGTTGTAGCGCGCACCGGCTGTGAACTGAATGCGCTCATCCACGAACGAAATCGTGTCTGCGATAGCGATGCTTGAAGCCTTGGTCTTACTGGCCGGCAGGATATCTTGGTAGATGGGATATATGGAGGCCGAGGGGAAAATCGGATTGTAGAGGGAACCCACGGGAATGATGTTGCCATCCCCGGCGCCAGCTCGGTTCAGTAGCGTAGAGTCGACCGTCCGTTCGATCCGTGACAGGTCGAGGCTGAGCGCGTGACCAACGGGGCCCGTATCAAACGTGGCCCTGACGCCGCCTTGCATGGACAAGACGTCGGTCCGGTCACGAAATTTGGCGGGGTTGATGCCAACCGAGCCAGCATTATCGAGCAGAATCAGATCATCGTCGGTAGCTGCGGCTTCATATCGCTGCTTGCCAATGGCGGCATAAGCCGTCACATTGTCCAGAATATCGACCTCTCCTTGTAGCATGCCCAGCGTGATCTTATGCGACCCTTCTGCCCAGGAAGGCGAAAAGGCGATTTTGTTGCTCGGTGCTGCTGGTATCTTGGAGAGCGATGTGAGGACGCCCCGTACATTAAGAGTGCTGCTAGGCGAACTGAGTTTTGACGACTGATGCGCGAAATCGGCTGACACGCGGACGCGCTCGCCGTGATAGTCCAGATTGAGCGCCGCTGTGCTGAACTTCGAGTGCTGGGTGTCGACCGGCGTGCGGCCGTCGTCGAGCGAACCGTTGAACCGGATGCCGAACTCCTTGTTTGTGCCGAAGCGTCGGCCGATATCGGTGTGGGCCCCGAACTGCGAGTTCGACATATAGCGCGTGGTCAATTGGCTCAGGGGCTCGTCGCCTGCCCTTTTGGTGACCAGATCGACCGTGCCTCCTAGTGCACCATGCCCTGTCATGGCCGTACCTTTCAAAAGCGCGTTTGGTCCCCGCAGCACCTCGATACGTTCGATAAAATCGGTGGAAGCAAATTGCAGGGGCGCCATACCGGCCAGTCCGTTCAGGCTATTACTCGCTCCATATGTCTGAACCGGAAATCCTCGGAAGCTCCAGAAATCATTCCTGCCGCCGCTCTTGGTGCCAACGATTACCGATGGCTCATTGGCCATGATGTCAACGAGAGTGCGCGCCTGTTGATCTTTGATCGTTTTGTTCGTGTAGCTGGTCTGGCTGAAGGGTGTATCCATCACGCTCTTGTTGCCCAGCATACCCACTCTGCCGCCGCGCGCGATTTGACCGCCTGCATATGCCTGTGGCAACTCGCCAGGGTGCTTTTCCGGCGGTGCGGAGACGGAGACTTCCGGCAGAACGGTTTCGCCGGAGGCGGCGGACGAAGAGATGGGGGAGGAAGCGGATGCGGGATCGGTCGGCGAAACGGCAT
>JAITIQ010000215.1 GCA_031279425.1 Accumulibacter sp.
CTGGTCTTCGAAGAAAAGGCGGTAAGCTGTTGGTCAGGCAAAGAATCATCCCATTCAAGATCACTGAGATTCCTTACTAATCGAGAAAACCAATGAGTTCCATTCTATCTCCGCCAAAATAAGGATTTATTCAGCGTTTCCTTAATCCACACGATCCATCATTATGCAATTCGGAAAGCTCAGTCGCCCGATGAAGTCCTCCACTTTTCATTACCCCCGCCATTTCCTCGTCCGTCTGCCGCTGCTCTTCCTGAGCCTGTTTCTCGCCGCCTGCGCCACAGTCGACAAAACGCCGCCGTGTTCGTGCCCGACCGCGTCCGAAACTCCTCGGCCGGCCGAGCCTTTGCGCCCGGCGCGTTGGAGTGATCTGCCTGGCTGGCGGGACGACGATCCTACCGCCGCCTGGCCAGCCTTCCTGCAGTCCTGCCGGGGCATGGCCGGCAAACCGCACTGGCCGGCCTGGCGCGCCGTCTGCGAGGAGGCGCGCGCGGTTTCCGGAGAGGACGCGAGAGCGGTCCGCGGTTTTTTCGAAAACCGCTTCACGCCGTATCGGCTGACCAATCCGGACGGCTCGACGCAGGGCCTGGTCACCGGATACTACGAACCGCTGCTGCGCGGTTCGCGCACGCGCGCGGAGGAATTCGACGAACCCGTGTTCGGCGTGCCGCCCGATCTGCTCAGCATCGACCTGTCCGCCGTGGCGCCCGATCTCGCCAACCAGCGCCTGCGCGGCCGACTGGAAGGCAATCGCGTGCTTCCCTACTGGTCGCGCGCCGAAATGAACGCGCGCGGCTGGGCGGACCTCCATCCGGAAACCGTGCTGCTCTGGGTCGATGACCCCGTCGAACTGTTCTTCCTGCAGATCCAGGGTTCCGGCCGGGTCAGGCTGCCGGACGGGAGCCTGGTGCGGCTGGGTTATGCCGATCAGAACGGCCATCCGTACCGGGCGATCGGCCGGGTGCTGGCCGAGCGCGGCGAGATTCCGATCGAGCAGTCGTCGATGCAGCGCATCAAGGAGTGGGCCCGCGCCAATCCGTCGCGGCTTTCCGAACTGCTCGAGACCAATCCGAGCTACGTATTTTTCCGCGAGATGCCCGAACGCGGCCCGGACGAAGGGCCCGTGGGCGCCTTGGGCGTGCCGCTGACCCCTGGACGGAGCATCGCCGTCGACCGGCGTCACGTGCCGCTCGGCGCCCCGGTATTCCTGTCCACGACCGCGCCGGCGTCGATGGCGCCGCTCAGGCGTCTCATGCTGGCGCAGGATACCGGCGGCGCCATCCGCGGAGTCGTGCGCGCCGATTTCTTCTGGGGCTTCGGCGCCGAGGCGGGCAGCCAGGCCGGCCGGATGAAACAGCCGGGGGAAATGTGGGTGCTGCTGCCGGACAAGGGAAAGCCTTGAGCGTGAAACTGCCGTACCGCCTCCTCCGAAGAGTGTACAGAAGAGGAGGCTGAGAAGGTCCCCCTCTTGGAGAGGGCCGCCGGCGCAGCCGGCTGGGGGGCACGACTGTTCAACGGCGTACCAGGGCGCGGGATTGGCGCGTTCCGGCGGCGCCTTGGCGCCAGGGAATAACCTGAAAAATTCGTTTCACCCAATGGATGAATACCCGATTTCTCTGCGTCGAAGTGATTCCAAGCGAGGAAATATATAAGAAAAACTTTTATCAAATAATCAAATAAACGATTTTATAAATATATCCTTACGTAGCATCCTGTTCGATGTCGTTCTCGCGCGAGCGCTCCCCCGATCCAGACATCAGAAAAGGAAATTTTCCATGACTTCCCCGCATGCACAGTTGCTTCTGACTCCCGGCCCGCTCACCACTACCCGGCGCACTCGCGAGGCGATGCTTAGGGACTGGGGGTCGCGCGAGACGGATTTCATTGATCTCGTCGCCAGTCTGTGCGGCAAGCTGCTGGCGATCATCAACAGCCCCGGCAGGCATGTCTGCGTGCCCTTGCAGGGCAGCGGCACTTTCGCGGTGGAAGCCGCCGTCGGTACTCTGCTGCCTGCGAGCGGCAAGGCGCTGGTGCTCATCAACGGCGCGTATGGCCGCCGCATCGCCAAAATCTGCCAGGTGTTGAAGCGTTCGTACGTGGAATTGACTTTCCCCGAGGATGCCCCCGTCGACCCCGCGCAAGTCGCCGCGAAACTGAAAGAAGACGCGGTGATCAGCCATGTTTTCCTGATTCACTGCGAGACGACCACCGGCATGCTGAACCCGCTGCAGGAAGTCGCGGAGGCGGTGGCGCGGGCGGAGCGCAGGCTGGTGGTCGACGCCATGAGTTCTTTCGGCGCCCTGCCGATCGACGCGGCCCGCACGCCTTTCGAGGCGGTGATCGCCGCCTCCGGCAAGTGCCTGGAGGGCGTGCCGGGAATGGGCTTCATCCTGGCAGACGAAAAGGACCTGCTCGCCAGCGCGGGCAACAGCCATTCGCTGGCGCTCGACCTGACCGACCAGTACGTCAATCTGAAGAAAACCGGGCAATGGCGCTTCACGCCGCCCACGCACGTGCTGGCCGCGCTGCACGAAGCCGTGGCGCAGTTCGAGGAAGAGGGCGGGCAGGCGGCGCGCTTTGCCCGTTATTCGGCCAACTGCGACGCGCTCATCGACGCCATGGATGAAAAGGGTTTCCAACGTGTGATCGCGCGCCGCCATCAAGCGCCCATCATCGTCACCTTTTGCGCCCCGGAAAGCCCAGCCTATCACTTCAAAACCTTCTACGAGAAGGTGAGGAAGCGCGGCTTCGTTCTGTATCCCGGCAAGCTGACGGAGGCGGAGACCTTTCGCGTCGGTTGCATCGGCGACGTGCGCGCCAGCGACATGGAAGCGGCGGTGCGGGTGTTCGACGACTGTCTGGCGGAAATGGGCGTCCAACTCCGAGGACGCGCCGGGATTCCTCTTGGCCAGTAAGGGATCTCGGTGATCCCGGATCGGATGAAAGCGCGATCCTCGATCAGATTTCCGTCTTCGCGGGAAAGACGAATCTCGACTCGATCGGTGTTTTCCTGATTGTTTTCCTTTTCCAAGGGAGTTCTCGATGCGATATCAACATCCTGGCGCGATCGAATGCGTCATTTTCGACTGGGCGGGCACGGTGGTGGATTTCGGTTCCTTCGCGCCCACGCGGATTTTCGTGGAGGCCTTCGCCGAGTTTGGCGTCGCCGTCACCCTGGAAGAAGCGCGCGGCCCCATGGGCATGGGCAAGTGGGATCACATCCGCGCCCTGTGCAAGCATCCGGACATCGCCGCGCGTTACGCGCAAAAATTCGGTCACGTCCCGACCGACGACGATGTGACGGAGATTTACCAGCGCTTCCTGCCCTTGCAGATTGCCAGGGTGGGCGATTATTCCGCCATGATTCCCGGCGCTTTGGAAACGATCGCCTTCCTGCGCGGCAGGGGAGTGAAGATCGGCTCGTGCTCGGGCTATCCCAGGGCGGTGATGGAGCGGGTGGTGGCCTTGTCCGCGCAAAACGGCTTCACGGCGGATTGCGTGGTAGCCACGGACGAGGTGCCGCGCGGACGCCCCTGGCCCTCGCAATCGCTGGCCAACGCCGTGGCGCTTGGTGTCGGCGACGTGGCCGCGTGCGTCAAGGTGGACGACACCGCGCCCGGCATCCTCGAAGGGCGCCGGTCGGGCATGTGGACGGTGGCGCTGCTGATGTCGGGCAACGCCCTGGGGTTGAGCCACGAGCAGTACCTCGCGCTTCCGGAAACGCGAAAGGACAGCGAGCGAGCGCGTATTCGCGCCCTGTTCGCGTCCACCAAGCCGCATTACCTGGTCGACACCATCGCGGACCTGCCGAAGGTGGTCGAGGACATCGACCGTCGCCTGGCGGCGGGCGAGTTTCCGCAGACCGCGCCCGGACGCGACCTTTGATGCGTCGATCCAGGCATCGCGGATAAAACGGCTTGCTGATGCTCACCCGATGCTGTGGAGTTTCATCATCCAAAGCATGGGAGGGCATTTTTGAGACCATTTCGAAGTCTCTATCTTTCCTCACCGCTCCTCTCTGGCTGGCTGACGAAGCCGATCCTGGATATCCCGGCGCGCGAAGCAAGCGCCATGATGTGCGCCAGCGTCTCGTAAGGCGTCCTGGCGTCCGCCTGGAGATGAAGCTCCGGCTTGGGCTCGTGGCTCGCCGCTTCGCGCATCCGCGTTTCCAGTTCCGTTTCGCCGATTCCGGCACCATTCCAGAGCAGCGAGCGATCGGCCCTGATGCCCAGCTGGATGGTCTCCGGCTTCATGTTCACTACCGTGCTATCGGCGTGTGGCAGGTCGATACGGACGGCATGAGTGAGGAGGGGGGCGGCGACGATGAAAATGATCAGCAGTACCAGCATCACGTCGATCAGCGGGATCATGTTGATTTCGGACTGCGGCGCACGGCCCGGCGCTTGCGGATGAAAAGCCATGTCAGCGCGCTCCTTCGATGACTGGCGCATGGGTGGCGCGCGCGACGGAGAAATCGACTTCCGGCGAGGCGGCGGGGAGGCCCAGCGCGAGCAGGCCGAAGACGTCGTGCGCATGGCTTTCCAACTCGCCGACGATATTTCGGTTGAGACGGGTAAAGGCATTGTGGGCGAGCACCGCGGGAATGGCGGCGAAAAGACCACAGGCGGTCATGATCAGCGCCTCGCCGACCGGCCCGGCGACCTGGTCGAGGCTGGCCTGCCCCGACACGCCGATCGACAGCAAGGCGTGATAGATCCCCCAGACGGTGCCGAACAGCCCGACGAAGGGCGCGCTGGAGGCGACCGAAGCGAGCGTCGTCAGGCCTTCGTCGAGGCGGCGCGCCTCCCGGGCGACGGAACGAGCGAGCGCGGCGGCCACGAAGTCGTCCGGCGCGGCCATCTCGAAAGCGCGTTCGCCGCGCGCGCCTTCCTTCAGCATGCGGCAGGCCGTGAGGCCCTCGCCGAACACGCGGGCGAAAGGATCGTCGCCAGCGACCGCGCGCCGGGTGTCGTGGCGCGCCGCGCGGAAAGTGGCGAGGAAGGCGCGGCTGCGCCTTCGTTCCGCCAGATGGCGCCAACACTGGACGGCGATCCGGTACCACGAGAGGAGCGACATCACAACCAGGATGGCGAAAGCGGACAGACCGACGACATCGGTCTGCGACAGGAAATGGGCGAAGCCGAGGGTAGTATCGAGCATGGTTCAACTTTCCAGACTGAATTGAATGGGCACCAATACCCAACCGGGAACGTTTTCCCGGCCGCGGCGGGTGGGCACGAAACGCCAGCGCCGGACGGCTTCCATCGCCGCCTGGTCGAGCCGCTCGAAGCCGCTGCCCTGATGCAGGAGGACTTCGTCGGCCCGTCCGTCCATGGTGATGTGCACGTACAGCGTGACCTTGCCTTCCTCTTTCCTGCGCCGCGACGCGGGCGGGTA
>JAITIQ010000096.1 GCA_031279425.1 Accumulibacter sp.
TCATTACCTCGTACCGGCCCAACCCCGGCGACGTCAAAGGCGAGGAAACCGGCGAGGGGCCGACCGGGAAGCTGCGGCAATACGAAATTTACCGGAGGATGCTCGCGGCCCACTTCAACGAGCCGGAAGAGACGGCCATGTACAAGACCGAACAGTTCGAGCGGGAGGTGAAGAAGCGATTCATCGAACAACCGGGACAAATGAAACTGCTGATCGTGGTGGACAAACTGCTGACCGGCTTCGACGCACCGCCCGCGACCTATCTCTATATCGACAAGCAAATGCAGGATCATGGCCTGTTTCAGGCAATCTGCCGGGTAAACCGCTTAAGCGGCGAAGACAAGGAATACGGCTACGTCATCGATTACAAGGATCTGTTCAAATCGCTGGAAAGATCGATCAAGGACTATACCGGCGAAGCCTTCGGAGGCTACGACAAGGAAGATGTCGCGGGCTTGCTGAAAGACCGGCTAAAGCAGGGTCGCGAGCGATTGGAAGAACTGCGTGAAGCGGTCAAGGCGCTGTGCGAGCCGGTGGAACCGGCAAGAGACTCTGCCGCTTATATCCGCTTCTTCTGCGCCGCCGAAAGCGGCAACGCCGAACAGTTGAAGGACAACGAAACGAAGCGCGTAACGCTCTACAAATTAGTGGCTGCGTTGGTGCGAGCCTGGGCGAACCTGGCCAACGAAATGCCTGAGGCCGGATATTCAGACGCTGAAACGGCGGAGGTCAGGGCCGAAGTCGATCACTTCGAGAAAGTGCGCAAGGAAGTGAAGCTCGCCAGCGGCGACTATGTCGACATGAAGCTGTATGAACCTGCAATGCGGCATTTGCTTGACACCTACATCCGGGCTGAGGAAAGCGAGAAAGTTTCAGCCTTCGACGATATGACGCTGGTGCAACTGATCGTCAAGCAGGGTGAAACGGCTGTTGAAACGCTCCCGGAAAGTGTCCGCGCCAATCCGGAGGCGATGGCCGAGACCATCGAGAATAACGTCCGGCGGCTCATCATCGACGAGATGGCGGTAAATCCCAGGTACTACGAGAAGATGTCCCAGTTGCTTGACGCCTTGATCCGGCAACGCAAGCAGGAAGCCTTGGACTACAAAGCATATCTGGCCAAAATTGTCGAACTGTCCAGAAAGGTGTGCAATCCGGAAAGCGGTTCAATCTACCCTGATCGCATCAACAGCCCCGCGCGCCGGGCGCTGTATGACAATCTAAAAGGCGTGCAGGACATGGAGATCGAGAAAGTCGCGCTGGCTCTGGACGGTGCTATCCGTGCGATAAAAAAAGATGACTGGCGCGGGATGCGTGCGAAACGCATTGAGGTGCGAAACGCGATCAAGTCTGTGCTTGGAGAGGACGACGGGCTTGTAGATGCGATTTACCGGCTTGCCGAGAACCAGCGTGATTACTGAACGTTACACCATTGAAGTGCGCGGCATCCCCGTGGAGATTATCCGCAAGGACATCAAGAATCTCCACGTGGGCGTATACCCGCCGAAAGGCCGTGTCCGGATAGCCGCGCCGCTCCGCCTTGACGAAGAAGCTGTCCGGCTGGCCGTGATTACTCGCCTTGGATGGATTCGCCGACAGCAGGCGGGCTTTCAGGAGCAAGACCGGCAATCGTGGCGGGAGATGACGACCGGGGAAAGCCATTACTTCCTGGGCCGTCGGTATCGCCTGGACGTGATCGAACAGGAGGGCTTGCCCGCGATCAAGTTGGTAAATAATACGACGATAGCCTTGCATGTTCCTCCCGACACGGACCGCCATGCGTGCAACACACTGCTTCAACGCTGGTATCGCGCCCGGCTCCGCGAGCAATTGCCCGCGCTGGTGGCGAAGTGGGAAGCCAAAGTTGGTGTTCAGGCAACTGATATCCGGATCAAAAGGATGAAGACCCGTTGGGGAACCTGCAACAGCAAGGCCGGACGAATCTGGCTAAATCTCGAACTGGTAAAGAAACCCGTCTGCTGCCTGGAATACATCCTGACCCACGAAATGATTCACTTGCTTGAGCGTTACCACAACGACAGGTTTCGGGAGCTAATGGACGCAGCTATGCCGCAATGGCGGCTGTATCGGGAGGAACTGAACCGTGCACCACTTACGCACGAGGAGTGGCAGTATTGAATATGGCCTGCGGCAACGCTGGAAAGCCGAATTTCTCTTTCTGTTGACGGAAGACGTTGCCGCAGGGCTTGTCCCGGCCCCTTTCCTCCCTGCAACAGAAGGTAAAATGGTTCGCGCAAAGGAAAAGGCAAGAAAGGGGAAGGGAAAGGAACGCAATGGAAAGGGGCCTAGCCACAAAAGGTTTTTAGCGCCCCCGGAAAAAGGCCAAAAGGCGGACGCAGCCCAATTCCTCCGCCCCGCTCTCCCGGCCTTCGGCCACCCTCTCCCCCCCCTGCGGGAGGCGAGGGGAACCGGAAGTTTCGTCCTGGCGAGGTAAATATATGAGCAACATTCCATTGATCCGCTATAGTCGGGGTGATTTTTTTCTTAGCTCGCGAGCAGGATGATCACCTTCACCACGGCCGAGCTGAACGCGCTGATCACGGCGTTCCTCTATCCGCTCTCGCGCATCCTCGCGCTCTTCATCGCCGCGCCGCCGTTCAACAACGCCAGCCTGCCCGGCCGCGTGCGCATGATGCTCGGGCTGGCCGCCACCGTGGCGATCATGCCCGCCATGGCGACGCCGGGGATGATTCCGGAGGTCGCGCCGGCCTCGGCCGCCGGCCTCCTGATCCTGGCCGAGCAGATGCTCATCGGCTACGCCATGGGGTTTTCCATGCGCCTGTCCTTTGCCGCGATCGACCTGTCCGGCAACGCCTTTTCCACCCAGATGGGGCTGGGCTTTGCCACCAGCTACGATCCGACGAGCGCCTCGCAGACCGCGGTCGTCTCCGAACTGATCGGCATCCTGGCCCTGCTCATGTTCCTGTCCATCGACGGCCACCTGATGATTCTGTCCACCCTGGAACAGAGCTTTTACGCGCTGCCGGTCGGCGTGCTGCCGAAAAGCCCCTCCTGGGCCAATCTGGCCCATGCCGGCGCGATCGTTTTCTCGGGCGGTCTGCTGCTGGCTCTGCCGATCATCGTCGCCCTGTTCATCACCAACACGGCCCTGGGCATTCTGGCGCGCGTGGCGCCGCAACTCAACATCATCGTCATCGGCTTCCCGGTGACCATCACCCTGGGCTTTGCCGCCCTTTACGTCTGCATGCCCTACCTGGCGAACCCTCTGCTGCGCCTGTTCGAGACCGGCATCGTCTCGATGCTGGGCAATCTGGTGGTCAGGTGACAGGAGACAGAGGACGGAACGAAGACGGCAGTCACTGCTCCGTCTTGCCATGCTCCACAACGAACATCTGCCCCGATGCTTCACCGTCCGCCCGGATCGAATCGTCCGGGATGCGACAGATGGCGAAGCGGATTCCCCCGCGGGAACCGCGCAGCCTGCCCCATCGGTTTTCCACGCCTCATTTTCCACCCCCTGCGATCACCCCTTGCCCGTGCTGCCGAAACCGCCGGCGCCGCGCGTGCTGGCGTCGAACTCCTCGACGAAGTCGAAAGCGGCCTGCAGCACCGGCACGATGACCAGCTGCGCCAGGCGGTCGAGTGGATGGAGCGTGAAATCCTCCTGTCCGCGGTTCCATGCCGACACCATGATCTCGCCCTGATAATCCGAGTCGATCAATCCGACCAGATTGCCCAGCACGATGCCATGTCGGTGCCCCAGGCCCGAGCGCGGCAGGATCAGCGCCGCGAGGCCGGGGTCGGCAAGATGAATCGCCATGCCGGCGGGAACGAGATGCGTCTCGCCGGAACGGATGAGGAGCGGCGCGTCGATGCAGGCGCGCAGGTCGAGGCCGGCCGAGCCGGGTGTGGCGTAACGCGGCGGCAAAGCCTTGAGCCGCGGATCGAGAACGCGCACGTCAATGCGAAGCACGCGGGTTCTCCAGCAGGGAAGCGACACGCGCGATCAACTGGCGCGCGAGATCGAGTTTGGGAGCGAGCGGGAGATCGTGTCGTCCGTCGTCGTCGAACAGCGCCAGGGTGTTCGTATCGCCGCCGAAACCGTCGGCGATGAGATTGCCGACGATCAGCGGGATGTTCTTGGCGCGGCGCTTTTTCTCGGCATACTCGGCGAGATTCCGGGTCTCGGCGGCAAAGCCTACGCACAGCGGCGGGCGGGGAAGCGCCGCCACTTCGGCGAGAATGTCGGGATTCTCCACGAGTTCGATGGCCGGAAAGGTATTGCCGTCCTTCTTCCGCTTCTGCTCCGACGCGGTTTCGGGCCGATAGTCGGCGACCGCGGCGACGCCGATGAACACGTCCCGGCCGGCGACGTGCCGCATCACCGCCGCGCGCATCTCCAGGGCGCTCACCACATCGACGCGCGCCACGCCGCGCGGCACCGGCAGCGCCACCGGTCCGCAGACCAGGGTGACCTCGGCGCCGGCCTCGCGGGCCGCCCGCGCGACGGCGAAGCCCATCTTGCCGCTCGATAGATTGGTGATGCCGCGCACCGGATCGATCGCCTCGAAAGTCGGCCCGGCGGTCAGCAATACCTTCCTGCCCAAAAGACGCTTGGGCTGGAAATGAGCGATCACTTCCTCGACGATCTCCGCCGCTTCGAGCATGCGGCCCTCGCCCGTTTCGCCGCAGGCCTGCGCGCCGCTCACCGGGCCGAGAATGTCGGCGCCGTCGGCGGTGAGCGTGGCGACGTTGCGCCGCGTCGCCGGGTGGTTCCACATCTGACGATTCATCGCCGGCGCCACCAGCAGCGGACAGGCGCGCGCCAGCGTCAGCGTGCTCAGCAGATCGTCGGCGATGCCGTGCGCCGCCTTGGCCAGGAAATTGGCCGTGGCCGGAGCGACCAGCAGCACGTCGGCCTGGCGCGTAAAATCGATGTGCGCCATTCCGTGGCCGATGTCCGCGTCCCACGCATCGGCGCATACGCGGTTCCCGGAGAGCGCCTGGAAGGTCGCCGGGGTGACGAAGCGCTCCGCCGCCGCGGTCATCGCCACGCGCACCGTGGCGCCTTCCCTGACCAGCAGGCGGGTCAGTTCGGCCGCCTTGTAGGCGGCGATCCCTCCGGTGACGCCGAGCGCCACGCGCCGACCATCCAATTCCATGAGAATTTTCCGCTAGAATGCCGGGCCGTCATTCTAACCGAGATCACCGCATGGCCATTACCGATTGGCCCGAACACGAGCGTCCGCGCGAACGCTTGTTGAAACACGGTGCGGCGAGTCTGGCCGATGCCGAGTTGCTGGCCATCTTCCTGCGCTCCGGCATGAAAGGGAAAAGCGCGGTGGACCTGGCCCGCCAGTCGATCCGTCATTTCGGCGGACTGAACGGCTTGTTCGCCGCCAGCGAAACCGAGTTTTCCTCCATCCCCGGCATGGGCCCGGCAAAATATGCCCAGTTGCAGGCGATATTGGAGATGGCGCGGCGCGCCCTGGGCGAGGGCATGCGGCAGCGGGACGCCTTCTCCGACCCGGCGGCGGTGCGCGACTACCTGCGTCTCCAGCTGTCCGGCCTCCCGCACGAAGTGTTTTTCGCCTTGTGGCTCGATACGCAGCATCGCCTGCTGGCGGCCGAGGAACTGTTTCGCGGCACCCTGTCGCAAACCAGCGTCTATCCGCGCGAAGTGGTCAAGCGGGCGCTGGCGAAGAATGCCGCGGCGGTCGTGTTCGCCCACAACCACCCGTCCGGGGTCGCCGAGCCCTCTCGCGCCGACGAGACATTGACCCAGGCGCTTTCCCGGGCGCTGGCGCTGATCGACGTCAAGGTGCTCGACCATTTCATCGTCGCCGGACAGTCGACGCCCCTGTCCTTCGCCGAGCGCGGGATGCTGTGAGGCCGGGATCGACCGGAATTCGACGGCGCTTGAATTTTCCGGTGCTTTCAGGATAAAATTGCCGCCCTTTCCGGACGGGACCGAATGGAGTAATGATCATGGCACGTGTCTGCCAAGTGACGGGCAAAGCCCCGATGGTTGGAAACAACGTTTCCCACGCCAACAACAAGACGAAGCGCCGCTTCCTGCCGAATTTGCAGTATCGCCGCTTCTGGGTCGAAAGCGAAAACCGCTGGGTGCGCCTGCGCATATCCAACGCCGGTCTGCGCCTCATCGACAAGAATGGAATCGACACCGTGCTCGCCGATCTGCGCGCACGCGGTGAAATCTGAAAAATCTGAATCTGACGAGGAGCCATGGCCATGCGCGAAAAGATCAAACTGGAATCCACCGCCGGAACGGGGCATTTCTACACCACGACGAAGAACAAGAAGACGACGCCGGAAAAGATGGAAATCAAGAAATACGATCCGGTCGCCCGCAAGCACGTCGCCTACAAGGAAACCAAGCTGAGATAGGCTCGTCCGTTTCGTTCGGATTCGGAAAGCCTCGCCGCGCGCGAGGCTTTTTTCGTTGCCAATCAGGACGATAGAGTCGACTCGGGTTCTTCTTCAGTCTGTCGAGCCAACTCTGCCGCAGTCTCGATCGCCGCCAGATAACGGGGGTCGTTTTCCAGCCCCCGCGTTCCGCATGGCGTTCCCGGCGCGGGAAGGAGCTTGGCGACGCGCGCCGAGCGGCGGGCATCGAAATCAAAACGCCAGTTTTCCAGCACCTCATCCGCCTTTTCCGGCGAGTTGCACACCAACAGCATGTCGCAGCCCGCGCGCCATGCGGCGGCGGCTCGGTCGAGGATGTCGCCGGCCACGCTGGCGCCTTGCATCGACAGATCGTCGCTGAAGATCGCGCCGTCGAATCGCAGTTCCTCGCGCAGCTTCGCCAACCATACCGGCGAAAAGCCGGCCGGTCTCGAGTCCACGCGCGGATAGATGACGTGCGCCGGCATCACCGCATCGAGCGGGAGTTCCCGAAACGGCCGCAGGTCCTGCTCGATTTCATCGAGGGGCCGCTCGTCTACCGGAACGGCCACGTGGGAATCGGCCTCGGTCCAGCCGTGCCCGGGGAAATGCTTGCCACACGCCTTCATGCCGGCCGCGCGCAAGCCCTCGATCAGCCGCCCGGCCAGGAGAACGACCGCATGGGGATGGCGATGGAACGAGCGGTCGCCGATCACGCCGCTGCGTCCATGATCGAGATCGAGAACGGGGGTAAACGACAGGTCGACGCCCCGCCGCCTCAATTCAGCCGCCAGCACATAACCGATCTCCCGCGCCGCGGCCGGCGCTCGCTGCGGATCACGTTCCCACAAACCGCCCAGACGCCGCATCGCCGGCAGCCGGGTGAATCCCTCGCGGCAACGCTGTACCCGTCCGCCCTCGTGGTCGATGGCGATCAGGAGCGGCGGCGAACGCAGGGCATGGACTTCGGCGGTCAGGCGCGACAGCTGCTCCGGCGACGCGTAGTTGCGGGCAAAGAGGATCAGGCCGCCGACCGACGGATGCGACAGACGCCGTCGTTCGGCGTCGGTCAGTTCCGGTCCCGCGAGGTCGATCATCAGCGGGCCGTGCGGCAGATTCAGGGACATGGCGTCATATCAGGGAATTTTCGATTCAAACGATCAGGGCATATTAATAAACCAATGCGCATGACACGCTACACTCGTCATTGCGAGGCGTACAGCGACGCGGCAATCCAAGCTCCACCAGGAAGAAATCAGCGTCGCTTCGCTCCGTATGGTTCCCCCTCTCCCTGGCCCTCTCCCCCTGCGGGGGCGAGGGGAATTCTTGCGGGCGCGAAGCGCCCGGTAATTGACTGTCTTCCGTCTTCTGGATTGCCGCGTTCCTTCGGCCCTCGCAATGACGGTGTAAATATATGGTCATCATTAATTAATCTGCTCCAGGGTGAAAGAATGGATTGTCGCATTTCCAGGCATACCGGCCCGCGTCGGTTTCAGCAAAAGCGCCGCGGCCTCAGTCCGGCATGAAACCAGTTTACCAACGACACGGCGTCGAATACCGGCAGGCCGAGCGCCTCATGGATGTCGGCGGAAAAAGGCGCCAGATTGGTGCATTCGAGGAGCAGGGCGCCGATCTCTGGATGGCGTTCGTGGAAATCGCCGGCGACGGCCAGCACTTCGTCGCGCAGACTGGAAAAGGGAACGGAATCGTCATCTTCCAGAATGGCGCGAACGAATTCGCCACCGGACGGCATACCGGCCACCGGCGTGTCCGCCGGGATGCCGGCGGATTCGAGATAGGAGCCTTTCAGGGCGTCGCCGTCGAAAGACAGGATGCCAACCCTTTTCCCGGAAGCGATGATGCGCGCCGCCATCGGATATTGCAGCAGGCTGCTGGCCGCCACCGGAACCGGCGACCAGTCGGCCAGCTCTTTCTGGTAGTGCGAAAGGAATCCGCAGGTCGCGGCGATGCCGTCGACGCCGCCTTCGATCAATTCCCGCGCCGCGCGCCGGAACGGCTCGAGCAGGCTCCGCTCGTGGATCCGCGTCATGCGCCGCGGCGTGGCTTCCTCGACGATCCGGTACTGGACGGGGAACGGCCAGGTTCCGGCGTGACCGATATCGCCGGGAAAGCGCCGGAAACGGGTGCGAACCATCAGGATGCCGATGGATACGCCGTAATAGGTTCTGGCTCTGTTCATCATCGCGGATGAGCTTACCGCCAAAGCGCGGAATGGCTTGTAAGAATTTCTGATAAGCATAGAAAAAACATTTCGTTCTCTCGTAGCCTTTCGTCCGGTAGAACGATCCCGTTCCCACTTTGGACGAAAGCGCTCCACATGTCCTCACTCTACCTACCGGGCAGCCGGTTCTGGAAGTTCGGCCTGGCCGCCGCGGCCTGCGGCCTGTTCGCCGTCGGCGCGTTCGCGCAAGGCAGGAGCGGCGGCACGCTGAACTGGATCATCGCCGTCGAGCCTGCCCTGTTCGTGCCGTTGACCACCAGCGCCGGCGGCAGTTGCGACCTCGGCCCGAAGGTGGTCGAGGGGCTCCTGAGCTACGACTACAAACTCAACCCCTTGCCATCGCTGGCGACGGCGTGGTCGGTCAGCGAGGATGGCCTGCGTTATCGCTTCGAACTGCGCCAGGGAGTCAAATGGCACGACGGCAGGGACTTCACCTCGGCCGACGTGGCTTTCTCGATCCTGACGCTGAAACGATACCATCCCCGTGGGCAGAGCACCTTTGCCAACGTTGAGCGCGTCGAGACGCCGGACGCGCACACCGCCGTCCTCGTATTGTCGAAGCCGGCGCCGTATCTATTGACCGCGCTGGCGGCCACCGAGTCGCCGATCGTGCCGAAGCATCTGTACGACGGCGCCGACGTCCAGACCAGCAAATACAACCACGCGCCCGTCGGCACCGGGCCGTTCGTTTTCAAGGAATGGGTCAAGGGCAGCCACGCGGTCCTGGATCGCAATCCGGACTACTGGGATAAGCCCAGGCCCTACGTCGACCGGATCGTCGCGCGCTTCATCCCCGACGCGGCGGCGCGCGCGCTGGCGCTCGAATCGGGCGCCGCCGATCTCGGCACGCAGGTCATTCCCCTGTCCGATGTCGAACGTTTCAAGGTCTCGCCCAAGTTCACAGTCGACGTTCGGCCGTTTCCGTATCTCGGCAACCAGCAGCAACTCTATTTCAACTTCGACACGCCGCAACTCGGGAATATCGAAGTGCGCCGGGCGATCGCCCGGAGCCTGGACATGGAAGCATTCAACCAGTTGGTCTGGTTCGGCTACGGGAGCATCACGGCCTCGCCGATCGGCCCGCAGTTGTCCAAATACCACGATCCGGATATCAAGCATTACCCGGTCGATCTCAAGCAGGCCGAGGCGGCGCTCGACGAGGCCGGTTACAGGCGCGGCGCCGACGGCGTGCGCTTCAAGCTGCGCCTGCTGTTCAATCCGTTTCTGGAACGCCGGGCGGCCGATTTCGTGCGCCAGTCGCTGGCCAGGGTCGGCATCGACGCAGTGATCGAAAATTACGATTTCGCGACCTATACGACCCGAACCTATACCGATCGCGCCTTCGATCTGATGCTCGAAATGCTCTCCAACATGTTCGATCCAACGGTCGGCGTGCAGCGCGTGTTCTGGTCGAAAAGCTTCAAGGTCGGCGTGCCGTTCGCCAACCCGGCGCATTACGCCAATCCGGAAATCGACCGTCTGCTGGAAGCCGCCGCCGTCGAGCCGGACGAAGCCAAACGCTACAGGCAATTCCGGGACTTCCAGCGCCTAGTGCATGCGGATGTCGTCTCCGTGGAATTCGGGACGAATCCGCAGATCACCATCGCCGCTAAAAAAGTGAAGAACTACATCCCCACGGCCGAAGGCATCCGCGGCAGCTTCTCGGAAGTCTCGTTGGAGGAATGACGGTGCGGTGCGTCATCTCGTGATCGTGTGATGCGACTTTGCAAGGTTTTTCCGTAGCGCGGGGGGAGTGTCAGCACACAGAGTACAGGCATCCTTGGCGACAGGAAGATCGCCAAGGATGCCGTTGCCTGTATCGCGCCGGACCTCTCGCCCACGACGGGATAGGGGAGCCGTGATTGATCTCTCTCGCCCGATCCACGGCCCGCCCGCGTGCCCTCGTCCTTCAGGGCCTCGTCGGCCATGACCGGCCACGAAGCTTCCTTCGCTGTTCATTTATGCTCCCGGAACCGGTTGGAAAAAAAACTAAAACGGTTCAAAATACGCCGAAAGCCATGCATCGCTTGCCGGAATCCGACAAGGACGGAGGTCCAACGATGGATGAGCGATAATCGATCAGGGATCGACCAAAAACAGGGGCAAACAAGGACAAGAACATGGGAGAGTCTGTTTTGGGCGTGGGCGCGTTCTCGGGAAGCAACGGGGAGGAGGCCGCCGTTCCGCCGTCCGGTGCCGCGGCATCGCGGCAGAAACCCGACTTTCGCAGTCGCGAGTTCCTGCTCGGCCATATCCGCCATACGCTGTCCTTCTACGACCCGCGGGCCGTCGATCCGAACGGCGGCTTTTATCACTGCTTCATGAACGACGGGACGGTTTTCGATGCGGAATTGCGCACACTGGTCGCTTCCTGCCGTTTCGTCTTCAACTACGCCAAGGCGTACCGCCAGTTCGGCGATCCCGGATATCTTTCCAGGGTCGGGCACGGAATCGACTTCCTGCGCCGCGCGCACCGCCATCCGCAAAGCGGCGGATATGCCTGGCGCCTGCGCGGCGGACGGGTCGAGGACGGGACCAACCATTGCTACGGCCTCGCCTTCGTGCTGCTGGCCTATGCCTGCGCGCTCGACGCGGGGGTCGATGCGGCCGGAGACTGGATCGGGGAAACCTTCGAGCTCATGGAGCGGCGCTTCTGGCTGCCGGAACACGGTCTGTATGCCAGCGAGTCCGATGCCGGCTGGAAGCTTTCGCCCTACCGCGGCCAGAACGACAACATGCACGCCTGCGAGGCGATGATCGCGGCTTACGAGGCGACGCATGAGACGCGCTATCTCGACCGGGCCTGCCTCATCGCCGAGAGCATCGCCCACCGCGCCGTCGCGGGAGCCGACGGCTACATTCTCGAACACTACCGGACCGACTGGACGGTCGACCACGAGTACGCGCGCGGCGACCAGAGCAATCCCATGCGGCCGTGGGGCGTGCAGACCGGACACCAGACCGAATGGGCCAAGCTGCTGTTCGAGCTCGAACAGCACCGACCGCAAGCCTGGCGGCTGCCGCGCGCCCGCCAATTGTTCGATCGCTCGGTCGAGCACGGCTGGGACGCCGAACACGGCGGGCTGATCCACGCCTTCGCGCTCGACGGAGCTGCCTGCGACCGTGACAAATACTTCTGGGTGCAGGCCGAGAGCATCGCGGCGGCGGCCGTGCTCGGCGCGTGGACGGGCGAAGAGAAATACTGGGCCTGGTACGACTGGATCTGGGACTACGCGTACCGCTCGTTCGTCGATCACGAATACGGCGCCTGGTACCGGATCCTCACGCCGGACAACCGGCGCTACGACGAGCGCAAGAGCTATAACAACAAGGCGGACTACCACACGATGGGCGCGTGCCATGAAGCGCTCAGGGTGATCCGCTGATCCGTGGAGGCATCGTTTTTCGGCCGAACCTTTTTGCCGCCGTTTCGTTCATCCGCCTTTAACCGACAGGAGATCCACATGAAGCAACCCTTCGCACGCAGCGCCATCCTCGGCGCCTTCGCCGTCCTGGCCTTCGGCGCCGCCGGAATCGTCCAGGCCCAGACGATCACCATGCAGGCCGCCACGCAGTTCAACGACGATCACGACTACAACCGCACGCTCAAGTATTTCGGCGAGCGGGTGAGCGTGCATTACGGCAAGCCGGTCGAAGTCGTCGTCCACGGCAACAGCGAACTCGGTGTCGAACGCGATTACACCAAGTTCCTGAACCAGGGCATTTCGGTCGACGTGTCGATCCTGGCCGGCGGCAACATGTCGAATTTCTCGCAAGCCGCCGGTCTGCTCGACCTTCCCTTCCTCTTCCGCGACAAGGCGCACTGGACCAAGGCGGTTACCGGTGGCGGCCTGAAAGCGCTCTACGACAAGGTCGAAAAGGACGCCGGAGTGATCGTCCTCGGCACCTGCGCCGGCTCGACGCGCAACCTGGTGGCGATCAAGCCGATGCGCAACATGCAGGAGCTGGCGGGCTACAAGATGCGCATCCAGGGCGCGCCGATCCAGGCCAAGATCTTCGGCGCCTGGGGAATCAAACCCTCGGTCATCGCCTGGAACGAGGTCTATAACGCGATCCAGAGCGGCGTCATCGAAGGACTCGAAAACGAAACGCCGCCGGTCCTCAACATGAAGTTCTACGAAGTCGCCCCCGAACTCTCGATGACCCGCCACATCATCGTCTCGCGCCTGCTCGCTTTCAGCGCCAAGACGTTCAACAAGTATCCGCCCGAACTGCAGGCGGCCATCCGCAAGGCCGGCGAGGAGGCCGCCGCCTACAACCGCGAAATCCAGACGCGCGAGGAAAAGGAGATGCTGCAATTGATGCTGGACGAGAAGAAGATCCGGACGCACGAGTTTGCCGACCAGGCCAAGCTCTTCGAGCTCACCAAGCCCTTCGTCCAGGAATGGGCCAAGGAAATCGGCATCGAAAAGATTCTCGCCGACATCCAGGCGATCCAGTAGGGTTCCGTCATCGAATCGAATCATGAGATGCCGCGGCCGGCGTTCGCGCCGGCCGCGAAGCATTGCTCGTTCATGGAGTTCCCATGCGAACGTTCATCTCCGTGTATTACAAGCTGTTGTGCCTGCTGGTCACCGCGCTGATTGGGCTGATCCTGGTGCCGGTCACGCTACAGGTCTTCGCCCGTTATACCGATCTCGTTCCGACTTGGATGTGGACCGAGGAAGCGGCCCGCTTCTGCCTGATCTGGATGATCATGATCGGCGCCGCGATCGCGGTGCGCACGCACGGTCATTTCGACATCGATGTCTTGCCCGAACCGAAAACGGAGTCCGGCAAGATCGCCATGCGTTTACTCGTCGAAGTCATCACCGCGATCTTTGGCGTTGTTTTCCTGTACGTCGCTTCGGATTTCGCCTGGGAGGGACGGCGTGAAATCAGCGAAATCACCGAAATGTCGATGGTCCTGATGTATGTCGCCTTTCCGGTTTCCGCCTTCGGCTGGCTGCTCTTCCTGGGTGAGCAGATCTTCGACAGCCTTCGTGAACTCGAGAGGAGCCGGCAATGATCATGACCCCCGCTGCCGTCGCCATGCTGATGTTCGGCACCCTTTTCGCAGGGCTCGTCATCCGCCTGCCCGTTTCCTTTGCCCTGGCGATCGCTTGCGTGCCTCCGCTCGTCCTCGATCCGCGCCTTGATCTCACGCTGATGATGTCGACGATGTTCACGGCGTTCAATTCCTTCCTGCTGCTCGCCGTCCCGTTCTTCCTGCTCGCCGCCAACCTGATGAATTCGGGCGGCATCACCGAGCGGATGTTCAACTGGACGCGCTCGATGGTCGGCCATCTGCCCGGCAGCCTGGGACAGATCAACGTGGTCCTGTCGTTTCTGTTCGCCGGCGTTTCAGGCTCCTCGACGGCCGACGCGGCGAGCCAGTCCAAGATATTCGTCCTGGCTCAGGTCAAGGAAGGCTACGACATGAGTTTTTCGATCGCGATCACCGCGGTCTCGTCGATCCTGGCGTGCATCATTCCTCCGTCGATCACCATGATCGTCTGGGGCGGCGTCTTCAACACCTCGATCAACCAGATGTACATGGCCGGCGTCCTGCCCGGCATATTGCTCGCTGGCACGCAAATGACGATCGTATATATTTACGCCAAGCTGCGGCACTACCCGACCTACCAGCGGGCGACCTTCCGCCAGTTCCTGCGCGCGACCCTGATCGCCCTCCCCGCGATGGTGACGCCCGGCATCATCGTCGGCGGCAAGCTGCTGGGCTGGTTTACCGCCACCGAGTCGGGCGCCATGGCGGTGCTCTACGCCATGTTCCTGTCCTGCCTCATTTATCGGGAAGTCGGCCTGAAAAAACTCGGCAGGGTTCTCTACGATTCCGGCTCCTTCTCGGCAATTTCACTGTTCTGCCTGGGCACGGCGTCGGTCTTCGGCTGGCTGCTCGCCTATTACAGAATTCCGCAGGCGCTGGTCGGATTCATTGCTTCGTATGAATTCGGAAGCGTCGGGACTGGACTGGTCGTCGCCGGCATCTTCCTCATCGTCGGCTGTTTCCTCGACGCCATTCCGGCCATCGTCATCGTCGGCACCGTCCTGCAGCCAATGGTCGCGCACGCCGGCATAGACCCGGTGCATTTCGGCATCATCGGCATCGTCTCGCTGGCCTTCGGCCTGATCACGCCACCCTACGGCCTGTGCCTCCTGATCGCCTGCGCCGCGGTCAACGTCAAAGTTACCGCCGTGCTGAAAGACATCGGGATCATGCTGATGCCGCTTTTGTGCGTGCTCCTGCTCATCGTGCTGCTGCCCGACGTCTTCCTTTTCCTGCCGAGATTGGTCAGCGAGAGCGGCATCAGGTAAATGTTGTTCATTGCATATCCACTGCGAGGGGCGCGAACACTGGGAGGCGACCGATTGGTTTTTCTCCGCGCCCTCCGTGGCCGATTGCTTTTCCCCCAATTGCTTTTTCCCCGATAGACATCAGGAGAATCATTCATGCGCAAGCACATCAGTTTTGAGGCGGCGGCGGGGCTGATCGCGGACGGAGACGTGCTGGCGGTGAGTTCGGCGAGCGGAGTGGCCTGTCCCGACAGGATGCTGGCGGCGCTGGGCGAGCGTTTTGCGCGCGAGGGGCATCCGCGCGATCTCACCACGCTGCACCCGATCGCCACGGGCGATTCCTACGGACAGAAAGGCATCGACCACCTGGCCCAGCACTCCGGCATGCTCGCGCGCGTGCTCGCCGGTTCGTACCCGAGCGCCCCCTCGTCGCTGCCCATGCCGGCCATCTGGCGGCGCATCATCGACGACGAGATCGCCGCCTACAACGTGCCGGCCGGCGTGCTCTTCAGCATGCTGCGCGACGCGGCGGCGAAACGGCCCGGACCGCTCACCCAGGTCGGCCTCGGCACCTTCGTCGATCCGCGCATCGAGGGCGCCGCCATGAACGCCCGCGCGGCGGCCGCGCCGATCGTCGAACACCTCGAATTCGCCGGGCGCGAATGGCTCCACTTCCCGGCCATCGCCCCGCGCGTCGCCCTGATCCGCGCCACCAGCGCCGACGAACGCGGCAACCTTTCCTACGAGCACGAAGGCGCCTTCCTCGGCGCGCATGATGTGGCGCTGGCCGCGCACAACCACGGCGGCCTGGTCATCGCCCAGGTGAAACGCCTCGTCAAGGCGGGCACGATCCGGCCGCAGCGCGTCTTCGTGCCGGGCACGCTGGTCGATTACGTGGTGGTCGACCCCGAGCAGTGGCAGGCCACGCAGACTCCCTACGACCCGGCGGTCAGCGGCGAGGTCGCCTGCCCGGAGACGAGCTTCGAACTACCGCCCTGGGGCCCGGAGAAAGTCATCGCCCGGCGCGCGGCGCAGGAATTGCAAGCGGGAATGGTGGTCAACCTGGGCTTTGGCATCTCCGCCAACGTCCCGCGCATCCTGCTCGAAGAGGGCCAGTTCGGCGCCGTCACCTGCGCCATCGAACAAGGCGCCGTCGGTGGCATGCCGCTCATCGGTTTCGCTTTCGGCTGCTCGGCCAACGCCGAAGCCATCGTTCCCTCGCCGCAACAATTCATCTACTTCGAAGGCGGCGGCTTCGACCTCTCGCTGCTCTCCTTCATGCAGATCGACCGCGCCGGCAACGTCAACGTCTCCCGGCTCGCCGCGCGGCCCTACCTCACCTCCGGCGTCGGCGGCTTCGTCGACATCACCACGCACGCCCCGCGCATCGTCTATTCGGGACTCTACACCGCCGGCGCCAAGCTCGAGGCCGGTGGCGGGCGGCTGACGATCCTGAAGGAAGGCAAGGTGAAGCTCGTCCACGCGGTCGAGCAGATCAGCTTTTCCGGCGACATGGCGCGCCGCCGTGGACAGTCGGTGCGCTACGTCACGGAGCGCTGCGTATTCGATCTCGTCGAAGACGGGCTGATCGTGCGCGAGATCGCGCCGGGCGTCGATCTCGAACGCGACGTGCTCTCGCTCGCCGCCTTCCCGCTCAAGGTCGATCCACAACTCAGGACGATGGACGCGGCGCT
>JAITIQ010000044.1 GCA_031279425.1 Accumulibacter sp.
GCGGTCACCAGGAACTCGACGAGGCCGCATTGAACGCGGTGCGCTCCGCCCACTCCCTGCCCCCACCACCCAAACGAATGGAAGTGCTCGTTTCCTTCCATTTCCGGGAGGATGAATGAGGATCCCCATATCCTGGACTTGCCCTGGACTTGCGGCTTCGCCGCAGGGAACGACCCCCTCTCCCGCCCCAGCCGGGGCACCCTCCCCCGCCCCGCGGGGGAGGGGCAAGGCAAGGGGTGGAGCCAGGACGACGACCAGGACAACGACGGCGCGACGGCCCGGCGGGGGAGGGGAAGGCAGGGGAGGGGAAGGCAGGGAGGCGCGAAAAGAAGCCGGATCTTTCGAAGAAGGCGGCAAACCGTCAGAACGGATGGAAGCGCTCGTTTCCTTCCATTTCCGGGAGGATACGAGTTCTCCTCATGGATTCCCCTCGCCCCCCGCAGGGGGGAGAGGGCCAGGGAGAGGGGGCCAGGCATGCGGAGCGCAGCGACGCTCTGATTTCTCGGCGGTGAAGAGTGGTGGATGAGCGTTATTCCTTCCCTTTTTGATCGGCGGCGCTTTCGCGCCGGAGGGAAGGACGCCCTCTCCCGGCCCTGCGGGCCACCCTCCCCCGCCGAGCGGGGGAGGGGAATCCGGTGCGTCGCTGTTTCGGAGTGTGTAGATACCTATGCCCGGCGGGGGAGGGAAAAGGCAGGGGGTGGAGCCAGGACGACGACCAGGACATCGACGGCGCGACGGCCCGGCGGGGGAGGGGAAGGCAGGGAGCGCGAAAGGAAGCCGGGTCTCTTTTTGTCTTGCGGCTTTGCCGCAGGGAATGGCAGAGTCGTTCTGAGATAGAATCCTGCGATCCGGCGAAGTCATGACTCAAACCGCCGACGCCGACTGATCAGCAACGGGAACGAGGAAGCCATGCTCAATTTTCAATTTCACAGCCCCACCGAGTTCGTCTTCGGACGCGGAACGGAAAACCAGGCCGGCGAACTGGTGAGGAAATATGGCGGGACGAAGGTCCTGATCCATTACGGCGGCGGTTCGGTGCTGAAATCCGGTCTCTACGAGCGGACCGCGCACAGCCTCGAGGCGGCCGGCCTGAAGTACGTCCCGCTCGGCGGCGCCCGGCCGAACCCGGTCGATACGCTGGTCTACGAGGGGATCGGGCTGGCGCGCCGGGAGGGCGTCGATTTCATCCTGGGCATCGGCGGCGGCAGCGCGATCGATTCCGCCAAGGCGATCGCGGCCGGCGTCCCCTACGAGGGCGACTTCTGGGATTTCTACGCCGCCAGGGCGCGCCCGGCGAAGACGCTGAAGCAGGGCTGCATCATCACGCTGCCCGCCACCGGCACCGAAGGCTCCGACTCGACCGTGATCACCCGCGCGGACGGGATGCTCAAGCGCGGCATGAGCTGCGACTTGAACCGCCCGCTCTTTTCGATCATGAATCCCGAACTCACCTTCACCCTGCCGGCCTACCAGACGGCGAGCGGCATCGTCGACATGATGGCGCACATCATGGAGCGCTATTTCACCAACACCAGGAACGTCGACGTCACCGACCGCATCAGCGAGGCGCTGCTCACCTCGATCGTAAACCAGGCAGGAAGGGTGATGCGCGAGCCGGAAAACTATGACGCGCGCGCCGAGATCCTGTGGGCCGGCATGCTCGCGCACAACAACCTCTGCGGCGTCGGACGCGAGACCGACTTCTCGGTGCACCAGATGGAGCACGAACTTTCCGCGAAGTACGACGTGGCGCACGGCGCGGGTCTGGCGGCGCTGTATCCGGCCTGGATGCAATACCAGATGAGCCAGAATCCGATGCGTCTCGCCGAGTTCGCGGTGCGCGTGTTCGGCGCCGAGATGAACTTCGAGGACCCCACGGTGACCGCCTGGGACGGCATCCGCAAGCTCGCGGCGTTCTATCTCTCGATCGGCATGCCGGTGAATCTGCGGCAGCTCGACGCGCGCGTCGAGAAGTCCGACATTCCGGAGCTCGTGGGCAAGGTGAGGCGCAGGAAAGACGGCCTGGTCGGCAACTTCCGCCCGCTCTCGGACGCCGATCTCGCCAAGATCTACGAGCTGGCGTTCGACTGGCAGGCGTAAAGTCCGCCCGGTGGAGTGAAGGGCCTTGGAAGTCGTGCTGGCCAATCCGCGCGGATTCTGCGCCGGCGTCAAGCGCGCCATCGCCATCGTCGAGCACGCCATCGAGAAGTTCGGAGCGCCGATCTACGTCCGCCACGAGGTCGTGCACAACCAGTTCGTCTGCGACGATCTGCGCGTCAAGGGCGCCATTTTCATCGAGGATCTCGACGAGGTTCCCGAGGGGCGGACCGTGGTATTCAGCGCCCACGGTGTGTCGAAGGACGTCCGTCGCCAGGCGGAGCGCCGCGGTCTCAGGATTTTCGATGCCACCTGTCCGCTGGTCACCAAGGTACATGACCAGGTGGAGCGCATGCGCCGGGAAGGGCTGGAGATCATCATGGTCGGCCACAAGGGGCACCCCGAGGTCGAAGGCACGATGGGACAGAGCGAGGACGGAATGTATCTGGTGGAAACGGTGGACGACGCGCGTTCCCTGCGGGTCGCCCGCGGCGCGCGCCTCGCCTACGTGACGCAGACGACGCTGTCGGTCGACGACGCCGAGCAGGTCATCCTGGCCCTGAAGCGGCGTTTTCCGGACATCGTCGCGCCCAAGGGCGACGACATCTGCTATGCCACGCAGAACCGGCAGGACGCGGTGAAGAATCTGGCCTGGCAAACCGATCTCATCCTCGTCGTCGGCAGTCCGTCGAGTTCCAATTCGAACCGGCTGCGGGAAGTCGCGGAAAAACACGGCACGCGCGCCCATCTCGTCGACAGCGCCGGCGACGTCGATCCGGAATGGCTGCGCGACGCGTCGCGCGTCGGCGTCACGGCCGGCGCGTCGGCGCCGGAAGTTCTGGTGGATGAGGTGCTGGCCCTGCTGACGGGAGGCTATCCCGAACGGGCCGTCCAACTCAGGGGAATACGGGAGTCGGTCACCTTCGCCCTGCCCAGGGCATTGGCGGAGCGGGCCTGAGCCGTAATTTTTCATTCATCTGTCGAGGAGAAAGGCATGATCGTTCTGATTACCGGCGCCAGTTCCGGTTTTGGCGAAGCGATGGCGCGCCGCTTCGTCTCGGGGGGCCGGCGCGTCATCGCCGCGGCCCGGCGTACCGACCGCCTGGCCCGGCTGCGCGGCGAACTCGGGGAAAGGCTGCTGCCGGTCACCATGGACGTGACCGATCCGGCGTCGATCGAGCAGGGACTCGCCCGGCTGCCGGAGGCATGGCGGCCGATCGACGTGCTGATCAACAACGCCGGGCTGGCGCTCGGCACCGAAACCGCGCCGCGGTGTTCGGCCGCCGAGTGGATGACGATGATCGATACCAACGTCAAGGGGCTTGCCGCCGTCACGCATGCCGTGCTGCCCGGCATGGTCGCGCGCGACAGCGGCCTGATCATCAACCTGGGTTCGATCGCCGGCAGAAACCCGTATCCCGGCGGCAACGTCTACGGCGCGACCAAGGCCTTCGTCGAGCAATTCACGCGCAATCTGCGCGCCGACCTCGTCGGCACCGGCGTGCGCGCGACCGACCTGGCGCCGGGGCTGGTCGGCGGCACCGAATTCTCCAACGTGCGCTATCGCGGAGACGACGCGGCCGCGGCCAAGGTCTATGCGGGCGCCACGGCGCTGACCCCGGAGGACATCGCGGAGGCCGCCTGGTGGGTAGCGAATCTGCCGCCGCGCGTCAACATCACTTTCCTCGAGATCATGCCGACCTGCCAGGGCTACGGCCCCATGGTCATCCAGCGGTCGGCTTCCGTATCGGCGTAGGAATGGAGTCCTGGCGTTCCTGCCTCGAGCGTTTGCCGGTCCGCAATCATGAGCAGGTTTCGGGGCATAGAGCAGACTGATTAGTGACATGCCCATCGCCTTCGGCCTCGACCGCCTGCTCGCCGACGAGAATCTGCGCCGCCCGCTGAGCGGCCGGCGCGTCGCCCTGTTGGCGCATCCGGCCTCGGTCGATGCCGGGTTGACGCACGCCATCGACGCGCTCGCGGCCCTGCCCGGCATGAGGCTCACGGCGGCCTTCGGGCCGCAGCACGGCCTGCGCGGCGACAAGCAGGACAACATGGTCGAATCGCCGGATTTTTTCGATCCGCGGCACGGCATCCCGGTCTTCAGTCTGTACGGCGAGGTGCGGCGGCCGAGCGAGGCGATGCTCGATACTTTCGACGTCCTGCTGGTCGACCTGCAGGATCTCGGCTGCCGCGTCTATACCTTCATCACTACCCTGCGCTACCTGCTCGAAGCCGCCGCGCGGCACGGCAAGGCGGTATGGGTGCTCGACCGTCCCAACCCGGCGGGCCGGCCGGTCGAGGGATTGCGCCTGCGGCCCGGCTGGGAGAGCTTCGTCGGCGCGGGGCCGCTGCCGATGCGCCACGGACTGACGCTGGGCGAGCTGGCGCGTTGGTTCGTCGCCGAGCTTCGTCTCGACCTTGATTGCCGGGTGATCCCCATGCAAGGCTGGCGGCCGGACGCCGCGCCCGGCTACGGCTGGCCGCTTTATGAGCGCGCCTGGCTCAATCCCAGCCCGAACGCGCCGAACGTGTTCATGGCGCGCTGCTACGCTGGCACGGTGATGTTCGAAGGCACGACGCTCTCGGAAGGGCGCGGCACGACGCGCCCGCTGGAACTGTTCGGCGCTCCGGACATCGATGCGCGCGCGCTGATCGCCGCCATGCGAACCTTGGCGCCGGAATGGCTGGCCGGCTGCCGGCTGCGCGACTGCTGGTTCGAGCCGACCTTCCACAAACATGCCGGAGCGCTGTGCGCCGGCGTGCACATCCACGTCGAGGACGGCGGCTACCGGCATCACGAATTCCGCCCCTGGCGACTGGTCGCGCTGGCCTGCAAGGCGATCCGCCGGCTGTGCCCGGACTACCCGCTATGGCGCGACTTCGCCTATGAATACGAGCGAGACCGGCCGGCCATCGATCTCATCAACGGCAGCGAGCTGCTGCGCGCCTGGGTCGACGATCCCGCCGCGACGCCCGGCGACCTGGAACTGTTGGCCCGGCAGGACGAAGCCGAGTGGCTGGAGGCGCGCCGGCCGTATCTGCTGTACGGAGCGGCGCGCTGACGCCGTTTCCCGATCGATGCGCGCCTCGATGGGTCGGGATCGGATTGCATCAGATCGATCTGCCATGGGAAAGCGCTAACGATCTCGGTTTTCCAGTAGCGCCGTGTTGACGTCGATCTTGTATCGCGCGCGCAGGCTCGACAGATAGGCGGAAAGATCCTCCCTGGCGACGAGGCCGGCGTATCCCCTCTCCAGCGCCTTGAGCTGGCTCTCGTCGATATCCTTTGGCTGTTCGACCCGGGTGATCCTGAACAGCGCGTAGCCGTCGTCGAGATCGACGCCGACATAGGCCGGCAGCTTGCGCGCGTCGGCCTTGAGAATCGCCCGCAGCGCCGCCTCCGGCAAGGAGGACTGCGCCGCGTCCATGCGCGACACTTCCTGCGCCGGTTGCCACTGGATCGAATCCTCTCCCTTCATGAGTTCCGCCAGGCGCGCCTCGCCGGCGTCCCGGGCCTGTTTCATCGCCCGTTCGCTCTTCAATCGCTGTTCGATCTCGGCCTCGACGGCCTCGAACGGACGGAGCTCCGCCGGCCGATGTTCCAGCACGCGCGCCGCCGCCAGGGTATTCATGGCCGTCTCGACCGCTTCGGTATTGCGTTTTTCCTTGACGGCATCCTCGGAGAAAAGCCGGGAGAGCAGCGAATCGTTGTCCAGCGCCCCCAGCGCGTCCCGGGTCTGCGAATCGGGATTCCTCGGTATCCAGTCGCTCTGCTCGATTTTCAGCTTGAACCTGTCCGCCGCCGGCTGCAGGCTGTCGGACTGCTCATAGACGAGATTCTGGAAGGTCTCCGCCGCCTCGGCGAACTGGCGGGAAGCCGCCTGCCGCTTCAACTCGCCCTCGATCTCGCCGCGCACTTCGGCAAGCGGCCGCTCCCTGGCTTCCCGGATATCGTCCAGGCGGATGATGTGATAACCGTAATCGGTTTCGACCAGGTCGGGGATTTCCCCGTCCTTCAGGGCGAATACCGCGTCGTCGAACGGCTTGACCATCATGCCGCGAGCAAAGAAACCGAGATCGCCGCCCTTTTCCGCCGATCCCGGATCCCTGGAATATTGCCTCGCCAGTTCAGCAAAACGCGAAGGATCCCGGCGGGCTTCCCGCAAGACCTCTTCCGCCCGGGCCTTGGCCTTTTCCTTGCCCGCCTCGCCCTCACCGTCGGGCACGATCAGGATATGGCTGGCGCGGCGCTCCTCGGGAATCCCATAATCGTTTCGATGATCGTCGTACCACGATTGAATCTCGGTGTCGCTCACTTCGATCCCAGGCATCAGGGCGTCGAGCGACAGGACGAGGTACTCGGCCCTGACCTGTTCGGGCACCTCGAAGCGCTTGGCGTTTTCATCATAGAATCTGCGCGCTTCCTCCGGCGTCACCTGCGCCTGCTCCGCGAACGAAGCGGCGGCGATCTCGAACTTGCCGACCTCGCGCTTCTCGGCCTGGATGCGCAGCATCGATTCGGCCTGCGTCCTGGACACGAAGGCGGAATTGCCGATCGTTCCGGTCAGCTGTTGCAGCATCAGATCCTGGCGCAGACGCGCCTCGAACTGCTCCGGGGACATGCCCTGCGCGCGCAGGATGGCCTGGTAGCGGGAATCGGAGAACTTCCCGTTCTCCTGGAATACCGGCATACCGGCAATGAACTGCTGCAGGGCGGGAACGCTGGTCGTCAGGCGCTGGTCGAACGCTTCCAGCAACAACAGGCGCTGGTCGATCAGGCCCTCGAGAATGCCCCTTCTCACTTCCGGCGAATTCATCATTTCGGGCTTGAACGCCTCTCCCAGCGACTGCCGCAGCTGATCCTGGCGCTCCCGCAGGGCCTGCTCGAACTGGGGCACGCTGATCCTGGTATCGCCCACGCTGGCAAGATCGGCGCCCGCCCCCATGCCGCTCATGTAGGAATCGATGCCCCAGAAGGCGAAGGGCAGGGTGATCAGCGCAAGAAAAATCTGAACGATTCGCTTGTTGTTGCGTACGGCGTCGAACATGATGATGGCCCACGGATTCGTTGGAAATCACGGTTGGACAAAATCCCCGGCAATCCGGAACCGAACGAAAAGGTAAACTTGCGTTCGCCTTCCGGTCATTGCGCACTGCGCGGACATCGGGAACAAGGCGGCGAAATGGACAGGACTCGACCCCGCGGTCCCAGGCGGGACGGGCCGGGGCATCCACCCCGCAACGGGGCGGGATTCTAGCAGTTTCGAATTCCAAAGACAAACCCGAACCAAGCTCTGTCCATCAACCGCGCGGGTTACGGAAGAGATACTCCAGAAAATCTCAAATGCCACTCGACCCTGCGCGCGTAGCGAGCGGAACGGTTCATCCCCACGATGCGGGGAACTTCGCGCGCGGTTTGTTCGCGCGGCCTGGGCTTACTTTTTTTCTTGTTCTCTGAATTCCAGCACCCGCCGGACGAACTCCCGCGTTTCGGCGAAAGGGGGGACGCCGTCGTATTGCAGGACCTTGCCCGGCCCGGCGTTGTACGCGGCGAGCGCCTGCCGGAGGTCGGAAAAACGCGACAATTGCGCCTTGAGGTAGCGCGTGCCGGCCCGGATGTTGGCTTCCGGATCGAAAGGGTCGGCAAGGCCCAGGGCTTCCCCCGTCGCGGGCATGAGCTGCATCAGGCCCCGCGCGCCTTTCGGGGAGACGGCGCGGGGCTGGAAGGCGGATTCCGCCCGGATGACCGCGGCGATCAATTCCGGGGGCACGTCGAAATCGCGGGCGGCCTTCCGGATGAAGGCCGTCCAGTTCGCCCCGCCGTCCGGCGCGGCGGTTTCGGACGGGAGGCTCGCGGCGGCGGAGAAGGAACCGACGGCCTCGGCCGCCTGACGCCGCAGTTCCGGCGGCACCATGCGCGGCAGGCGCAGGCGGGCGGCGGTGGGCGAGAGCGCGTACACATCCATTTCGTCCAGCCGGTTCTCGTGGAGCGCGGGCGCGGACGGCGCTCCGGCGGGCCGCGCCGCGCGTTCGCCGATCTCGACGGAAACGCTCAAGACCTCCCCGGCGCCGCCGGGCGCGGGCGTCCAGGACGCCGCCAGCGCCACCAGCGCCACCAGCACCGGTTTTCGGGCGTTCCGTTTTCTCCTGGAGGGACGGTTCATGTTCCTTTCATCGTAAAACCAACTCCGGTTCGAAACCCGTTTGAAACCCCTTTCTCACGGCCGGGGTTTCGAGCCCGGAACTGCTTCGCGCAGTCCAGGGGGGCAACGTATCCGGCGCTTCGCGTCGCAAACTCACGACCGTCGGACCGCGGCCGGCGGCCGCGTCCAAGCTACGGTGCCGGCGGGCGCGGTCTTTCACCGCTCCGCCGGGCAGCGCGCGAAAAAGAGTTCCAGTTCATTGGCGTCCTGGCTCCGGCTGTAGCAATAGTGCGCCGTGACCGTCCGGACGATGTGGATGCCCAATCCGCCGATCGGCCGCTCCTCGATGCCCGCTTCGAGATCGGGGCGCGGCGCTTCGGCGAGGGGGTTGTAGGGCCGTCCCCAATCCCGCACTCCGACGCGGAAAAAAGCCATCCCGTCCAGATCGACCCGCCGGCAGCTGATCATGGCCTTGCCCGCGCCCTTCGTTTCGTAGGCGTGGTGGAAGATGTTCATGAGCAGTTCCTCCACCGCCATCTCGATCCTGGACAGGGTGCCGGTGAACTCGCCGGGCACTTCCCGTTTCAGGAAGTCGTGGATCGTGGAGAGATGTTCGGGCGTGGCCGGAAGGAGAATGGTGTGCCCGTCGTCGGTTTCCGGCGCGAGCGCGTGCTCATGCGTAGCCATACATCAGGCCCTGGCTGATTTTCAACCAGCCGTTCAGCGTGACGAACAAAAGGAGCTTGAACGGCAGGGAAATGGTCATGGGGGAGACCATCATCATTCCCATCGCCAGCAGGATGTTGGAAATGATCAGGTCGATGATGACGAAAGGCAGGTAGAGCAGGAAGCCGATCTTGAAGGCTTCGGTGAGTTCGGTGAGCACGAAGGCGGGGATGAGGAGCAGGAGGCCGTTTTCCTCGAGGATCGCGCGATGGCGTTCCGGCCAGGTTCGCTGGGCGGAATTCTTCAGGGCGGCGAGCATTTGCGTGTCGGTGTTTCTTTTCAGGAATTCCCGCAGGGGCGGAGAGGCGGTCTCCAGCATCGGCGCGAGCCGGGCCGGGTCGGAAACCGACTCTTCGACGCTGCCGGACTTCTCGATCAATTCCCAGGTTTCCAGCCCGACCGGGCCCATGATGAACAGGGTGAGCACCATCGCCAGTCCGTTCAGCACCATGGTCGGCGGCACCTGCTGCACGCCCAGGGCGTTGCGCACCAGGGAAAACAGGACGACGATCTTCACGTAGGAGGTCACCATCATCAGGAAGAACGGCAGGAGCGCCAGTACGGAGAGCAGGACGATGAGAGTGACGGGACTGAGGTTCGTCATGACGTTTCCGGGGCCTGCATGAGCCGGGTGATCTGCACGCCCAGGACGCCGCCCAGGTCGACCAGCCGCCCGGCGGCCAGCGCCTGCCCGTTCAGCGTCACGGTGACGACGGACAGCGGGTCCGCGCCCAGGGGGAAGACGCTTCCCGGCGCCAGGGACTCGATCGTGGCAAGCGGCAGGAGCTTCCTTTCCAGCTCGAAGGAAATCGGCACTTCGAGCGCGGCCAGCGCGGGTTTGCCGCCCGGCGGATCGGGAGGGTTCACGTCCATCTCCTTTGCGTAAACGTGGTGGGAAAAATCGATGAGCGTGGCGCGCCCGTCGGACAGCGCCAGGCCAAACCCCGAACCGTCGGGCAGGCGCAGGATCAGGCGTCCGTCCCGCGCGGGATAGTCGGGCGGGATCAGGATGTCGGCGACCGCCAGGTTTTGCAGAAGGCTGGCCGGCACCCGCATGGAAGCGGCTTCCAGCCGCACTTCGAGCAGCAGGCTCATCCGCCGCGGGTACCTGCGGGACTCGGGCAGGGTTTCGCGCACCCGGTCGGCGAGCCAGGCCGCGCCTTCCCGGGAGGATGCCCGCAGGCCGATGGGGATTCGCCAGTGCCGCGGGGTTTCCCGCGCCGGCGCTTCCCCCGTGAAATCCAGGGTAAACCGCAGGACGGGATCGAGCCAGTTCCGCGCCTCCGGCGGGCGCTTCGTCTCGTCCTCCGGGTTGACCGGCGCCCTCAGCGCGTTTTCCAGGCGGTCGAGGAAGGCTTGCAGCGCCAGCAGAAGGGCGGCGCGGACGAGCGGCTCCGGCAGACGTCCGATCTCCACCCCGACCAGGGCCGGATTCGAGGCGAGAAAATCCAGGTCGTAAAACTCCAGCCGCCAGGGAAAACCGCCGGCTTCGAACGTCAACACCGCCTGTTCGGCGAGCGGCGCCGCGTCCGGCTCGAAATGAAAGGAAAGCGGGAAGGCCGCGTTTTCCGCCGCCAGCGCCGCCCTGGAAGCCAGGGCATCGCACAGCCGGGCCATGTCCGGCGTGAGTGCGGGAGGGCGATAGGGCGCGAGGGGCGGGGAGCGTTCCATCGGTTTCATGGTTTATGGCAAGACAGAGGACTGAGGACAGAAGACAGAGGACAGCCAGTTACCGGGCGCTTCGCGCCCGCAAGAATTACTGTTCTCTGTCCTCAGTCCTCTGACCCCGTCATCTGTCCTCTGTAACCGCGGGAACGCCGGTCGCTTCCTCCCTCTTCCGCTCCCGCGCCCCGCGTGTCGACCACGGTCAGCCGGACTTCCCGGTTTTCCCGGGCGTCCAGCGCCTGCTTCAGTTCCGTCCGCGCGGCGACCAGCGTCTGAAAGGCGTCGTCGCGTCCGGTCGCCAGCGTGACGCTCAAAAGTCCGTCCGTGCCGCGGGAGAGGCGGATTTCCGTATCGGGCAGCACGGAATTCCTCACCATGAGCCGGACTTCCTTGTCGCCCGCCTCGCCGGGACGCGAGACCAGAACCTGCTCGACCAGACGCTCGATCCTTTCCGCCAGGCGGGGCGCGGCGGAATCGGCAGGATGGGCGGAAGCCGCGCGCGCGTCCCGCGCCGCTTCGCCGGACGGCGCGCCCAGGCGTTCGGCGAACAGGCCGCGCATCAGGGAAGCGAGGCTCTCGTCCCGGGGGGTCTCTTCCACTTCCGGCGGCGCGGCCTCCTCCCGGCTTCCCGCCGGCGGCGGATGGCGGTATTCCTCCTCCGCGGCGGCGCCCGGCGGCGTCCCGGGCCGGTCCCCGGGAGGCTCCTGGCGATCCTGATGATAGAGACGCTCGAACTCGCGCCGGGCCGACTCGTCCGCGACCCCGGCTGATTCCGCCGCGGCCCCCGGCGTCTGGGGAAGACTCGCGTCGCCGATTCTGTTCGTGTTCATGGAAGCCTTTCTTCCGAGAGCGCCGCCAAGCGGCAAACATACCACCCCTGGAAAAATTCCGATACCGCGTCATGAAGCAGATTTCATTCCAACCGCGCAGCCGGGACCAGCCGCGCAGCCTGGAAACGCTTCGCGCAGTCCAGGGATTCAAGGTATCCAGCGCTGCGCGCCACAGATTCACGACCGTTGGACTGCGGCCTGGTTCAAGCTGCGGCGGCCATCGCCACTTTTTTGGGGTGCCAACAAAATTGGCGGTGCGGGCGGAAAATCTCCGTCTCCCCGAGCGAAGTTCCACCCGGCAAGAAATTCCGTGTCGATCACGCGTCATTTTCCGCTAGAATGTGGCGATAAAACATGATGCGGCGTCGCCGGATGCTGGCGGAGGGGAAGGCAAGGGAATGAATGCGGCCGGGCGGTTCGGGCAGGACAGGCGGCGAATCCGTTTTCGCTCCCCGCTCCGCCGCGCTCACGCGCCTTCCCTGGCAATCCGCCAGCCACCCCGCCACGGGAATCGTGGCGAAGCGGCCCGCGCAGGACGTTTCCATGCCGCCGCGTGAGCCTGAATCCGCGCCGTCGCCTGTCGCTCAGGAACTGGGCCGGATCGCCGAAATCCTTGCGCGGGGCGGAGAGGGCGAAGCCGCCGGCATCACGCGGGAACAGTTGGAAGCCCTCTATGCCATGGGGCAGGAGCTGCTGGCCGCGGGCGAGTTTGCCGACGCGGTCACGGTGTTCGTCCGTATCTGCCTGCGCGACCACCGCAGCCGCCGCTGCTGGATGGGGCTGGGCAGCAGCCTGCAAGGCGCGGGAAATCTGGAAAAGGCCATCGACGCCTACGGCATGGCGGGGCTGTGCGGCGAGCCGGACGATCCGGAACCCTTCTACCGCATCGCCCTGTGCCACCTGAAGCTCCAGCGCGCCGAAGCGGCCAGCCAATTCCTGGACATCATCGCACGGACGGGCGGCACTGGCGGCGCGACGCGGACGGCGTTCCAGCGAAAGATCGCCCGGCTGAGGAAATCGCTCGCGTTCAGAGGACAGAGTTCAGAAGACAGAGGACAGAGGACAGAGGACAGTAATTCTTGCGGGCGCGAAGCGCCCGGTAACTGACTGTCTTCCGTCTTCCGTCTTCTGCCTGCCAATTTTATTGGCCCATACCTTGGCCGCCGCGCAAAGATTATTGGCGAAGCGGGCGAGGCGAAGGGGGTTCCCTTTTGGCTTCGGGGGGCGCGGAGCGGTTTTTTGCCGGCCTGTCTTTTCTTTCGGCGAATTCCGGCGAGAAGACGGGAGGTGGCACGATGTTTGCGTTCCCGCCGGGCGCACGCCGCGGGTTTGCGTGCATTCCGACTTTCAACGACCAGAGGAGCAGGAACATGGCTTTCACGGAACAGGATTTGGCGAGGCAGGAGCAGGCGGTGGCGGGTCTGCTGGACGAGTTTCTCCGGCTGAATGGCGAGTTCGACGCGCTGTTGAAGGCGCAGGGAGTGACGGAGGAATTCCTGAAGGACGCGGACGTTAACAATCCGCCGCCGGAACTCAAGACGCAACTGGAAGCCACCAGGGCCACGGCCAAGAGGGCCGGCGAAGCGCGCCGGGGGCAGGCCGAGCGGGAAACGAAGGCTCCGGCGGGGCTGGCGGCTTCCGCGCATCGTCCCGGCGCGATCCGGATGTGACGCCACGACCGGCGTTTCATCACTTTCCCATGGTTCAATTCTCATCCTCTTTCAAGGAGCCATCATGACGGTCACACAAGCAACCCTCGACGCCGCGCGGAAAACCGGTGTTTCCAGCGTCGGCACCATCGACGTGAACAGCATTGGCGGCGGCAGCCTGCAACTGATGTTCGCCAAGCTGCAACTCGCGCTCGCGGAATCGTCCAAGAGCAGCGCGATGGAATACATCGCGGACATCCAGAAAACCCAGGAAGAGCAAAAGCAGGTGGCGGCCTTCCTGCAAGAGGCGCGACAGCAAGCGGCTGACGCAACGAAATCCGATACTAAAGATACGAAGAAAACCACCAAGATGTCGGCGGACATGAGGGCATATATGGATGCCAACGGGCTGGCCATTGACAAGACCGGCAACAGTGACAACTGGCACTTCAAGGACGAGTGGGAAGTCGCCATCACCTCCCTGCAAGCGCGGATGGATGCGCTGGGCACCGACACGCAGCAGAAGATGGTCTTCGTGCAGGATTTCATGGGGCAGTACAACTCCTACCTGCAAGGGGCCAATTCCGTCATCCAGCAGAGCAACCAGACGCTCGCCGAACTCGCCAAGGCGCGCTGATCCTCCGCATTTCCCCAGACCGAAAGGAAGGATACGACATGAGCACGACCGCCACACCAGACGAAGCGCCCGTCCCGGACGTCGTCGACGCGATCCTCGAGGGACTGTCCAGGGGCGCGACCCTCGGCGACGCCGCCGGGATCAACGCCGCGACGCTGGAAGCGGGCTACGGCCTCGCCTACAACCTCTACAACGCGGGCAGCTACGCGGACGCGGAAAAACTCTTTTCCGCCCTGTGCATCTACGACCACCAGGACACGCGCTTCTGGATGGGGCTGGGCGGCAGCCGCCAGGCCGGGGGCAACCTGGCGGGAGCGATCGACGCCTACAACATGGCCTCGATCGCCAGCGCCCTGGGCGACCCCGCGCCTTCGGTGCACGCCGGATTGTGCTATCTCAAACAGGGCGACGCGGAAAACGCCGCCGCTCTCTTCGACGCGGCGCTGGAGTTCGGTCAGCCGGACAATAGCCTGCACCAGAGCTACCGCGAGCGGGCGCAGGCCCTGCTCGAGCAGATTCGCAAGGGAGCCTGAGATGGTCGATCTCATAAACCCCAACGCGCCGAACTATACCGGCACGGGCGGCGTGGACGCCGCGGACGGCACTTCCCCGGCGGGAGGAAAGACCGGCGACAGCAAGAAGGACGACCTGCCGCCCGTCTCCGACGACGATCTCGCCCTCCTCATGAACGCCCTGCCCAGACTCGCCGTTCCCTTCCTGGCGGGCAACATCTCGCTGGAGGAACTGGTCAAGGCGGTGGGCATGGAAACCCGCCAGGTGGCCACCAAGACCGGGCTGGAAACCCTGAAGGCCAATGCGGCGGAGACCGAGGAAGCCAACCAGAAAAAGCTCGATGAAATCCAGACACGGCTCGAAAAACTGCGCGAAAAGGAAAAACTCAGTCCGTTCATGAAGGCCCTGAAATGGATCGGCCTGGCGCTCTCGGCCATCGCCGCCGTCGCCACCATCGCCGTCGCTGTGGCAACCGCCAACCCGCTCCTGATCGCGGGGGCGGCGATCATGACCGCCATGGTGATCAACAGCATCGTGAGCGAGGCCACCGACGGCGAGGTCAGCATCAGCGCGGGGGTGGCCGCCCTCGCCAAAGAGTGCGGCGCTTCCGAGGAGACCGCGCAATGGATCGGCATGGGCGTGGAAATCGGCATCACCTTGATCGGCGCAGCCTTGAGCTTCGGCGCGGGCTTCACGAGTTCCGCCGCCAAGGCCCTGGAAACGACGAGCAAGACCATCCAGATCGTCGCCAAGGCGGCCCAGGCCGCCAGCCTCGCCAGCGGACTCACCACCATGGCGCAGGGCGGATTGGGCATCTACGACTCGGTGCTGAGCAGCGACATCACCAAGTCCAAGGCCGCGCAAAAGGATCTGGAAGCGATCCTGGCGCGCATCGCGGAGGCGCAGGACATCGAGACCAAGTTCCTGGAATCGATCATGAAACGCGCCGAGGAACTGCTCGCCGCCGTGCAGGAAATCGTCCAGGGCAACGCCGAGGCGCAAACGGCCATTCTCGGCAGCCAGGCGCCCGCCGTGGCCTGATTCCGATTCACGATGAAGATGGCAAAAAACCGCATCCTCCCGCGCGAATTTCGTTCACCGCCGCTTGCCTTCCCCTCCCCCGCATGGCGGGGGAGGGTGCCCCGGCGGGGGCGGGAGAGGGCGCCGTCCCCTCCGGCACAGCCGAAAAATGGTCGTTTCTGAGGCAATTTGGAACAAGAGGATTGAGAGGAGAAAGATCATGAGCATCACAAGCATCTCGGACCTGCCGAACTTCAATCAGCAGACCTATGAGAACCTGCTGCAACACGCCCGCGCCCAGGGAGTCTCCGCCAGCCAGGTCGACAACCTCCTGCTGGAAGCGGACAAGACCGGGCAGAGCTTCGACCAAGCGGCGGAACAGGTCGGCAAGAGCCTGCCCCGGCTGGCGCCGCCCAACGGCGCGGACACGGCGCGCATCGCCGAATTCGGCATGCTGCCCTCGCCCGGCGCGCTGGTCATGAGCCTGGTCACCAAGTTCGCCAGCGAGCAGCGCGAGCAGAACCGGGAAGTCCGCCACGCGATGACCGAGGAGCTGGTGGAATCGATGCACGATGAAGCCGACAAGATGCGCGAAATGGCCGCCATCCAGCTGGCGATGGGCATCGTCAGCGGCGCGCTGACCATCGCCGGCGGCGCGATACAGACGGGCTTCGCGGCCTCCGCCCTCAAGACTACCGACACCGCGCAGAGTCAGGCCATCAATACCAAGGGACAGGGCATCTCCCAGGCCGGCGGCGGTTTCGCCGGAATCGCCAAGGCGGTCGGCGATTATTACGGCACGATGTACCAGGCCGAGATAAAGGAAATGCAGGCCGACCAGGAAAAAATGCGCGAAATGCGCGATTCCCTGAAAGACCTGGACGAGAGCCTCAAGGAACTCATCCAGAAATCGCTTTCCGCCCAGGATTCCATCCAGCAGGCGCAGAACCAGGCGCGCGCAAAGATATTGGGCTAGAACAGGCCGGAACCCGTCCGCAGGTCCTGGCGGAGCCGGTTCTTTGATGAGGCAGGATTTCGTCATGGCGAGGGCGCGGCCCGAGCCATGACGGGGCGGGCGTCTCGCCCGCGAATCTCCACATGACAGACACAGGAGAGAACGGCATGGCGCGCATTGAAGCCAACCCGCAGGCACAGCGGGAATTGCAGAGCCGGGGCGTTACCGATGCCGTCGGCGTCTTCGGCGATCACCAGGTGAAGATCGGGCGGCAGCCGCCCATTCGCCTGGATCGGATCCGTTCCGCGCCCATTCCCTTTGCCGGATTCCGGCAGGCGACGAAGATCGAGCGGGGCATCACGGGGGTCAACCAGGCGGGCGGCGACGCCGTGCGCCAGCTTGCCCGCCCCGGCGGGCGTCTCGACGCCGGGGCGCTGCTCGGCGATCTCAAGGCGCTGCGCGCGCAACTCAACCGGCTGAATCAACTGGGACAGATCGCCCCGCCGCCCGAGGACGCGATCCTGCGCGCCTACGCGCCGCTGATCCAGAACCTGAGCAACGAGGAACTGGCCGCCGTCTTCCAGAGCTTCACCAGCGCGGAAATGGATCTGCTCCAGACCGGCCTGCGCTACGAAGGCGCAAACGGCAGCCGGGACGCGCAAAAGATGACTTCCGACCTCACCGACCTCCAGGCTCTGGCGACCAAGGAGGTCAGCGACCGCGTCGCGCGCGACATGGTGGAAAACGACGCGGCGGCGACGGAAACGGAAAGGCGTGTGGCAGCCACCATGCCGACGCTCTCCGAGCAATTCGGGCCGCTCCTCCGGACGGGCGCGGCGCAGGTTCCGGCGCGGGAAGCAGCGCAGGCTCCGGCGGGAGGGGCGGCTCCGCACATCTCCGCCGCCAACGTGTTCACGCTGGCGGCAAGAAGTGTCGAAGGCGCGACGGCGCGCGAGCGGATGGGAGAGGATTTCGCGCGCAACCTGGAAGCCAACGCGCTTCCCTCCATGTCCGCCCGCGCGATGGGCGACATCCTGCGCGCCGCGCCGCTCACCATGAACATCCACACGGATTTCCTGTTCGGCGAGTCGACCCTGCTGACCCAGCCGGAAAGCCAGATACAGAATTACTACCATCTCGTCCGCGAAGTCCGGCAGGGGAGCCGCTCGCCGAACGACCTGCCCGCCGGATTGGGCTACGTCGCGCCCCGCGACGCGGTGGAACGGCTGCTTTTCCCGGAACTGGGCGAACACGGCGTGGACAACCCGGACGCGCGCCCGGCCTATGCCGCCCTGAACGTCAACCGCAACGAGCTCGGCGCCGCCACCATCAGCACATACGGGGGGTCCCACATCGTCTTCCGGCCGGAGGTGGCCCAGCGCGCCACCTATACGGCGGACGACACCTTCTACGCCATTCCCGCCTCCTTCACGCCGGAACGCCGGGAAAATTTCTACCACCGGCTGGCGGCCCTGAACCAGGACACCGAGCTTCCTCCGGAGTTCATCGCGGAAGTCTGCGATCCGGATTCCACGCTCCATCGCGACTTCGAAACCTATTTCGATACGCTCGCCGCCAATCCGAATGCCAGCATCGCCTCCCTGGGTTCCCCGCCGCCGAAGATCGAGGAGAGACTCGCGACCTGTGAGGCCGCCGGCATCAGCCTCCAGGACGGCGGGAACCATCTGCGGGGAGCGCTCATCGCCAGCTTCGGCGACGGCGCGCGGGGGCGCGCGCGCACGGCCACCCACGATTCCCTGGAAACCCTGCTTCCCGGCATGGCCACGCCGGCCTTCAATTCCCTGGCGCGCGCCGCCATCGGCGGGCAGATGGCCCCCGTCGTGGGTCTGGCGGGCACCAACTACATCGAGGCGCAGATCCAGGGCGGCATCGTGCCAAACCGCGACATCGCGGAAATCCGCGTGAATCTGATCGACATCCCGCTCGAGGATCTTCCCGCGGCGAGGGCGCGGGCAGAGGCGTTCACCCAAAGCACCGGCATTCCGGTCACTTTTTTCGATCCGAACGACGGGGTGCGCGATCGCAGCGTGGAGGCGGCGGTCGCCGCCGGAGCGGCCTCGCGAGACTTCACCGCCGCCGGACACTGGAACCAGGACCGCGTGGCCGCCGAAATTGGCGTGATCCGCGACCATCCCCAGGCCGCGATCGACCGTTTTCTGGCGCGCCCGGACGTGAGCCTGCGTGATTTGCCGGAGGGCGTCCGGAATCTCCAGGGCAACGCCCGGGCCCAGGCCCTGGGCAGGGTCGAGGCTCTGGTGCAGAAGTGGGCCAGGAATCCGCCGGCGGGTTCCCGGTTCGAATCGGAGAACGCTCTCGTCTCGGCGGCTTTCCACGAGGTCTTCCGTCCCTTGTTCCAGGAAAAGGCCGCGCTCCTCACGGAACTGGACACGCTGCCCTTCGCCAACCCGGCGCAGAAAGCGGCTTTCGCCAGTTGGGTGATGAGCGCCAAGGCGCTCTCCTCGCCCGAGGAACTGCGTCTCGTCCATGCCAACGCGATGCGCCAGGCCGAGGCGCTGCGCGTGGTTGCCAATGCCGACCCGCCCCTCTCCCCGGAAGCTGTGACGCAAGTATTCGCCGAGATCGCGCGGCAGGGAAGGGACGGACTCGCCGCCTTTTTCCAGCGGCAGGTCGATTCCGGAATCGAATTCGGCAGAGAGGACAAGTCCACGGAAATCAACCGCATCGCCTTCATGTCCCTGGCCCTGCTCCGCAACACGGAGGGCGGCGAGGAAGCGCTGGCGAGGCTGGCCGGGCAGATGAGATCTCCCGATCAACTGGCCTTCGCCGGACAGATGAGCTGCCTGGAGCGCGAGGCCATCGGCCTCGACCTGGAAGGGGAAGAAAACCTCCAGGAACTCGATCTTCTTGCCACCACCAATCTCCTCGTGGCAATGACCCGCGACAGCCTGTGCCATGAAACAGGCCGGGCGAGCGTCGAGGCGACTCCCTTCATCGGGGAGCTTTCCCTGCTGCCCGAACGCGCGCGCGCGACTCTCGCGGGGATGGCTCCGCAATTCGCGCTGCGCCTGAACGAAGCGCACCCCGCCTACCCGGCCTTCCCCGCCCCGGCGAATCAGGACGCCCTGCCGCGAACCGAGGCCGAGCGGCGGCAATTCCTGGTGGAGCGGCTGCATCCCGAGGGCGCTTATGTGTCGCATGAAAGGACCTTCGAGCGCGGCGTCTCCACGCATGGCCGCGGACACATCGCCAGGGCCTGGATCTTCGCCGAAACCATGTGCAACATCCTGGGCGAAATGGGCGTCGAGGTCGACCGCAACGCCGTCCTCTGCGGCACCGCCGGGCACGACATGGGCCGCCAGGGCGGCGGCGAGGATCGCTGGGAAGGGCGCAGCGCCGCCATGCTCGCCACGGCCATGAACGAATCTTTCGGCGAGGAGAACCTGGGCGAGACCTATCAGCGGGAAGTCGGAAAGAGCATCGTCGCCCATGGCAGCCCGACGCTGGAAGGCTTGCTGCTCAACGCCGCGGATTCCCTGGACATCGGCCGCACGGCGACATTCGACCCCGAACGCTTCGCCTTCCTGCAAGGCAGGCCGGGGGAAACGCCGTCGCGCGAAGCCCGGCGGATGCGGGAGCAACTGGCCAGGGAGGCCGATCTCCTGCAGCGGCTCACCAATCCCCTGAGCCAGGCGCGTCCGGCTCTCGATCATCTGGTCGCCGAGGCGATAGATTCCCCCTTCGCGGATACCCTGATGGAGCAAAACGCGCAGATCAAAAGGGATGTGGCCGCAGCCTACGAGCGGCGCTGGAGCGAATCCGGCGAAGACTACCTGCGGAGCGTCGAGGACGCCATCCGCCTGAATCCGGATCTGTTCCCCGTGCTGCACAGGTATTACACGCAGCCGATGGAAGCAGCGGCGCAAGCGGCGGCTCCCGACGTTCCGGCCTAGCGCGTTCCGGGCTCAAAGGATGAATTTCGGCCCGTGGCAATCCAGACGCAGGAGCGAATGGCAATCCGCCCGCAAACGGGACGATCGCCATCGTCCCCTGCGCTACCGCATGGATTGTCGCGTCGCTGCGCTCCTCGCCATGACGAGAGGAGCTTTCCCTTCCCCCGCTTGGCGGGGGAGGGTGCCTCATGGAACAGATGGTATCCACGCTGTCCTTGCTTTCCCCTCCCCCGCTTGCGGGGGAGGGTGCCCGAAGGGCGGGAGAGGGCTTCGTTCCCTCCGGCGTGTAGCGCCGCTGACCCCAAAAGAGGAAAAAGGAACGAGACGCCTGTCCACTCTCCCCTGCGGAGAAACCGCGTCGCTTCGCGCCGGATGCCTGGCTCCCCCCTCTCCCCCCTGCGGGGAGCGAGGGGAACGGGAAGTTTCGTCATGGAAAGGGCCGAAGTCCCGCGGCAATCCTGTCCGCCCGGACGTTCAAGCCGTGCTCACTCTTGATGGAAAAATGGAAAACGGAGGAAAACATGCTTTTTGAAGACATTTTGAAGGAATTCGGCCAAGCCACGGGGATCGGGGATCTCGTCCTCGATGACGAGGGTTCCTGTTCGCTCTCGTTTGACGGGGGGCAGGAAATCACGCTCACCTTTGACGCGCGCGAGGAGGCCGTTTTTTTCTACGCCCGCGTCGCGGACGCCGGCATCCTGCGGGAGGCGGACGCCTGCCGCCGCCTCCTTGCCGCCTCCTGCCTGGGCGCGGAAACCGGCGGCGCGGCCTTCGCCCTTTACGGCAACAGCGTGCTGCTCTGGAAGCGGCACGAAAACCTCGCCGACGAACCCGCTCTGGAAAAGGCCATCAACGCCTTTTTGCCCGCGCTCATCGAATGGCGGGAAAAACTCGCCAAAACCACGGACAGCGGCCCATCGGCATCGCCGGTAATCGAGCCATCCTACCAGGGCATGGGCCTCCTCGTGTGACCGGAAGCCAAGGATGCGCGCTGCGCGAGATGGCATGTCAACGCAAGGGTGTCATTTCAAGCTGCATCAGAAACGACATTCTTGCGGCTGTGCCGGAGGGAACGGCACCCTCTCCCGCCCCTGCCGGGGCACCCTCCCCCGCCGGGCGGGGGAGGGGAAAGCAGGCGGCTGGCGATATTTGGCACTATCGCCGGTGCGATCCGGATTCCTGCCATCTTCATCGAGAATTGGAATCAGCGTTGCCAGCTCCGCGTTACGGCGAGGGGCGGCCCGCGGCAATCCAGGGCGATGTGGATTGCCACGGCGCGCAGCCCGAGCCATACGGATGGAAAGAGCGAATGCGACAACCCTGATTTTCCGTCCCCCGATACGCGACCGTCGGACCTCGGCCTTCGGCCCTGTCCAGGCTACGGCGCCGCTTCACGCAGTCCGGCGTTGCCAACCATCCGGCGCCTCGCGCCGCAAACTCTTCCGTCCTCTGTCCTCTGATCAACGGAAACCTCGCCATGGCTACCGGTATTGAAATCGCGTTCCGCGACACTCCCCCCACCCCCCTCGCCACCGGGCCGGCCTCCGCGCCGTCCGCGCGCGCGCCGTCGCCGGACGGCATCCCGAGCGCCGTCCGCGCAGGGAGCCGGGCGCTCCTGGCGGAGGCGCGCCACGCGCCCGCCCCGCCGTCGGCCAGCCAGTGCCGCGCCTTGAGAGAGCAGCTTTCGCAGGACTCGATCCATCTGGAGGCCCTGCGCCCGCGGGTCGGCGAGGCGGCCTACCTCATGGCTCGGGCCGCCAACCTGATGAGCCGCCTGGACCAAGGCATGGTCGATCTGCCGAAGGCGCTCGATGAACTGAAGACCCTGCGTGCCGCCTGCGCCGGCCTTTCCGACGACAGGGAAGCCATCCAGTCCAGCCTGGAGGCCGTGGAGCGGGAAGTCCTGGTCGCTCCCCTGCGTGGGCTGGCCCGCCTGGCGGTGGAAAACGGGACGGGCAAGGCCAGCGCGTTCCGGGACTTCTCGGCGCAACTTTCCACGGCCATGGACACCCTGCGCCTGGGCGGGAACGACCAGCAAAGCGTCCAGCGCGCCTTTGCGCAACTTCAGTCCCTGCAAGCGCGGGCGCTGGCGGACGACGGCCTGTACGCGGCGCTGCCCCATCCTCAGGGCAAGGCGCTGCGCGCCGGTCTGAGCGCCGCCCTGCAAACCCTGTTGCAGGCCGCCCAGTCCAGGCTGGGCATCCTGAACGACGCGCCGGCGCTGAAGAATGAAGTGGCCCTGTTCAATATTTTTTCCCGCGCGGCGGAGGAGGCTTCGCGCCCCGGTTACGACGCCGGCGCCTTCAGGGAAATGCTGCGCCCGGCGCTGGAAGCGCATGGCCTGGCGCTGCCGGCGGATTTTTTCAGCGCCGAACTGCAAGTGCTCCAGACGGAAAATCTTTCGCAGCGAGCGGCGCTGGATCTCTTGCACGGCCTTCAGGCAAAGTTGCGCGCCGCCGGCGTAGACCAGGCGCTCCCGCAGCGCGCCCAGGCCCTGCGGGAGCAAATCGGCCAGGCCGATGCCTCCCAATTCGCGCGCGGCGCGGCGCGGGCCGCGGATTTTCTGCCGAAGCCGGCCGCGGGGGAAGAGGCCGCCTTTTTCCAGCAGACGGCCGAACTCAGCATCCGCCGGGCGATGAACGGGGGCGATGTGGCGAGCGCGGCGGAGTGGCAAACGCTGGTCCAGGACATGGAACTTTTGAATCTCGCGCCCACGAAGTTCGACGCGGAGACGCTCGCCCGCGCCGTGGATTTGCGGCAGACGCGCGCGGCTTGGCAGGAGCGTCCCGGCAACAGCGACGTCCTGGCCCAGGCGGCGTCCGATGCCGGGCATCACCTGGAAGGACTGGAGGAGGGGCCGGACAGGACGCTGCTTGGCCGGGAACTGGATGCCTTTAGCGCTTTCCGCGCGGAGACGGAAGCCACGATCGGCGAAGACGCCGCGCGCTGCCTGGGCGATGTCTCCGACGTCTTGCGGGGAAGCCCGTCCGACCTGAAGAAAATCGGGGAAATGGAAACCCGCCTGGACGGCGCCCTGACGCGGCTGGAGCGGAACCAGCAGGCCGGGGAGGCGTTGAAAGGCGAGCTGCGCGCCCAAATATCCGAGGCGAAGAGCCAGTTGGTCCTGAAGCGCCTGGACGGGGAATTGGGCGTTCTGCAAAGCGCGCGCGCGACCCCCCTTTCCTTGCAGGCGCTCCAGGAAAAGTACGAGGAAAACCCGGCGGCCCAGGAGAAGATCGAGGCATTCTCACAGGCGCGCGCCGCGGAACTGAAGGCTGAAATCAGCCGCGTCGGCCTGTCGGAACCGGGCGGAGCTGGAGCCAAGGCGCGGACCGAACTGGAAAGACTGGACGCCCAGGCCAGCCGTCTGCTGCTGGCAGGCGAGCAGGACGGGATCGGGGGCGCTCTGGCGGAAAAGCGGCAGGCGCTCGCCTCCGAACTGGGCGAGCGGGCTTTCGCCGCGCTCGGAACCAAAGTCACCGAGAATCTCACCGGCGAGGAGCAGACCAGGCTGAAGACGCTTTTCGGGCATTGCCTGGGCAGCGAGGCGCTGGTCCGCCACCTGAACAAGCATCCTGGCACGGCCAAAAGGCTGGCGGAGATCGCTGCCGCGCCGGGCGCGGACTTTGCCAGGCGGATCGACGATCTGCTGCTGCGGCATTCCTCGCTGGACCAGGCGGCGCTGGAGATGAAGCAGGGGCTGGCCGGGAAGGACGGGCGCGACCAGGCGACGGCCCAGCATACGGACGCCCGGCTGCGGCGGCAGACCTTTCAGCTCATCCGGGACAATGGCGGCAAGGATCTGCTCGCCGCCCTGGGAGTCAAGGACGCGCGGGAACTGAGCTTCGAGCGACTGGGCGGCCTGCTCGCCTGCACGGTCGCGCCGGACGGCAAGGGCGCGCCCAGCTTCACCGGCAACGCCTTCAATACCCTGCTCGTGCAGAGCGCCTGGAGCGCCTTCCTGCAAGAGCGCGGGCGCAGCGGCAACGACGCCGATCTGCGCGCCTTCCAGGAGCAGTTGCCGGAACCGCTGAAAAACGCCGATCCGCAGGTGCTCCGGGGCATGTTCCGACTGGGGCCGCTTTCCGGCGCGGACATGCGCGAGGCGAGCCGTTTCGCGGCCTCCGGCGGCGCGCTCGTCGCCGCTGCCGACGTGGGCCGGCTGATGGACCGTTTCTGCGAACACAGCGCCCCCTTGCGCGCGCAGCGCGCCCTGACCGTCCTGCTGCGCAACATGCTCGATTCCGCGGGCATCGAATACAAGCCCGAGGACAACGACGCGGGCGCCTACGCCAAAGCGCTCACGGACGGACTCGGGAGACGACGCGTGGCGCCTTTAGGCGGTGCAGTCGCGGATGCTTTCAAGCGCGCCGTGGGCGCGCTTTCCGAGGCGTCCGGCCTCGCCTACGAGGGACAGGTCGAGGCCGCGCTGGCGCATTTTCAGGCGGCCTCCGGCGCGCTGGCGCGCGTTCAGCGGACGGAGCGCGAGCTGGCGCGGGCGCGCGGCGCACTCGATGAGGCTTCGCGCGCGCTACAGCCGCCGGACTGGAAAGCGCTCGCGTTCAAACCAGGTGAACAATTCGCGGCCGAGGGCACCGACGCGCGCAAGACGCAAATGGCCGACCCCTGGCGCGTCCTGCGCTATCAGAAAGCGCTCAATCCCGAGAGCCAAACCATCGATGTCGAGAAAATCATCGGCGAACCCTTGTCCTTGCAGGTCCTGGCTTTCCGGGATGTCCTGGAAGGCAGGGTCGAGGGGCTGGACACGCCCGACAAGCAACTGGAAGCGCTGCAAGGCATTTCCATTCCGTCCAAAATCAATTTTAAGCGGATGGACATTGATAGATTCCCCATGCACGAGGAGCCGGAAGCCAAGGCTTTCCGGGAAAAGCTCGTACAGTTGCGCGCGCTCCAGCCGAACGAAGGCGGTTTCGCGCAAAAATTCGCTGAATCGAGACAAGGCATCCTGAACGATATCGCAAGCTACGCCCTGGACGCCAAGGCCGAACTGATCCTGTCCCTGAAAAACGGCAATGCCGGCGTCCGGGTGCGCGAGTCATCCGGGAAGACCGTCTCCGAAGCCGTGCGCGACGTGCAGGAATACGGCGAATCCGCGACCCGCGCCGTCAAGCAGCTTGCGCTCGAACATACCGTGGGCGACCGCGGCGGGGTCTCCCATGCCGCCGCCATGACGCGCGGTCTGGGCAAGATCGGCCTGGAAAAACCCGCGGCGGGCAGCGCGGGGGAAACTCTGCGCCGTCATTTCATGACCGGCGACAGGCTCCTCCAGCGCGGCGCGGGCGCCAACCTGATCGAGGCGAACGCCAGAGCACTGCGCGCGGCGCGCGGGCAGGTCGAACAAAAACAGGCGCTGCTGGACACGGCCCAGAAAGATCTCTCCACCCACAGCAGCGAGCTGCTGCAGGAAGCCACCCGCATGGCCGCGCTGCAAGCCTTCGTCACGATGGGATACGCGGATTTCGCGGAAGCGGAGGAGGCGCTGCGCGGGGAGAACAGGCAATTTCTCGATCAGATCGTGGACAATCTGGTGAATGATTTTAGCGTGACTCGCCAATTCGCCGAATTTCTCGTGACGAACTTCGTGCAGCAGCCGGTGGCGCGGGAAGACTTCGGTGTGGAGGGCAGGCGCGGGGCCGTCTTCGAGCGTTTCTGCGCGGAAGCCCTGCCCTCCGCCGGGGTCGCAGAGCGCCAGCGGGCCATCGACCGGCAGCTTGCCGCGCCCGTGCGCCAACTCGTCCAGGAAGAAAGCAGCCGCCGGCGTTTCGCCAATCTGTTGGACCAGCTCGAACCCAATTCGGCGATGGATTTTTCCGCCGGCGCCCGCGCCGAAGTCAGGCTCGCCGCGAATCTGGGCGCGGTACAGGCCTCCGCGGCCATCGGCGTGGCGCGGGAAAAGGGGATTTCGCTGGGACGGAACGAAGACGGGCAATACGAACTGGCCATCCGGGGCGACTTCTCGGGCGGCCTGGGCGTCGGCGTCTCCGCACTCAGCGGCGCGGCCTCGGGCAGCCTCGGCGTGTCCGCCGCGGGATCGGAATGCCTGTCCTTCACCTTCCAATCCAGGGAGGACGCGGCCGCCTTCCTGCAAAAGATGAGTGACAAGACCTGGAGTCCGGAAGACCTCTTTCGCCACTGCCTCAACGTCAGGAAGAGCGACAGCCTGGGCGGGGGCATCGTCCTCGCGGCCCAGGTGGAACTGGGCGAATGGAAGGTCATGGACAATTCCCCCGTCGGCCAGCCCGTGTTCTCCCTCGGCTTCGAACTCTCCGGCAGCCTGGAGCGCAGGACGGAAACGGATGCCGGGAAACAGACCCTCTCCAGCATCACCACCGCCCAGGGCCGGATCGGTTTGAGCCTCTCCGTCGGCCGAAGCGAGGAACAGACGGAAGCTGAAAAACTGAAAGCGAGCCAAAAGACCGCCGCGGAAGGCGCCGACGCCACCCGCGACGCCGCCGCGCCCTCCGGCGTGGAGGTGGGCGACGAGACGCGGGCCGTCTTCTGGCGCGGCGTCACGGTGGACGCGGGCGTCAAGGTGGAGGACGGCGCCGTGAATTGCAGCCTTTCCGTGGCGGCCACGCGCAGCAGCACCGTCACCCGCTCCACCCGCGGCGACACGCGGGGAGCGTTCGTGAACGCGGCGCACGGGACGACCCTGAGCTTCTCCGGAACGTATGCCCAGACCCAGTTTACGCAATATGCCCGCGAAAACCTGAAGCTGGAGGAAGTCCATGTCCAGGCCATGCTGGCGGACATTCGACAGGACGGCGCGGACGGCTTCACCGTGCAGGTGGAGCACGAACTGGATCCGGCGACGGCGGAGCAATGCCGGAATCTTGAACGGACCGGAAGCGAGGGCGCGGAAGCCGCGGCCAAACTGTTGAAAGACGAGAGCCATTACGCGCTGAGCTCCGTCACGCTGGAATTCCAGGGACGCTCGGCATCCGAGCAGCGGAACCTGGGTCTTTCCCGTGGTTCCGTGCAAGTCGGCGTCACCTGGGAGGCCGCGGCCAACGAGACTTTCCGCGTCGTCTACCAAGCCAGCGCAAGCGGGACGGGATTGCTCACCAGGGAGTGATCCACCGGGAAAAGCGGTTTTTCGAGTCCCAGGGGGCGAAGGCCCGCGGCAATCCAGAGGACGGAGGACAGAGGACAGTCGGTTTGCGGCTGCGCCGGATTCTTCCGATGGATTCCCTTCCCCCACTGGGCGGGGGAGGGTGCCCCGCAGGGGCGGGAGAGGGTGTCGTTCCCTCCGGCGCGAGAGCGCCGCTGACTTTTCTGTCCTCTGTCCTCTGACTCCGGGATAAAAAAAGTCCGGCATGACACCGGACGGAGAGGAGGAGGCAATGATCCCGCGCGGCGCGGGGCTTCCTGGCCGCGCGGAGGGCGGGAGCGGAAATTCCCCGCTCCCGCCGCTCGTTCAGAATGAAGCGGTCAGCGTCAGGTAATACATGCGTCCCGGTTCGTTGTAGGTGTTGGCGCCCGCCGAAGTACCGTTGCCCTCGCGGTACAGGCGCTTGTCGAAGAGGTTACTGATGCCGAAGCGCGCCTTCAGGTCCTTGGAGATGACATAGCCCGCGCTGACACCCCACAGGTTGTAGGCCGGCCGCGTTTCGAGCGCCGTGCCGGTGGCCACCGCGCCGGTGCTGGCCGCCGTGGTGCGCGGCTTCTGCTTGCCGTAGAAGGTGCCGGTGACGACGAAGGAGAGCTTGTCGGTGGCCTGCCAGTCGAGCGTGGTGTTCACCGTGTATTTCGGGATGATCGACAGCGGCTGGCCGTTCTGGTCCTTGTTCTTGTCCATGTAGGTGAAGTTGTTGATCCAGTTTACGTTCCTCGCCACGGGGATCAGCAGATTGCCCTCGAAGCCGGCAAGCACCGCGTCGGTGGCGTTTTCCCATTGCAGGACGGTGCCGGTGATGCCTGGGACGTTGAGGTTGGTCATGCCCGAGGTGATCTTGCTGTCGTACTTGTTGTGGAAATACGTGAGGCCCGCGTTCCAGCCGTTGGCGGTGTAGTTGACGCCGATTTCCTTGTTGATGCTGATTTCCGGGTCGAGATCTTCATTGCCCAGCACGTAACAGGGGCCGGTCATGCCGACCGGACAGCCGTTGCCCATGGTGTTGTACAGGTAGTTGGGATTGATCTGATACAGATTGGGCGCCTTGAAAGCGCGGGCGATGCCGCCCTTCAGGGTGATTTCCGGCGTGATCATGTAGGAAGCATTGAGCGCCGGGCTCCAGTTGTTGCCGAATTCGCTGTGGTGGTCGAAGCGCAGGCCGGGGGTGAGGATGAAATCCTGGGTGACTTCGATGTTGTCCTCGACGAAAAAGGAGGTGATGGAAGCATCGATGTCGGTCTTGCGCTCGGCGGCGGGCGGAACGCCGGCAACGCCGTCGGGAACCCCCGCCGTGACCGAGCGCGGGTCATCGAGTTCCTGGCGGTTCCATTCCGCCCCGACGGTGAGCACCTGATTCAGGCCGAGCTGGAGCGGCATGTCGAGCTGGCCGTTGAGCGTGTAGCCCTTGAGTTCGCTGGTGAATTTCTCGCCGGTGGCGATGTTGCCCTCGCCGCCGCCCGCCGCGCCTTCGCCCAGGCGCTTGTTCTTGGTGTCCTCGTACTGGAAGTAGGCGCTCGACTTGCCGAAGGAATACTGGCCCCGGTGCGAGATCGCGTAGGTGTTGCGGGTCATGGTATTGG
>JAITIQ010000080.1 GCA_031279425.1 Accumulibacter sp.
CTTTCATTTATTGTAAAGGATATTTTCGACCGTATCGCCAGGGCCTTTCCTGGCGCGGCAAGTTATTCCAAATTGCACCAGAAACGACATTTTTGCGGCTGTACCGGAGGGAACAGCACCCTCTCCCGCCCCTGCCGGGGCACCCTCCCCCCGCTGTACAGTACAGCCTGGGGGAGGGGAATCCATCGGAAGGATACTCGTCATTACGAAAGCCTCCCCTCGTCATGGCTCGGGCTGCACGACGCGGCAATCCCTGCGTCCTCTTGGATTGCCGCGGGCCTTCGGCCCTCGTAATGACGATGTAAATATATGACCAGCATTAAATTAATCTGCTCTAAATTACTGACTGCTGAGCAGGTAAAAGGAATGGGGATGCGGGCATGATGGGTATGAGACAAGTCAAATCAAACCGCTCTAACGAATAATCCGGGTTGAAAACGCTCCAACTACCGTTGATGGGATCATTGGCTTTCCTCTGCGTCAACCGCGGTTTTCAGGGTCATCCCTTCCGCGCAGCGCCGCCAGCAGTTTGCCGTGGATGCCGCCGAAGCCGCCATTGCTCATCACCAGGATGTGATCGCCAGCGCGCACCTCGCGCGCGATGTCGTCCACCAGCGCGTCGAGATTGTTGGCCACTGTCACTTTTTCCCCAAGCGGTGCGAGTACCTGGGCGGCGTCCCAACCGAGAGCGGTGGCATGGCAATAGACGCGATCGGCTTCGGCGAGGCTCCCCGGCAGCTGCGCCTTCATCACCCCCAGCTTCATGGTGTTCGAGCGCGGTTCGAGCACGGCCAGGATGCGCCCACTTTCGCGTCCTTCGATTTTTCGGCGTAAACCGGCGATCGTCGTGGCAATCGCCGTCGGGTGATGAGCGAAATCATCGTAGACGGTGACCCCCCGCTCGATACCGGAGATCTCCATTCGCCGCCGGACGCCGGCAAAGCGCGCCAGCGCGGCCAGTCCGCGCTCCGGCGGCACGCCGGCATGACGGGCGGCGAGCAACGCGGCGACGGCGTTGGCGCGGTTGTGCTCGCCGGTCAGCGACCAGCGGGCGCGCGCCATCGTCTCCTTGCCATACATGAGCAGGATTTCGCCCAAGGCATCGTCGCCGGCGGCGTGCCAGCCGCCGGCATCGTTGAAATGCTCGACCGGCGTCCAGCAGCCGCGCGAAAGCACCCGCGCGAGACTTGCCTCCGCCGCGTTCGAGACGATCCGGCCCGTGCGCGGCAGGGTGCGCACCAGGTGATGAAACTGCGTTTCGATCGCCGCCAGATCGGCAAAGATGTCCGCGTGATCGAACTCCAGGTTGTTCAACACCACGGTGCGCGGCCGGTAGTGGATGAACTTGGAGCGCTTGTCGCAGAAGGCCGTGTCGTATTCGTCGGCCTCGATCACGAAAAACGGCAAAGTGCCCAGACGCGCCGAAACACCGAAGTTCACCGGCACGCCGCCAATCAGGAAACCAGGATCGAGGCCGGCGTCCGCGAGAATCCACGCCAGCATCGACGAGGTGGTCGTCTTGCCGTGCGTCCCGGCGACCGCCAGCACCCAGCGGCCACGCAGAACGTGGTCGGCGAGCCATTGCGGGCCGGAGACATGGGACAAGCCGCGGTCGAGTATTTCTTCGAGCAGGGGATTGCCCCGCGAGATGGCGTTGCCGATCACGAAGCAGTCCGGGTGCAGATCCGCCTGCCCGGGATCGTATCCCTCGATCGCTTCGATCCCGGCGGCTGCGAGTTGCGCGCTCATCGGCGGATAGACCCCGGCGTCGCAGCCGGTGACTGTATGGCCCGCAGCGCGCGCCAGCTGGGCGACACCCCCCATGAAAGTGCCGCAGATGCCGAGAATGTGGATATGCATGAGAACGCTCCATGATCAATCAATCAATTCATCGCCCACGCCGTAGCCGCAAAAGTCTCGGCGCTGGAAACTGCCCGCTTTTTCCGCGAACGCGTCGCATGCAGCGTTCTGGAAAGCCCGCGGACTTCTCGACCAGCTTTCCTGCCGTTTCGCGTACCGCCGCGTCTTTCCTCGCCGCGCGGCGAGTGCTTGCCGTTTTCAGGATAAAAAAAGCCCCGCAGGGAAACTCCGTACGGGGCTTTTGTGTCAGGCAGCGATGGGTTGTTCCACTTCCACCGGCAAAAACATTACATCATGTCCATGCCGCCCATGCCACCCATGCCGCCCATACCGCCAGGCATACCGCCGGCTGCCGGTTTTTCTTCCACCAGTTCAGCAACCATGCAGTCGGTCGTGAGCATCAGGCCGGCGATCGAAGCGGCGTTTTGCAAGGCGGTGCGGGTCACCTTGGTCGGATCGAGAACGCCCATTTCGACCAGGTCTCCGTACTCGCCGGTCGTCGCGTTGAAACCATAATTGCCCTTGCCGTTGACCACGGCATTGACCACGACCGACGGCTCGTCGCCGGCATTGGCGACGATTTCGCGCAGCGGCTGCTCGATGGCGCGCAGGACGATCTTGATGCCGGCATCTTGATCGAGGTTGTCGCCCTTCAGTTCGCCGATGGCCGCGCGGGCGCGCAGGAACGCGACACCACCGCCGGCCACGATGCCTTCCTCGACGGCGGCGCGGGTGGCGTGCAAGGCGTCTTCGACGCGCGCTTTCTTCTCCTTCATCTCGACTTCGGTGGCCGCGCCGACCTTGATCAGGGCCACGCCGCCGGCCAGCTTGGCGACACGTTCCTGGAGTTTTTCCTTGTCGTAATCGGAGGTCGACTCTTCGATCTGCAGACGGATCTGCTTGACGCGGCCTTCGATATTGGCCGTCGCGCCGGAACCGTCGATGATCGTGGTGTTTTCCTTGCCGATTTCGATGCGCTTGGCCTGACCAAGTTCGGAGAGCGTCGCCTTCTCGAGGGTCAGACCGACTTCCTCGGCGATGACTTGGCCGCCGGTCAGGATGGCGATGTCTTCCAGCATCGCCTTGCGCCGGTCGCCGAAGCCCGGCGCCTTGACCGCGCAGGTCTTCAGGATGCCGCGGATGTTGTTGACCACCAGGGTCGCCAGCGCTTCGCCTTCGACGTCCTCGGCGACGATCAGGAGCGGACGGCTGGCCTTGGCGACCTGTTCGAGTATCGGCAGGAGGTCGCGGATATTCGAGATCTTCTTGTCGAAGAGCAGCACGTAGGGGTTTTCCAGGATGGCGATCTGCTTGTCCGGATTATTGATGAAGTACGGCGACAGATAGCCGCGGTCGAACTGCATCCCTTCGACGACTTCGAGTTCGTTGTTCAGCGACTTGCCGTCCTCGACGGTGATGACGCCTTCTTTGCCGACCTTTTCCATGGCCTGCGCGATGATGTCGCCGATCGAGGTGTCGGAGTTGGCCGAGATCGAGCCGACCTGGGCGATTTCCTTGCTCGTCGAGCACGGCTTGGACAGGGTTTTCAGCGCATCGACAGTGGCGATCACGGCCTTGTCGATGCCCCGTTTCAGATCCATCGGGTTCATCCCGGCGGCCACGTACTTCATGCCTTCGCGCACGATCGACTGGGCCAGAACGGTCGCCGTGGTCGTGCCGTCGCCGGCGATATCGGAGGTCTTGGAAGCGACTTCCTTGACCATCTGCGCGCCCATGTTCAAGAACTTGTCCTTGAGTTCGACTTCCTTGGCGACCGAAACGCCGTCCTTGGTCACGGTCGGAGCGCCGAAGGAACGCTCGAGAACCACGTTGCGGCCTTTCGGGCCAAGGGTCACCTTGACGGCGTCGGCCAGGATGTTGACCCCCTCGATCATGCGCGCGCGCGCAGAATCGCCGAATTTAACGTCTTTTGCTGCCATTGAAATACTCCTGAAAATTCGATGGTGGAATGAAATGGATTAGGACCGGGCTTTTCGACGGCGCTTCAGGCCTCGACGACACCCATGATGTCCTCCTCGCGCATGACCAGCAGCTCTTCGCCGTCGACCTTGACGGTCTGGCCGGCATATTTGCCGAACAGAACCCGGTCGCCAGCCTTGACATCTACCGCGATATGCTTGCCATTTTCATCGCGCTTGCCGGGACCGACCGAGAGAACCTCGCCTTGATCGGGTTTTTCCGCAGCGTTGTCGGGAATGACGATTCCAGAGGCCGTCTTGCGTTCCTCTTCGAGGCGCTTGACGATCACGCGATCATGCAAAGGACGGATTTTCATGCATTTTCTCCTTGTAAGGCACAGTTTCAAAAAAACCGCCAACAACTCGCCCGAAAGCCGGCTTGCCGGCCCGCCGAATTATTAGCACTCACTAAAGGCGAGTGCTAATAATAGAAGCATCGTTTTGGTTTTTCAAGAGGCGGCGAGAAAGAACTTCCGGAAAACGGCACTTGACGCGGAGAAGACCCGTGGCCAGACAGAGGACAGAGGCGCCCGCTTGCGGGAACCGCTCTCACTCCCGCGCCGTTTTCTCCATGAAATCCAGCAGTTGCCGGGCTTTGTCGCCGAGCGGATGCTGCGGGAAGCGTTTGAGCAGATGGGCCAGAATCTGCCGCGCCTTGGCGTCCTCGCGATAATCCTCGCTCAAGGTTTGCGCGGCGAAAAAGTAAACGTCCGGAATATCGTTGCTGCGCGGGAAGCGTTTGTCGAATCCCTTGATCAGCGACAGGGCCAGGGCCGGATCGCGGGCCTGTCGCGCCGCCCTGGCCAGACTCAGCACATGCGCCGGTTCCTCGAGTTCGAAATCGGGAATCTGCTCGCGCGTCGACCGATACACTCCGACGGCTTCCGCAGTGAGGTTTTTCTTCAACAGCAGCGCCAGGTGGGAGCGGGTGTGCGACAGCAGGCGTTCCCTGTACCTGGATAATTCCGCTTCCAGATATTGGCGCACGTTGGCCGGATCGCCGCGGCGTTCCGCCTCCTGGACGCGGGCAAGGATCCGTTGACCCGACGAGGAATGGGAGAGCAGCAGCAATTTGTGGTAGCGGTCGTTCGCGGCGACGTTTTCCGGATCGACGCGCTTTTCTTCATACGCCTGGTCCAGGGCCTTGTCGATCTGTCCGGAGGAAATCAGCTCGGCATACGAATCCACCTGCCCGCCGCTTCCGGCGGCGCTTCCCGCTCCGGGTTTTCTCCCGGTCTGGCCGGTTTTCCTGACGTTGAGGCCAAGCGCCTGATGATATTGATAGACGACGTAGCCCATCATGACGAACATGATCAGCGTGAAGTACATCATGACGAAGGCGAGCGTCGGCAGCAGCAGCCACTGGGGAACGCGCGGCGCCAGGAATCCCGCCAGCACGCTGGAGCTTGCCGACAGCAGGAAAATGAACGCGGACAGGCCGAGATACGGCATCCCGATCGTGCTCATCATTCCGATGACGGCAAACGGATTGATCGCCGACCAGAAACTGCGCGTGACGGCCAGGGTCATGGTCGCCGCCGGCATGGACAGCGTGCCGTAGATCAGCGCGGCGCCGTAGAACAGCCCTCCGGAGCGGCGGGCCAGCTCGATGACGAAGCCGATGACGAGAAGGATGCCGAACTGCTTGTACAGCAGACTGGTGCGGCTTTCGTCGTCGAACACGGGCAAATCCTGATCGGGCCGCAGCAGACCCAGCGCCGTCTGGTCCAGGGTTTTGTAGGCGTATCGGACGAAGACCAGGATGACGAAGAGAAATATGAGCCATGGAAGAGCCAGAAGACCGAGCAGGGTCACGCCGGAGAGAAGCAGCAGGTACACCAGAGGTTCGAAATGCAGCGGATAGAGAAAGAAATACGGCATGCGCTGCCAGAACGGCTGGATCTCCACGACTTCCGAGTAGGGTTCGGAAAACGGCATGTGGTTTCTTCTTCCGGTAGACTGATATATTTTGACCGCTCGCGCGGATTATCTCACAAGGGCATCGGGTATCGCATGAATCCTATCGCCAGATCCGCCGGGTTCCAGCGCGACGCGCCGGCCCGCGCATTCGTCGAAGGCAGGCCGTGTCCTCGCTGACCGAGGTCTTTTCCCCCGGCGGCGTGCTGGCCGCAGGAATTCCCGGTTACCGCCTGCGTCCGCAGCAGCTCGAAATGGCCGAGCGCATCGCCGTGGCGATCGAAGCGAACGCGGTGTTCATCGCCGAGGCCGGCACCGGCACCGGCAAGACCTTCGCCTATCTCGTCCCGGCGCTCTTGTCGGGCGGCAAGGTGATCGTCTCGACGGGAACGAAGAACCTGCAGGACCAGCTTTTTTCCAAGGACATCCCGACGGTGAAGAAGGCGCTCGGCGCGCCGGTGCAGGCGGCGCTCCTCAAAGGGCGCGCCAACTACGTCTGCCTCTACCATCTCGAGCGCGCGCAGAGCGACGGACGCTTTCTCTCGCGCGAGGACGCGGCCAACGCCGTGCGCATCGCCCGCTTCGCCAGGCGCACGAAAACCGGCGACAAGGCCGAGTGCAGCAGCGTGCCGGAAAACTCGCCGGTGTGGCCCCTGGTCACCTCGACGCGCGAAAACTGCCTGGGCCAGGATTGCCCGCACCACAAGGAATGCTTCGTACTCGCCGCCCGGCGCGAGGCGCTGGCCGCCGACCTGGTGGTGGTCAACCATCACCTTTTCTTTGCCGACGTGATGCTGCGCGACGAGGGCACGGCGGAACTCCTGCCGGCGTGCAACACGGTGATCTTCGACGAGGCGCACCAGCTGCCGGAGACGGCCAGCCTGTTCTTCGGCGACGACGTGTCCACGGCGCAGGTACTCGATCTCGTGCGCGATACGCGCCTGGAAGGGCTTGCCTCGGCGCGCGACTGCCTCGATCTGCCCAGGGTCTGCGGCGAGGTCGAAAAAGCGGCGAAGGACCTGCGCCTGACCCTGCCGCTCGAGCCGGCGCGCTTCTCGCTCACCCAACTGCGCGCGCGCGCGGGCTTCGACAACGGTCTGGCCGGCCTGCTGCGCGTCATCGAGGCGCTCTCCGCTGTGCTGGAGACCCAGGCGCAGCGCTCGGAAGGGCTGGAGAACTGCTGGCGCCGCGCCGGCGAGCTGGCGGCGCGCCTCTCCCGCTGGCAAGGCGGGCCGGAACGGGAGGAACTGCGCGACTACGTGCGCTGGGGCGAGACCTACACGCATGCCTTGCAGTTGAACGCCACGCCGCTCGTCATCGCCGGCATCATGCAAAAACAGATGGGCGGCCACCCGCGCGCGTGGATCTTCACCTCGGCGACGCTCGCCGTGCAGAAGGATTTCAGCCACTACCAGTCCGAGATGGGGCTGTCTTCCGCCGACGCGGCCGCCTGGGACAGCCCCTTCGACTACGCGCGCCAGGCCATGCTCTACGTGCCGACTGGCCTACCCGACCCGAACGCCTACGGCTACGCCGGAGCCGTCGTCGAGGCAGCCTTTCCGGTGCTGCGCGCGAGCGGCGGGCGCGCCTTCTTCCTGTGCACTTCGCTGCGCGCCATGCGCCGCATCCACGAGCTTCTGCAGGAACAACTGGAACGCGCCGGCCTCGAGCTGCCGCTGTTGCTCCAGGGCGACGGCGGCAAGAACGAACTGCTCGAACGCTTCCGTCGGCTCGGCAACGCCATCCTGGTCGGCAGCCAGAGTTTCTGGGAAGGCGTCGACGTGCGCGGCGAGGCGCTGTCGCTGGTGATCATCGACAAACTGCCGTTCGCGCCGCCGGACGATCCGGTGCTCTCGGCGCGCATCGAGCGCATGAAGGCCGAGGGCCGCAACGCCTTCATGGACTACCAGCTGCCGCGCGCGGTGATCAACGTGAAACAAGGCGCTGGCCGCCTGATCCGCGACGAGACCGACCGCGGCGTGCTGATGATCTGCGATCCGCGCCTCGTCGCCAAACAATATGGCAAACGCATCTGGCGCAGCCTGCCGCCGATGCGACGCACGCGCGCGCTCGACGAGGTGCTGGCGTTTTTTGCCTGACTTGATTCGCAACGAAGTTCTGCCAAAAGGGCGTATCCATGATCGATCCTGGAAAAGCGAGAACTCCCTTGCCCCGCCCTGGCGGGAACGGGTGGGCTTCACGCATTCCGCTCCGTTCCACTTCGTTCCATTGCGTTCGTCCCTGCCCGCTACTGTTGCCCCGGGGAGAGAGCAAGCCGAAAACCGAGCAGGTAGTAGCGCAGGTCCGGCGAATCGTCGCGGCGCCCGGCCGAGCGGCTCGGGCGGGGAAGGCGCCGCAGGGACGACACCCTCGCCCCTGCCGGGGCGCGGTGCGCCAACGGCGCTCTGATGCGCGTCAGCCCGCCGGCATCCTCGGAACGAGCAATGCAAACCCATTCACCCCGGCGAAATCCTGCGCGAGGAATTCCTGCAAGGGGCGTTAGGGTGAATAAGCCGTCCTCTGCTAGACTGTCGCCTTTTCTCGCTCCCCCCTTGCAATCATGGACCTGATCGCCCGCATCCATCGGCATTTCTCCGACAGCGCCCAGGCCAAGCTCGACGCCGTCGAAGCGCTGGCTGCGCCTTTGGCCGGGGCCGTCGAATTGATGGCCGCCACGCTGCTCGGCAACGGCAGGATTCTCGCCTGCGGCAACGGCGGTTCGGCGGCCGACGCCCAGCATTTCGCGGCGGAACTCGTCGGTCGTTTCGAAATGGAGCGCCAGGGCCTCGCGGCCATCGCGCTGACCACCGACAGCTCGATTTTGACCGCCGTGTCCAACGACTACGGTTTCGATGAGGTTTTCGCGCGGCAGGTGCGCGCCCTGGGCCGATCCGGCGACCTGCTGCTGGCGATTTCCACCTCGGGCAACTCGCCCAACGTCGTTGGCGCCGTCCGCGCGGCGCACGACAACGGCCTCTCCGTGGTGGCGCTGACCGGCAGGGGCGGCGGGGAAATCGGCCGGATGCTGAGGGATTTCGACGTGCATCTGTGTGTTCCGTCGGAGCGTACCGCGCGCATCCAGGAAATCCATACGCTGGCCATCCACTGCCTGTGTGACGGCATCGATTGCTTTTTGCTTGGAGTCGAAGAATGAAAAGGAAACTGATCGCCGCGCTGCTTTTCGGCGCTACCGTCCTTCCTGCCCTGCAGGGCTGCTTCCCGGCCGTCGCCGCGGGCGTCGGCACGGGCGTCATGGCCGTGCTCGACCGGCGCACCTTGGGCACGCAGACCGAAGACGAAGCGATCGAATGGAAAGCCGCCGCGCGCGTCGCCGACAAATTCGGTCAGCGCGGCCATTTCAATTTCACCAGTTTCAACCGCAAGGCGCTGGTCAGCGGCGAGGCGCCCTCGGCCGAAGCCAAGGCCGAGGTCGCGCAGATCGTCGCGAGAATCCCTAACGTGAGCCACGTTTATGACGAAGTCGTCGTCGGGCCCTCTTCGTCGCTCGCCGAGCGCAGTAACGACGCGTTCATCACTTCCAAGGTCAAGAGCCGCTCGGTCGACAGCGGCAAGTTCAATCCCTTGCAGGTGAAAGCCGTCACCGAGGCCGGCACCGTGTTCCTGCTCGGCATGGTCACCCAGGCCGAGGCGGACTCGGCGATCCAGATCGCCCGGACCACGTCCGGTGTCAAGAAGGTCGTCCCGCTGTTCGAGATCATCTCGCCGGAGGAAGCGCGCGCGCTCGACAATCAGCGTTCCGAAAACAAGAGCGGTGCCGGCGCGGTTCAGCCGTGAACCGCGGCTTCGTTCCCGCTTTCGAGGCCAAGATCTCCGATCCGGGCGAACTCGCGGAGCGGGTGGCGCGGCTGCCGCGTCCGCTGGTGTTTTCCAACGGCTGTTTCGACCTCCTGCATCGCGGCCACGTCACGCTGCTCTCGCAGGCGCGCGCGTTCGGCGAGTCCCTGGTGGTCGCGCTCAACAGCGACGCCTCGGTCAGGCGCCTGGGCAAGGGCGGCGATCGTCCGGTCACGGCGCTCGCCGACCGGATGGCGGTATTGGCGGCGCTCGAATGCGTCTCGCTGGTCACCTGGTTCGACGAGGACACGCCGCTCGCGCGTATCCTCGACTGTCGTCCCGACGTGCTCGCCAAGGGCGGCGACTGGCCGGTCGAAAAAATTGTCGGCAACGCCGAAGTCACCGGCTGGGGCGGCACGGTCGTGTCGATCCCCTTCATCCACCCCTTGTCGACGACGGCGCTGCTGGAAAGAATCCGGAAGCCGTGACCGGCGGCGACTGAAAAACCATCTTGATTCGGCAGTGTGCTGGCGGTATTGCTCCGCCGGGGGTTCATGAGAGGTCTCATATCGCCGCCTCGCCACTACCATGATGACTCACCCCTATCCCATTCCCGCTCCCATTTCCACTCCCATCGACGTTCGCGCCGTCTTCTTCGATCTCGACGGAACGCTGCTCGACACCCTCCCCGACCTTGCCGCCGCCCTCAACGCGATGCTCGCCGACCTGGGGCATCCGGCGCTGCCGGAAGAATCGGTGCGCCGCTACGTCGGGCGCGGCGTCGGCAATCTCATTCAGCACGCGCTGGCCGATTCGCTGGATGCGGCAAAGGACGACGCGCCGGTGCCAGTCGATGCGCTGGCCGGTTTCCGGCGGCACTACGCGCGGGAAAACGGCCGGCGCACGCAACTCTTTCCCGGCGTGCGGGAAGGCCTGCGGGCGATCCGCCGCATGGACCTGCCGATGGCGGTGATCACCAACAAGGCGGCGATGTTCACCGGGCCGTTGCTGGAAATGACGGGGCTTGCCGAATTCTTCCCACTGGTGGTGAGCGGCGGCGACCTGCCGAGGCACAAGCCCGATCCGATGTCGCTCACCTGGGCCTGCGGGCGCTTGGGCGTTTCCCCCGCCGAGGTCCTGTTCGTCGGCGATTCGGTCAACGACTTCCTGGCCGCGCGGGCGGCCTGCTGCCGCATTTTCCTGCTGCCTTACGGATATAACGAAGGAAGGGATGTGCGCGAACTCGATTGTGATGCTATAGTCCCGACCATTGCCGACGCGGCCCATCTGATCCGCAAGCGAACTTCATAAACCAGACACATGAAAGCCGTTCTCCACGCCAATCTGCATCGCGAGCCCGCATTCCGGGCAGAGGCTTGGCCCTGGCGACCCTGCCGGAGCACCTAGTCTTCGTTCCGGCACGCTCGTCCGTGCCGGTCTCGTCCTGCAGTATCCGCTCGTGGAGTCCGTTTCATGAAAGAAACCGAGTTCGATCGGCTCGCCGCCGAAGGTTACAACCGCATCCCGGTCACGCTCGAAACCTTCGCCGACCTCGACACCCCGCTGTCCATTTACCTGAAACTCGCCGACGAGCCTTACACCTACCTGCTCGAATCCGTACAGGGTGGCGAGCGTTTCGGGCGCTATTCCTTCATCGGCCTCACCTCGCCGACCCGCATCGAAGTCCATGGACGCGCGGCCCTGCTGCTGACCGGCAACCGCCTGATCGAGCGCCGGGACGACGCCGATCCGCTCGCCTTCGTCGCCGAATTCATCGGGCGGATCAAAGTGCCGCCGCGCGCGGGGCTGCCGAAATTCGCCGGCGGACTCGTCGGCTGCTTCGGCTACGACACCGTACGCCACATCGAGCCGCGCCTGGGAGCGCCGGAAAAGCCCGATCCGATCGGCACGCCCGACATCCTGCTGCTGCTCTCCGAAGAAATCGCCATCGTCGACAACCTCTCCGGCAAGCTCACCCTCGTCGTCTACGCCGATCCCAACGTGCCGGGCGCTTTCCGCCGCGCGCGGCGGCGGCTGGCGGAGCTTCTCTCGAAATTGCGCGAGCCGGTGCGGATTCCCCTTGATACGCGCACGGACAGCGCCCCGGCGCTATCGAGCTTCGGCGAACAGGCCTTCAAGGAAGCCGTACGCCGCGTCAAACAATACATCATCGACGGCGACGTCATGCAGGTCGTGCTCTCGCAGCGCATGAGCAAGCCCTTTGCCGCGCATCCGCTCGCGCTCTACCGGGCCATCCGCTCGCTCAATCCTTCGCCCTACCTGTTCAATTTCCACTTCGACGATTTCCACGTCGTCGGCGCTTCGCCCGAGATCCTCGTCCAGCTCCAGGACGGCAACGTCACCGTGCGCCCCATCGCCGGCACCCGCAAGCGCGGCGCGACCGCCGCCGAAGACAGGGCGCTCGAAGCCGAACTCCTCGCCGACGAAAAAGAGCGCGCCGAGCACCTGCAACTGCTCGACCTGGGCCGCAACGACGCTGGGCGCGTGGCGGCGACCGGCACGGTAAAAGTCACCGAACGCTTCATCGTCGAACGCTACTCGCACGTGATGCACCTCGTCTCCAATGTCGAAAGCCGCCTGGCCGCCGGGCTGGATGCCTTCGACGTGCTGCGCGCGGCCTTTCCCGCGGGCACCGTCTCGGGCGCGCCCAAGGTGCGGGCGATGGAGATCATCGACGAACTGGAGCCGATCAAGCGCGGCATTTACGCCGGCGCGGTCGGCTACATCGGCTTTCACGGCGATATGGACCTGGCCATCGCGATCCGCACCGCCGTCCTCAAGGACGGCCAGATCCACGTCCAGGCCGGCGGCGGACTCGTCGCCGATTCCGACCCCGACGCCGAATGGCAGGAGACGCAGAACAAGGCCCGCGCCATGCTGCGCGCGGCGGAAATGGCCGAAAACGGCCTCGATACGCGGTGGAATGAATAAGTGTCGGAAACCGCTTTCGACACGGAGATCACAGAGACACGGAGATGGAAGGTAAAGAACGGACTGGCGAGGTCATCGGAGCGGCAATCGAGGTCCACCGATTGCTTGGCCCGGGCCTTCCGGAATCAGCCTATGAACTGGCTCTGGCGCGAGAACCGGCATTGCGTGGGTACTCCGTTTCCCGCCAGCAGGCGGTGCTCCTGGAATACGAGGGGGAATCGCTTGGCGATGGCTTTCGTCTCGATCTCCTGCTTGATGACGCTTTAGTCGTCGAAATCAAGGCGGTCGAGTCTCTTCTCCCTGTCCATGAAGCTCAATTACTTACCTGCCTGCCTGCGTTTGTCCGGAAAACGATTTGGCCTGCTGGTCAATTTCAATCAAAAGCTTCTGAAGGAAGGCATACGGCGCATGAGGAGCGGATCCTGAATCATCGATTTTCTCCGTGTTCTCCGTGCCTCCGTGCTCTCCGTGTTGAAAGAGGTCAAAAAAACCATGCTCTTGATGATCGACAACTATGACAGCTTCACCTACAACCTCGTCCAGTATTTCGGCGAGCTCGGCCAGGAAGTGCAGGTGTTCCGCAACGACGCCATCACGCTGGACGGCATTGCCGCGCTCGCGCCCGCGCATCTGGTCATTTCGCCCGGCCCGTGCGCGCCGGAGCAGGCGGGCGTCTCGCTGGCCGCGGTCCGCGCCTTCGCCGGCAGGCTGCCCATCCTCGGCGTCTGCCTCGGCCATCAGGCGATCGGCGCGGCCTTCGGCAGCCGGATCGTGCATGCGAAAAAGCTCATGCACGGCAAGGTTTCGCCGGTACATCACACCGGCGCCGGGGTTTTCCGCGGATTGCGGAATCCGCTGAGCTGCACCCGCTATCACTCGCTCGCCATCGAGCGCGAGAGCCTGCCCGCCTGCCTCGAAGTCACCGCCTGGACGGACGACGGCGAGATCATGGGCGTGCGCCACAAGACGCTCGCCGTGGAAGGCGTGCAGTTCCATCCCGAATCGATCCTGACCGAGCGCGGTCACGACATGTTGAAGAATTTTCTCACGAGGCAAATACCATGATCACAGCACAGGAAGCGCTGCAACGCACCATCGAACACCGCGAAATCTTCTATGACGAAATGCTCGACCTGATGCGCAAGATCATGGCCGGCAAGCTCTCGCCGGTGATGTCCGCGGCCATCCTCACCGGTCTCAGGGTGAAGAAGGAGACCATCGGCGAGATCACCGCCGCCGCCATGGTGCTGCGCGAAATGGCGACCAGGGTGACGGTGCCGCCGCCCAACGACAATTTCCTCGACATCGTGGGCACCGGCGGCGACGGCTCGTATACCTTCAACATCTCCACCACCAGCGCCTTCGTCATCGCCGCCACCGGCGCGCGGGTCGCCAAGCACGGCAACCGCGGGGTGTCGTCGAAGTCGGGCGCGGCGGACGCCATCGAAGCCCTGGGCGCGAGCCTCGATCTGAATGCCGAACAGGTGGCGAAGTGCATCGCCGAAACCGGCATCGGCTTCATGTTCGCGCCCAACTTCCACTCGGCGATGAAGAACATCGCCCCGGTCCGCCGCGAAATGGGCGTGCGCACGCTCTTCAACATCCTCGGGCCGCTGATCAATCCGGCGGATGCGCCGAACAGCCTGCTGGGCGTCTTTCACCCCGATCTCGTCGGCATCCTCGTGCGCGTGATGCAGCGCCTGGGCGCCAGGCACGTGCTGGTGGTGCATGGCCTGGACGGCGTCGACGAGGTCAGCCTGGGCGCCACCACGATGGTCGGCGAGTTGAAGGACGGCAAGGTGAGCGAATACGACATCCATCCCGAGGACTTCGGCATCGCTATGGCAGGCACGCGCAATCTCCGCGTCGAAACGCCGGCGCAATCCATCGCCATGATGCGCGGCGTGCTCGACGACCAGCCTGGCCCGGCGCGTGACATCGTCCTGTTCAACGCGGGCGTGGGCCTCTACGCCGCCAACGTCTCCGCCACCATCGGCGAGGGCATCGCCCTGGCGCGCGAGGCCATCGAGAGCGGCGCGGCGCGCGCCAAATGCGACGACTTCGTGCGCTTCACGCGGAGCTGCGCGGTGTGAGCGCGGCGGGCGGCGTGTCCGATACGCCGGACATCCTCAAACGGATTCTCGCCGTCAAGCGGGAAGAGGTCGCCGCGGCCCGGCGGGACAAGCCGCTTGCCGCCGTGCGCGAAGAAGCGGAAGCGCAGTCGGCGCCGCGCGATTTCGTCGGCGCCCTGAAGGAAAAGATCGCCGCCGGACGCGCGGCGGTGATCGCCGAGATGAA
>JAITIQ010000091.1 GCA_031279425.1 Accumulibacter sp.
TCGAAATACGCCGCGAGTTTTTCATGATCCCGCGTCATGCCCAGCGCCAGGATCAGCTTGATGCGCGCCTTCTGGCCGTTGATCTCGCCGCCCGGGATGATGCCCGCTTCGATCTGGCGCTTTACCCCGCCGTCGTACGCGTAAACGTCGAGCACGCGCCCGCCGAGGCAGCGGGTGGTGACCACCACCGGAATGCCGCTGTCCACGGCGTGTTTCATGCCCTTGAAGGCGCCCGGCGGAACGTTGCCCCGCCCGAAGCCTTCCACCACGATGCCGCCGACCTTCCTTTCCACCAGGAAGTCGAGCAGGGTACCGTCGGCGCCGGCGAACAGCTTGATGAGGAACACACTGTCGTCGATCCCGGCCGGATGGATCTTCTGCGGCTCGAGCGGCGCGCGGCGGAAGATCACCCGGTCGGCGTCGACGTAGCCCAGGGGCCCCCAGAAAGGCGAGGCGAAGGTCTTGGGGTTGGCGGAATGGGTCTTGGTCACTTCCCGCGCGGCGTGGATTTCCTCGTTGAGCACCACCATGGCGCCTTTCCCGCGCGCCAGGGGCGAGGCGGCGGCGCGTACCGCGCAGAGGATGTTCATCGGACCGTCGGCGCTGGTTTCCGCCGCGCTGCGCATGGCGGCGGTCAGGCACACCGGCTTGTCGCTGGCGACGTAGAGATCCATGAAATACGCCGATTCCTCGAGGGTATCGGTGCCGTGGGTGATGACCACTCCCGACACGTCCGGTTCGGCAAGCGCTTCCTCGACTTTCCGGGCGAGGTCGAACATCAGGCGCGGCGTCATGTGCGGGCTGGGAATATTGGAAAACTCCCGGACCTCCACCGGGCAGACCTCGGCGAGGGGAGGCACGGCCTCGATGAGTTCCGGGCCGCTCACCGCCGGAACCGCGCCGCCGCTCACGGGGTCGTGGCGCATGGCAATGGTGCCGCCGGTGGTAAAAACGATGACTTTTTCCTTCATGATGGAATCCTCTGAATGGAAGGGAACAGTAGCAAGGAGTCAATGTCCCCCTTATAGGAATGGGCCTGCAAATGTTCCACCGCCTGCGGCAAGCGGGCGTCGAGCTCCAGCACCGCGCCCTTGATCACCGCGACGAAGCGCGCCGGTTCGTCTTCCGTGAAGAAGGGGAAGACATAGGCATCATGATAGGCCCTGGGAACGATCAGGCTGATGACCGCGCCGGTTCCGGGCATGGCGCCGGTGCCGCCGATCACCTCGTGCAGCCGGTCCGACATGAAGCTGACGCCGGCGCCGTCCTCGCTCACCAGGCGGGCCAGCGTCATCAGCGCCTGGCGTTTCTCCTGGGCGAAACGGGCATTTTTCAAGTCCTTGCCGGCGGCGATGATGGCCTCTCCCAGCTTTTTCGTGCTCGCTTCCAGCGCGCCCGGGACGCGCTTCATCACGTCGTCGCGGAAGAGCACCTTGTATCCGAGCTTTCTGGCGGAGGCTTCCAGGGCGGCGGCGACCACCGGGTTGTCGTCCACGGGGTCCGCGCGCACGAGAAAGTATTCCTCCGTGGCGGTATCGGAATAGGCGGGGGAATAAACCTTGCCCTCGATGATGAAGGTCGGAAGCTCGCCCATGCCGAGCGCTGCCATCACCTTCTTCTTGGAACCGCCGAAGGCGTTGCCTTCCAGATCCTCCACCGGCCCCGTGCCGTCGGGCGTGGCGTTCACGGTCGCCAGCACCGCCAGCGGAATGCCGTCGATCTGCATGATCGTTCCGGCGATCGAGCCGCAACAGTCGCCAATGTTTTCGACGGCGTGGACGAAACGCTCGGGATGGTTTTTGATGAAGCTGTCCACGGCGGCGTTGGCGATGGCGGTTTGCAGCGCCACCGGCGCCTCATGGACGCCCTGGCCGTATATTCGTCCGAAGGCTTCCATGACGAGCGTCTGCGTGCGCACCGCGTCGCGCCCCTCCAGCGCCCTGGCGAGCCGCGCTTCATGCACCGTGATGCCGCGCCGGGGCGCGCCGACGCCGACGCCGCCGCTCACCGTTTCCACGATGAAACGGCCATTGACGCCGGTTTCCGCCGTGACGCTCCGGATCGTGAGCGGCAAGCCGGACGCCTCCTGGAAAAGCGTCAGCACCACGGCCAAGCCGCCGGAATCTTCCTGCAAATACTGGTTGTGACTGTGGCAATGACCGGTGCCCGCGTGTCCCGCGATACCGATACGCGCCTGTTTCTCATCGCAAAATCCGATGCGCATGGGAAAAACCTCCGCTGCTCTTTCCGGCGACGGCGCTTCGTTGCACAACACCCGCCGCCGGATACGGAACCCGCGCCGACCCCGGCGCGGCTCGAAGAGTGTCAGGCGGCGCCGACGATGAGGGCGAGCGCCAGGGCCATCAGCGTACCGCAGAAGATGGACGGGCGCTGGAATTTGTTCGCCTCTTTCAGATCGGACCCCGGAATCACCGGAATCACCGTCGCCAGCGCGGCCACCGGACCGCCGGTCAGGAAGTACTGCATGGTGGACGCGCCGCCGCCGGCGGCAATCACGGCGGCGAGCGGATCGGCTCCCGCCCCGACGACCACCTGGAAGAACGGCACGACCACGGCGGCGGAAGCGCCGTAGGACTGCGTGATGAAACCAGCCAGGGCGGCGACCAGCCACATCAGGAAGAGCGGTGAAACGTTGAGCAGCGGCTGTACGAAATCACTGAGCGTCTTGGTCAGGCCGACTTCGCGAATGACGCTGGACATGAACAGAAAGCCGATGGTGGCGACGATCGGCGTGGCGATCTTGCCGACGCCTTCCAGCATGGAAACCTCGCCGGTTTTCGGGTTGATCCTGGCGAGGAAAATATTGACGAGGCCGCTGACGATGCCGACCAGGAACACCGGGATGGATTTGCCGGTCAGCAGGGGCGGCAGCGCGAAACCGACGACCAGCACGAGGAACGGGATGAAGGCCATCATCGGGCTGATGCCCGAATCGTTCTTTTCGTACTCGGCGGCGATCTTTTCCATTTCCTCGGGAGACAACGCGGTTCCGGCGGCTTTCATGCTGCGGGACATGCGCACGTAGCTGACGGCGAAGATCGTCAGGGCCGCGATGGCGCCAAAGACGTTGATGAGGCCGAAGCCGATGCCCGCGGCGGCGATCAGCGCGACCTGGGTCGGATGGGTGAAACCGGCGAAATTGCCGAAGTGGCCGGCATGGGCGGTCAGACCGGCGACCTTGTTGGGGTCCGCGCCCAGCTTGACGGCGGCCGGGCCGGTAATGGCGCCGGTGATGACCGGCTGCGTGAAGCCGGTCAGCGCGCCGATGATGCCGGCGGCGATGCCGCCCGCCGTGGTGACGCCCGGAGCGCCGCCCAGCACGCGGCCGAGGCGGATGATGGTCTTGATGATGACGTCAAGAAAGCCGGAGGCCTGCATCACGCCGATGAACAGGAGAACGCCGGTCATGTCGGCGATGACCGGGTTCAGACCGCTGTTGACCAGCGAGGTGAGGGTGATGGGGTCCTTGCCCGACAGGGCAAATCCCGCCACGAGGGCGGAGATGGCGGAACCCACGATGGCGGTGGTATAAAGCGGCGTGAAGCCGGTCACCATCAGGATCAGCGTAATAGCCATGAGTATCTGGGCCAAGATCATTTGTGACATGGTCAACCCTCCATCTGGACTTCGTTAAAAAAAACAATACGACGAATTTCATTCACCCTGCCGTTCTCCCAATGCAAAAAAGCCCTGTTTCCGAAAACGGAAACAGGGCTTTTGCAAAAGGCGGAAAAATCGTCAGCGGCTTGCGGCTTGCGGCTTGCGGCTTGCGGCTTGCGGCTTGCGGCTTGCGGCTTGCGGCTTGCGGCTTGCGGC
>JAITIQ010000120.1 GCA_031279425.1 Accumulibacter sp.
CGGCTGGTCGCCGACGTTTCCGGGCCGCTCACCCAATCCGGCGCGCTCCTGGGCCGGATCGTGCTCGTCTCCGACGATGCCGATTCCTACGTCGACCATGCCTTCTCGGACAGAAAGGCCCTCTATGGCGTCGTCGAGGCGCGGCCCGCGACAGGCACCGTCATCGGCCTTTCCCTGCAATACCAGAAAGACCGCCTGAACGACAATATCCAGGGCTATCCCACGGCGCCGGACGGCAGCGACCTGGGCTGGAGCCGCTCCACCTTCTTCGGCATGCCCGATGGCCGGGTGAAGACGGAAGACACGCGCGCCACCCTGTATCTGGAACAACGATTGTCGGAGGCGTGGGCGCTCAAGGCCAATTACACGCACAGCGTGACTGAATACGATGCCGTATATGGGTTGCAATTTGGCACCCTCGATCTGGCCACCGGCGATGGGATGAGGACTCGGGCAAATAACAACCGCAACAAGACCACGGGAGACGCGCTGGAGGCGTATGTGGAAGGGAAGGGAAATCTGCTGGGCCGCCGTCACGAATTCGTGCTGGGCTTCAATGGCCAGGAGAGCAAACGCCGGTGGGGAATTTGGCATGGCCCCGACATTCCCTTCAACATTGTCGGGTAGCAACGGTCATTGCTGATCCGCCGCCGCCTAAGAACTGGACGTGAGAGTTTCCCCTCATCCAGCTCAAGCCTTTCAGAGCCACCTCGCGGTAGCCGGCTTCACGACCTTCAACTTCTTGGCGTGTACCTGCTTATGGCAGTTGAGATGCACGATGACGAGATTACCCAGGATGTCCTTGCCGCCTTCCGATCTGAAAATGATGTGATGGGTTTCCCCTGCATCGTATTCCTTGATGGGTCGGCTACAGACCGGGCATTTCCCGCCTTGATTCAGCCAGAGTCTGATGTCGCGCCTTTTCCGCTCCGGATGATTTCGTATTCTGTCGCTTTCGCGTTTCTCAAAATACTGTTCCCATTGCGGATCAAACGGATTCGCTTCCAGCTTGATCATCACGTGTCGTCTGATGGGCGTATCACCCGCCAAGGCAAGAGGATCTCCCGTATCGGCGGAAAATACCCAGTTCCGCGTACCGTTTCGGGGGAAATATCGGTCTTTGATCCAGTATTTGCCCTTGTTCGGATGTCGTCTTACCGCCCATCGCCATAAAATTTGCCATATCTCATGATCGATCTTGTCGAACGTCCGTTTGGCGACGATGTGCCGATGGTAGTTCGTCCAGCCTCGAATCATCGGATTGAGCTCGCGAATCAGATGAGCCTGTTCCACGGTCTTCTTCTCATTGACCTTGGCGCGTATCTTCCCCAGAAAGGTCTTGACATTCTCTTTCGAGGGCGTAATCAGCATCTTGCCCTGGTACTTGCGAATATTCTGACCCAGGAAATCGAAGCCTTCGTCGATATGCGTGATCCGGGTCTTCTCGGGCGAGAGCGTCAGCCCCCGTTCCCGCATGAAGTCCCTGACGATCGGCATGACCTCTTGCTCCAGTAGCTCTTTCGAGCGTCCTGTCACGATGAAGTCATCCGCATACCGTACATAGTTCACCCGTAGATTGGTATATTTGCCGTCCATCTTGCGGCGTTTTTGAAACGCCGCCTTCAATCGGGCATCCAAACCGTCGAGCGCCATGTTCGCAAGGGTCGGTGAAATGATACCGCCCTGCGGTGTTCCGGCTTCGGTGGGGAAGAGTTGTCGATCTTCCATGTATCCGGCTTTCAACCACTTCCTCAGAATCGTTCGATCCGTCGGGATATGGGCCAAGAGCCAGTCATGCGCGATATGGTCAAAGCAGCCTTGGATGCCTCCTTCGAGAATCCATTCGGCGGAGCGTTTGAACGTCAGCGCGTTGAAACAATGCGCGATCGCGTCCGCTGTCGAACGTTCCTTTCGGAAGCCATGGGAGCATCCGTCCGCCCGGGTTTCGGCGACCGGTTCGAGTGCCATGGGATGTAGAGCCTGCATGGCCCGATCCTTGATCGTCGGTATCCCCAGCGGCCGGAGTTTCCCGTTTGCCTTGGGTATGTAAACCCGTCTCAACGGCTGTGGTTTGTAGCCATGCCGTCTCCACGTCGTTATCGCTTGCGATTTGGCCTCCGGGCTGAACCACGTTTTCCGGTCGACGCCCGGCGTGACACCGCCTTTGTTTTCAGTCACTCGCCGCACGGCCAAGGCTTTGGCCGCGAACGAGTGGGTCAACATCCATTGCAGGGCTTTCACCTTGCCGTGTCTGTTTTCCCGTGTTGCCTTTACAATACGCGCTTGCATCCTTCTCACTTCCCGGCAAGCCTTGGCCCAGTCGATGCCGTGCCAGTCCGCCGCTCGGCGTGAGGGCGCACCCAAGCATTCTGCCATTGCTGGCGGAAATACGGGCTTACCATGTTCCGTATGAGTAACAGGGATGGTTTAGACCCTGCCTATTCGCCGGTGATGTTGGTTGTCCATGTACGCCCAAGTACAAGAGGCGTAACCCATCACGTACCTTTTGGTTAAAGCCTGTCAACACCTCTGGCTTCCGGCCATAACGACGTTTATCAGCAGTTCACACGTGTTGGTCATGCCATCCAGCCTGGCATCGTATCCACATCGGTGTTCGCAGATAACGTTTCGACCTCACGGTCTGACGCGGTCTTTCGACCCGATTACATTGTCCCGGCAGCTTCACACCAGACCGTTGCCAGTCCCGCATGTGCCGGTAGGCTACTGTTAATGGAATAACAGGTTTCCTCCTCCTTTCAGAGTGAAACAATTACTCATATGACATCATGTCGCACTGCACTCGTGTGCCTCGTCTGCGATCAGGAGATCGAAGGTTCCTTGGGGAAGATAGCGTTTGATGAATTCCGAGGCTGTCCCGCGGCTTCAGCGCGTCGCGCATGCGCTGGACCGGCGGCCGGCGCGTCGAACGAGGACGTCGTCCGCCGCGCCCGCTCGCCGCTCGCCGCCTGCGTGGCGAGCGTGGCTTCCATCCAGCGCTTGATCCGGTTGGCATCCCCTACGCGGGTCAGCTTGCCCACGGCGTCGAGCAGGATGATGACGATCTGCCGATCCGCCACGCGCGCCTGCATCAGCAGGCATTTGCCCGCCTCGTTGATGTATCCCGTCTTCGACAGGCCGACCTGCCAGCCGGCGTTTCTGACGAGCGGATTGGTGTTGTGGAATTCCAGCGGCTGTCCGGAGATCTCCACGGTGGCCTCCGGCGTCGTCGAAAATTCACGGATGATGGGATAGCGATAGGCAGCCGCGGCCATTTTCGCCAGATCGCGCGCGGTCGACACGTTGTTGCTGCTCAAACCGGTCGGATCCTCGAAATGCGTATCGAACATGCCGAGCGATCGCGCCTTGGCATTCATCGCCGCCACGAACGCCGGCAGTCCTCCCCGATAGTATCGCGCCAATGCGTGCGCGGCACGGTTCTCCGAAGACATCAGGGCGAGCAGCAAGGCCGTTTCCCGCGTCATCGTGGCGCCCACGTGGAGGCGCGAACGGCTGCCGCGCAGATAATCGATGTCGTCTTCGGAAATGGCGATGTCCGCCCGCAAGTCGGGTATGTCATCCAGCACGACCATGGCGGTCATCAGCTTGCTGATCGACGCGATCGGCACGACGGCGCCGGCGTTTTTCTGGAACAGCGCCCCGCCGCCCTGCTCGACGACGAACGCCGCGCCGGATTTCACCAGCGGCGCCGGCTTCGTCCTGGCCGCCCCTGCCCGGGACGAGGCGCCAGGCTTTTTCTTTCCCGCCACGGCGGGCTGTCCGGCACGGGAAACCGCGACCGTCTTGCCCTTTGGCGCCGCATCGGCGTTGTGCGGCATCAAGCCCAATACCATTCCCAATACCGCGAAAAACGCCAGCGTCGACTTCAGCTTGACCAACATGCATGGATCTCCTGCCTGTGAGAACTCTCCGAGAGCCTAGCAGGCATGTTAAAAAAATCAAGAAAAATAATGAGATAGCTACGAAAACAGAGAAACTACTTGAATTTCACGCGGGCGCCGGTCCGTCTTGCCGCCAAGCCTGCGGCTGGATGAGTATGTTAGAATGCAAGCTTGTTCAAGGCGGTAATGATGCCCAGCCGTCAATGATGTCCGGCCATCCCCGATATTGCAAGTCCCGGCCCGGTGAAATCAGTGACTTTGCTCCAGCCGCCGACCGCGTGACGAACACAGCGTTTTTTCAACCCTCCTCTCAAGTGAGTGTATTGCCATGACACAAACCGTAGCTATCAATGCGCCCGACTACGTCCGGCACGAAGGCGTCAAGAAATGGGTTGCCGACATTGCCGCGCTGACGACCCCGGAGCGCGTCGTATGGTGCGACGGCTCGCAGGAAGAATACGACCGCCTGTGCCAGGAACTCGTTGACGCCGGTACCTTCATCCGGCTCAAGAAGCGCAGGAATTCCTTCCTGGCCTTCTCCGACCCGTCCGACGTGGCGCGCGTCGAGGATCGCACCTTCATCTGCTCCGAGAAGCAGGAAGACGCGGGCCCGACCAACCACTGGCAGGACCCGAAGAAGATGCGCGAAATCCTGGGCGGCCTGTTCAAGGGCTGCATGAAGGGCCGCACGATGTACGTCGTGCCGTTCTCGATGGGGCCCATCGGCTCGCCGATCGCCCAGATCGGCTTCGAGATCACCGATTCGGCCTACGTCGCGGTCAACATGCGCATCATGACGCGCATGGGCCGGGCCGTTTTCCCGGTGCTCGGTACTGACGGCGCCTTCGTCCCGTGCATCCACTCGATCGGCGCGCCGAAGGAAGCCGGCCAGAAGGACCCGAAGTGGCCGTGCAACCCGACGGTCAAATACATCGTGCATTACCCCGAGACGCGCGAAATCTGGTCCTACGGCTCGGGCTACGGCGGCAACGCGCTGCTCGGCAAGAAGTGCCTGGCCTTGCGCATCGCCTCGAACATGGCGCGCGACGACGGCTGGATGGCCGAGCACATGCTGATCCTGGGCGTCGAATCGCCGAATGGCGAGAAGCATTACGTCTCCGCCGCCTTCCCGTCG
>JAITIQ010000029.1 GCA_031279425.1 Accumulibacter sp.
CTTCCGCGCGAACATGCCGATCATCGACGGAGTCCGTTGGAACAACTCGATTGCCTACGCCAGCCCGAAATTCTCCGGCTTCGATTTCATGGCCATTTACTCGTTCGGCGAGAGAGTGAATGCCAGTAAACCTGGTAATCCCGCCCATGGCGGCAATGGACTTAAAAGCTCCGATACTTCTGACGCCGGCGCCTTGGGCCTCGGCGTGCGTTACGCCAATGGCCCGCTGTATCTGACTGCGGTTTATCACGCTCAGGCCAATGCTGACGGTCAGCGCGCCTGGAACGGCAACGACAACAGCGGTTACGGCGCCAAGGGATGGGCGATCGGCGGCACGTATGACTTCAAGGTCGTCAAGCTGTACGCCAACTACATCCGCGCGAAGGCGAACGACGACGGTCTGGCCTTCGGTTGGGGCGGCATCGCTGGCAGCGACAAGCAGACGGCGTGGTCCCTGGGCGTCGGCGTCCCGGTCAGCAGCGCCGGCACGGTCGTGGCCGAATACGCGCAATACAAGGACTACTTGGGCGGTAGCGCCACCATCGGGGGTATCGTCTACGGTGGTAGTCGTGTCAGTGGTACTGCTGCTAATCCTATTGTCGAAGGCCTCAACCCGGGACACAAGACCAAGGCGTATGCCGTTGGCTACAAGCACGTTCTGTCCAAGCGGACCTCGCTGTATGGCTACGTCTCGTACTTCGACAACGATGAGGGCATCAACGTGGGCTGGGCCAAGACGGGTGTCATGGGCGAGAAGCAGACCAACTTCACCCTGGGCATCCTGCACCTCTTCTGATCCGGTCTTACAGATCTGCCACTCGAAACGGGCGCTTCCAGCGCCCGTTTTTTCATGGCGCGCCCCGGGGCATGGCCGCGCTCCCACGGGCGCGAGTCCCGCCGTAAGCACTCACGGGCGCATCCAGGCGCGGTTTCCAGGATATTGCTGACGCGATACGCCCTCCTTGGGGCGGTTTCAACGCCACCGCCGCGGGAAAGGCAGTATAGTCGCGAGGCCAGGGGGGTACGGCTGGAACGCGGACGGCTGCGGGGTTTGCCCGTGAAGGCCGGCGGAACGGAGCTTCCCGAGGGAGTGTGGGATTCCTGTTTCCATCCACGCCCGTAGCCGGGCGACCACGCGCGCAAGAGCTTACCCTCCCGCGCTCGATGACCCTTGAAGGGGGGTCTCCAACCGGAGTTGGTTTTCGATGAATTTCACAGAGCGCGCCCGGAAGCTGCGGGCCGATATCGTCGAGCACGATCGCCGCTACTACGTCCTCGACGATCCGTCGATCGTGGACGCCGAATACGATCGCCTGTTCCGGGAATTGCAGGCGATCGAGGCCGAACACCCGGAGCTCGCGACGCCCGACTCGCCGACGAAGCGCGTCGGCGGCCAGCCGCTTTCGCAGTTCGCGCAGGTGAGGCACGAAGTGCCGATGCTCTCGATCCAGACCGAAACCGATACCGGCCCGTCCGGCGCCGCGCAGTTCGACGCGCGCGTGCGGCGCGAACTGGAATTGCCCGCGGACGCCGCGCCCGTCGAATACTCGGCGGAGCTCAAATTCGACGGTCTGGCGGTCAGCCTGCGCTACGAGAACGGCGTCTTCGCGCGCGGCGCCACGCGCGGCGACGGCCTGACCGGCGAAGACGTGACGCAGAATTTGAAGACCGTGCGCGACATTCCGCTGCTTTTGACAGGTGACGCGCCGCCGGTGCTGGAAGTGCGCGGCGAAGCCTACCTGCGCCGCGACGATCTTGCGCGCTACAACGAAAAGGCGCTCGCGCGCGGCGAAAAGCCGCTCGTCAATCCGCGCAACGGCGCGGCGGGCAGCATCCGCCAGCTTGATCCGGGCGTCGCCGCCCGCCGCCCGCTCCGCTTCTTCGCTTACGGCATCGGCGCGGTCGAGGGTTGGACGCTGCCCACCACGCACGGTGGATTGCTCGAAGCGCTCGCCGCCTTCGGCCTGCCGGTGTGCGAACATCGCGCCGTGGCGCGCGGCGCGGGCGAACTCGCCGCCTTTCACGACCGTATGGGCGAGATGCGGGCGAGCATTCCCTTCGACTTCGACGGCGTGGTCTACAAGGTGAACAGCCTGGCCTTGCAGGAACGCCTGGGCTTTCGCACGCGCGAGCCGCGCTGGGCGGTGGCGCACAAATACCCGGCCGAGGAGGCGCGCACCGTCGTCGTCGCCATCGACGTGCAGGTCGGACGCACCGGGGCGCTCACCCCGGTCGCCAAATTGCAGCCGGTGTTCGTCGGCGGCGTCCAGGTCACCAACGCCACCTTGCACAACGAGGACGAGGCACGGCGCAAGGACGTGCGCGTCGGCGACACGGTGATCGTGCGCCGCGCCGGCGACGTGATTCCCGAAGTCGTGGCCGTCGCGCTCGAGGCGCGGCCAATGAAGCCGTCGGCGCGGGACATGTTCATCGAGGAGCCGGCCCATCCGCCGTTCGCGCTGCCGGAGACCTGCCCGCAATGCGGCTCGCGCGTCGTGCGCGAGGAGGGCGAGGCCGTCGCGCGCTGCTCGGGCGGGTTGGTCTGCCCGGCGCAGGTCAAGGGCGCGCTGCTGCATTTCGCCAGTCGGCGCGCGATGGACATCGAGGGCCTGGGCGAGAAGCTGGTCGAGCAATTGACCGCCTCCGGCCGGGTGAAGACGCCTGCCGACCTCTACGATCTCAGCGTCCCGGAACTCGCGGCCTTGGAACGCATGGGTGACAAATCGGCGGAAAATCTCGCCGCCGCCATCGCCAGGAGCCGGGAGACGACGCTCGATCGCTTCATTTTCGCGCTCGGCATCCGCAACGTCGGCGAGAGCACGGCCAAGGCACTGGCGCGTCGTTTCGGCAAGCTCGACGCGCTGATGGCGGCCGACGCCGTCGCGCTCGAAGCCGTGCCCGACGTGGGGCCGGTGGTGGCCGAATCGATCGTCGATTTCTTCGCCGAGGCGCACAACCGCGAAGTGGTCGAGCGCCTCATCAAGGCCGGCGCGCATTGGCCGGAAGGCGAAGGCCGCGCCGAGGCCGCGCCGGGGCCGCTCGCGGGCAGAGTCCTGGTGCTCACCGGCACGCTGCCCGCGCTCTCGCGCGACGCGGCCCGGGCGCTGATCGAAGCCGCCGGCGGCAAGGTCAGCGGCTCGGTATCGAAGAAGACCGATTACGTGGTGGCCGGAGAGGAGGCCGGAACGAAACTCGACAAGGCGCGGGAATGGAAGGTGCGGGTCATCGACGAGGCGGCCCTGCGCGAGTTGGTGAAAAAGGGATGACGATGCGGTTTCCAGGATGATCCGGCGATTCAGGCGGACCGCCCTGCATGGGCAAGCAGTCCGCCTCGATGAGATCGATGAGTGACGGTCTTGCCTGCGCCGGCGAATCCTCGCCCGGAACAGGAACCGCCACCGGGTCCGCGACCTCTTCCGGCAGCGGCTCCGGGATGATTTCCACCGGAATGCCGGCGAGCGCCGAGACCATCGCCAGCGAGCGCGAGCGCTTGCGCGCGACCGACGGCGCGGCCTGCGCCGATTCCCGCGTCAGCTCGCCGAGCCTGCCGGCTTTCCTGTCGAAAAAGGAGGAGGAAGAACTTTCGCCCCAGCGCCTGGCCGAAATCACCGGGCTCCGGTTCCCGATAGGACCCGGGAGATCAGCGAAAGTGAGTGTCGGAAGGAAACAGGGCGACCCCCCGGATTCGCCCCTCGCCGGACGAGGAACTCGCAGAAAAGAGAAAAGGATGAGGCAGGAAAGAAAGACGGAAACGGCGAGACGAAAGAAGAATCGGAGAGCCGGACGGATCGGCTCAATGCCGGGACGGATCGAACACCGCCGAGAGCGAGGGCGCGGTGAGCACCGCCTCGGCCCAGGCGTCGAGTTCGTCCGCCGTGGCATGGGAGAGCCGCTCCACCATCTCCGCCGGCAGGGGACCGAAACGAAGCTTCAACTGCTTGGCCAGAATCCCGGCCTGGCCTTTCAACAGACCCGCCTCCATTCCCTGCTGCAGTCCCTTCCGGGTGGCTTCCTCAAACCAGGATTCGATACGTTCGGCAAGCATGGTGTCGGCCTCCAGAAGATCGTTGATGCGTTCGATTTCCCCGATGGTAGAAGTTCCCGCCTTGCGACG
>JAITIQ010000051.1 GCA_031279425.1 Accumulibacter sp.
TTGCCGGCGCTCGCGAGACCCGCGGCCATCGCCACCATGTTGGCCTCGGCGATGCCGACATTGAAATAGCGCCGCGGGAACTCCTCGCCGAAGAGTCGGCTCTTGGAGGAAGCGCCGACATCGGCTTCGAGCGCGACGACGTCCGGACTCTCGCGACCGAGCTGGGCCAGGGTTTCCCCATAGACGTCGCGGATCGCTCTCTTGACCGTGCTCATGCCTCCACCCCCAGTTCTTTCATCGCTTTGGCATAGTCGTCGTCGCCGATCGGCTTGCCGTGCCAGGCGCTCTCGCCTTCCATGAACGAAACCCCCTTGCCCTTGACCGTTCGGGCGAGGATCACCACGGGCCGGCCTTTGGTCGTGGCGGCCTGATCGATGGCATCGGACAATTGCGTAAGGTCATGGCCATCGTCGACCTCGATCACCTGCCAGCCGAAGGCGCGCCATTTGGCGGAAAGATCGCCCAGGGGCATGACTTCGTCGAGGGTGCCGTCAAGCTGCACACCGTTGTAATCGACGATCACGCACAGACGATCGGCCGCGAATCTGGCCGCCGACATCGCGCCTTCCCAGACGATGCCTTCCTGCAGCTCGCCGTCACCCATCAGCACGTAGGTGCGGTAGTCCCTGCCGTCTAGTCGGGCGGCTAGGGCCATGCCCAGTCCGGCGGACAGTCCGAGGCCGAGCGGCCCGGTCGACAGCTCGATCCCCGGCGTTTTCCGGGCGCAGGGGTGGCCCTGCAGATGACTGCCGATCTGGCGCAGGCTACCGAGATCCTCCCTGGGAAAAAAGCCGCGCTCGGCGAGCACCTCGTAGAGCATCGGCGCGCCATGCCCCTTGCTGAGGATGAAACGGTCGCGGCCAGGATCGCCGGGCCGGGCCGGATCGATGCGCAGCTTCTCGAAGTACAGCGTCACCAGGATTTCCGTCATCGACAGCGATCCGCCCGGATGTCCGGTCTGGATGCCGTGCAGCACACGGATCAGATCCCGCCGGAGACGCAGGCACAGCGCGTCGAGTTCGTTTTTCCTCTGCCCGCTCAGACTCATTTCCTCTTCCTCGTTCAATCGCCGATATCGATCACGACCTTCATGACCTTTTCGGGGTTGTCGTCGATGTACCGATAGACTTCCTCCATCCGGCGGAGGCAGAAGTGATCGGTGATGAGCGGCACGGTGACGACCACCCGCCGGGAAATCAGCTCGATCGCGCGCTGGAAGTCCTCGCGCAGGTACATCATGATGCCGAGCAGATCGACTTCGCGGCGCTGCAAGAGCGGCAGCTCGAGCTCGACCGGTTCCTTGTGATTGGCCACGACGACGAGCTTCGACGCGCAGCGCGCGGCGGCCACGGCCTCGCTGAAAAGCGCCTTGACGCCGGCGCAGTCGATGATGACATCGGCCTCGTCGTCGCCGAACTGATCGAGGATGACCTCCTTGAGTCTCCGGCCGCGCGTATTCACGCAGGCGCCGATGCCGCAGGCACGCGCGATGTCGAGGCGCTTCGGGACGATGTCGGTGAGAACGACCTTCCTCGCTCCGGACGCTCCCGCCACCTGCGCCACCAGGTTGCCGATCGTTCCGGCGCCCAGGACCGCCACGTTCCTGCCGGCGAGATCCCCGCAGCGCCGGATCGCGCCCGTGGCGACGGCGGCCGGCTCGACGAGCGCCCCCTCGTCGAAGCCCATGGTGTCCGGCAGGCGCAGGACCTTCGCTGCCGGCGCCGCGAAATAATCCGAGAGCATCCCCGTGGTATGGACTCCGTACACCTTGAGGTTCTGGCAGACGTTGACCTGCCCGTTCCGGCATGGCGCGCAATGCCCACAAAACACCTGCGGCTGCACGGTGACCCGGTCACCTTTCCGGAATCCGGAGACCTTGCCACCAAGCCTCTCGATCTCGCCAGCGCCTTCGTGTCCCTGCACGACCGGAAACGTCATGTACCTGTGCTTGCCGTGATAGACTTGAATGTCGGAAGCGCAGACGCCCACCCGCTTCATCCGGATCAGGATTTCGTCTTCACCAATCTCTGGAACCGGCGCCTCCAGGAAACTCATCTCGAACGGCTTGGTCAATTTCACTTGCAGCACGACACTTCTCCCGATCTTGTTCTGTGGAAGACACAGCAATATTCGATCCAGACGTGGGATGGGCCTCCAAGCGCCTGTTTTTTATCGTCTTTTCGGGAAAAGAAAACACCGTAAAAGTGGCGCGTATCCCACAAAGAAACACACATGTTTCAATATGGAATATATCGGGAGCAAGGGATCGCGCAGTCGTGGGCAACATCCGATTCATCGCCTCCGCGTCGTCGAACCTTTTTTACCACCAGGCTTCGAAGACCGTCATTGCGACGGCGCTCGACAGATCGAGGTCGCGTCCATGCCGGGCGCTGCGGTCCAGGATCGCGCTGCCCGAATCGATGGCGAGAACGAGCGGATCGATGTGTGTCATTTTTGGTACACATGACACGTATTTCATCGGCTCGTATCCGCCCCACGACGTTCCATGCGCCCGTTCCCTAGGGTCATCGCCCAAAAAAACAAAAAAGGTGCAACGCCCGGCGAGACTTTGTCCGAAGCGACAGCAAACGAGCGCACGCCGAAAACTTGATTGGCAAGGAATCTCAGTGATCTGGAATGGGATGATTTTTTGCCTGACCAACGGTTTGCCGCCCTTTCCTTTCGCGCCACCGTCTGCCTTCCCCTCCCCCGCCTGTACATGCCGTACGGAAATACCGGATCAGATCGGTTTCCAGCCATCCACGACCAGGCTGCGGAAACCGAGAAAGCTGCGCACGCGAATGGTCAGCGCATGGGCATCGGACAGGCAGCGGGGCACGTACAGGGTGACTCCGGGGGAATCCTGCCGCACGTAGTCGGCCATGTCCTTCGGCTCGCCGAGACGGACGGACGGAGGCTCCGCCAGGTCGAAGCAGCAGCCGCTTACCTTGTACGGAAGGTCGATGACTACCGGCAACTTCCTTTCCCCGACGTAGGCCAGGGCTTCTTCCGAAAATTCGATCACGATCACTCCTCCAGTTTTCTGCCAGCGGGCCGGGCGCGCGCCTTCCGGTTCATGCGCAGGGAAATTCGGCGACGACGAGATAATCGGGTCCGGCCTCCGTCCGTCGGGAGCGGACCAGCGCGAAATTCCCGCAAGGCCACGGCAGCGGCCCGAACGCCGGCAGTTCCGCCGATGCCGCGTCGCCGGCCTTGCGCACCAGGGTCAGATGGGGGACGAAACGCTGCGGCTCGTCGCAGGCCACCTCCGCCGCGCGCAGCCGCTCGCGCAGATCCAGGACCAGCGCCCGCAAGGGCGGCGCGACCGGACAACCCGCCCAGATCAGCCGCTGGCGACGCCAAACCCCCAGGCGGTCGACGAGCAGTTCGAAAGGCTCGGCCCGTACCCGGCGGGCGGCCGCGATCACCTCCGGCAGACGCTCGTCCGCGACCTCGCCGGGAAACGCCAAAGTCAGGTGAATCGTCTCCCGCCGCGCCGCTCTGCCGCCGAAACTTCGCGCCAAGGCGCGCGCCGCGCAGGCGAGCGCTCGCGCCACAGGTTCGGGCGGCCAGAGAGCGAAAAACAGACGCATCCTTCAAGTATTCTCCGCCGCCGGACGGAAGGCCCGACAGACTTCCGGTCGGGTTTCCAGCCTCGCGCCGCCGATCAGGTCGATGCAGTACGGCACGGCGGGAAAAACCGCGTCCAGGCAATCGCCGATCGCCGAAGGTTTCCCCGGCAGGTTGACGATCAGGCAGCGCCCCCGGACTCCCGCCGTCTGGCGCGAGAGAATCGCCGTCGGGGCGAACTCGAGCGAGGCGGCGCGCATCCGCTCGCCGAAGCCCGGCAGCATTTTCTCGCATACCGCCTCGGTTGCTTCCGGAGTCAGGTCGCGCGGCGCCGGCCCGGTTCCGCCGGTCGTCACCACCAGGCTGCACGCCTCGGCATCGGCCAGCTCGACCAGGGTCCGCCCGATCAGCGGTCGATCGTCGGGAATCACGCGCGCCACGGCCTGCCAAGGCGAGGCCAGCGCGCGCGCAAGCCAGGCGTGGATCGCCGGCCCGCCGCGATCCTCGTAGACGCCACGACTCGCGCGATCGGAAATAGTCACGATGCCAATACGGGCCGTCTCCGGAACGGCGCTCACGCCGTATGCTCCATGAATTCCGAGACGGCATCGAAGCCGGCGCCGTCGAGCGGCAAAACCCGCACCGCCGCGCCGGAAGGCAGTCCGGCGCACTGCGGGGGCACGATCAGGAGAGCGTCGGCCTGGGCCATCGAGCAGAGATTGCCGCTGCTCTGCGCGCCGGTCGAAGCCGCTATCAGACGGCCATCGGCCTCGCGTCGCAAGGTCACGCGCACGAATTCCGTGCGCCCCGGCCGGTGCTTGATCTCGCGCGCCAAGCTTGCCGCCACTGCGCGGCGGAACGGGCGCGCATGTCCCATGAAGGCGCGCAGCGCCGGACCGACGAACTGTTCGAAACAGACCATGCTCGACACCGGGTTGCCCGGCAGGGCGAAGACCAGGTGCTCGCCGTAGGTGCCCAGGGCCACGGGATGGCCCGGCTTCATCTCGACACACCAGAAATGCAGGGTCACGCCGAGTGCTTCCAGCGCCGGCCGCACGTGATCGTGCACGCCCACCGACGAGCCGCCGGAGACCAGCAGCACGTCATGCGCCAGACCCCGGCGCAAATGGTCCGCCAGATCGTCCGGATCGTCGCGGGCGATTCCCAGATAAGCGGGTTCGATGCCCAGCGTCCGTACCTGCGCCATCAACGCATGGCCGTTCGATTCCGGAATGCGCTCGGGATCGAACGGCGCATCGAGCGCCTCCAGCTCGTCACCACTCGACAGCACGGCCACGCGCGGGCAGCGCCGGACGCTCACCCGCGTGCGCTTGACGGCGGCCAGCACGCCAACCACGCCGGGCGTGATTTTCGTGCCCGCCTCGAGCACCACGTCGCCGGTCTTCATGGCTTCGCCGCGCCGGCGGACGTCGTCGCCGGCCTTCACCGGCACCAGGATTTCGACGCGCTCCCCGGAGAGCATCCGGGTATCCTCGACGCGGATCACCGCATCGGCACCGGACGGCAGCGGCGCGCCGGTCATGATGCGCGCGCACTGGCTGTCGACGACGGTGCTCCGCGGCCGATCGCTGGCCCGGATGTCCTCGATCACCGTCAGCACCGCGCCCGCGCAGGCCGCGTCGGCGCTGCGCACGGCGAAACCGTCCATCGCCGACACGTCGCGCGGCGGCAGGTCGCGGTTGGCGCGCGCGTCCTCGGCCAGCACACGCCCGAGCGAGCGTTCGAGCGGGATGTCCTCGACGCTGCCCAAGGGCACGTGCCGCATGACGCGGGCCTGCGCCTCGCCGACGGACAGATTCACGTTCTTTTCCATGGCTATCCTTAGAGTTTGAATGAAAGCGAAAGTGAACTTCCTTTAACACGGAGAAAGGCAAAAGTTGTTTTTGCTCGGAAGACAATATAACTCATTGATTTTCATGGATTCCAGTCTTCATTCCTTCGCGTAAACGACGAATTTCGACTTGATCGGTGCTTCTCGGGTTCATTGTCTTCCTCTGTATTCTCCAGAATAAGCGAGATTGTTCGATCTTCCGTACCTTGCGTCCTGGCGCGCTTCTCCAGCGCCGCTTTCACGTCCCCCGGAGTATCGAGGTCGATGAAGCCGTCCGGCGCTTCATCCGCGCGAACCAGGCAGACGTTCAGGCATTCCAGCGCGGAGCGCGGTCCGCGCCTGCCGGGGCCGGTCAATACCGCGTGTAGAGCCGGCAGGGCCGAGGCCGCGTAATACGCGGCCAGCGGCTGCGGAACCTCGCGCACGACCGGAACGACCGCCTCGAACCCGCCGCGCCGCCCGGCCAGCTCGCGGATCAGCGCGGCGTCCAGGAAGGGCATGTCGACGGCCAGCGCGAAAACCCACGGCGTTCCGGCTCCGGCAAGCCCCGCGCACAACCCGGCCAGCGGCCCGGCATCGGACGGATCGTCCGTCACCTGCGGCACGGCGGCATCATCGCGCGGATGGCGCACGCTGAGCAGCACCCTGGGGAAAACGCTCTGCAAGAGGGCGGTCGCGCCCTGCAGCAGGGTCTGCCCGCCGAATTCGAGCGCCGCCTTGTCGCGTCCCATGCGGTGCGAATCGCCGCCCGCCAGGATCAGCCCGGTACAATCGTCGATCATGGCATCCGCCGCAACAGGAATTCGGCCATGCCCGCCGCGTCCTCCAGGCCGAAGCGCGGCAATTCCGGATAGATTTCCGGGCAGTCGGTGACCAGGGCGATCAGTCCGTCCCCGATCGCGCAGCGCGGCTCCTGGCCGCCGGCGCGGCGCAGCACCTCGATTTTCGCGCCCGCCGCCTGCGAAAAACCTTCGGCCAGCACCACGTCGGCCTCGCCGAGAAAGCGTTCGGCCAGCTGCGCCGGCTCGCGCCGCTCGGTCGCGTCGGCCACCAGTTGCAGCGCCGAAGCCGTCAGCAGCATGCTCATCGCCGCGCCGGCCCGCCGGTAGCGCCAACTGTCCTTGCCCTCGGCGTCGAGCTCGACCCGGTGATGCGCGTGCTTGATCGTCGCCACGCGCCTGCCGCGCCGGACCAGTTCGGGAATCAGCTTTTCGACGAAAGTCGTCTTGCCGGCGTTGGAATGGCCGACGAAGATGAAAACGGGAAGAGTCATGCGCCGGCCTCCGTTCTGGGTGCGAATTGGATTGAATCGTCCGGGATGCGACAGTCAGTCATTACCACAGCGTGCTGCCACCTCTCTTGCATACGCTGCTCGAGTGGCCTCTGCAAGATTGTCTGACGCAATTTCAAATGGTGCAAAGTCACCGATATTGTCCTGACGGACGTGCAGTTGCCCTTCACCTGTGTTGCCACGATGCCGGCCAACAGAATAGTCGCGATGATGTTCGAGTTCGTAGGACGATAACACCCAATACCTGATCTTGTCTCTCCATGCGGCTATCCAGACGAATACGTCGCAGCATGCCGGCTTGACCTGCTGGAAATTCATCCAGAATGGTCTGATCGAATCGGAAGCCAGTGCCTT
>JAITIQ010000085.1 GCA_031279425.1 Accumulibacter sp.
CATCCTGTTCAGCGTGCTCGCGGGCGATCTCGACGCGCTCGCCCGCGGCTTTGACGCCTCCGGCGAGGTGGAAGGCGAGCGTTGGCGGCTCGAATTCACGCCGAAGGACGTCCATCTCGCCCGCCTGCTCCGCGCGCTCGTCCTGCGCGGCGCGCGCGACGTCGAACAGGTCGAAATCATCAGCGCCGCCGGGGACACGACGCGCATCGAATTCCGGGCGATCTCCCATGCCGGCGAGATTCCGGCGGATTTGAGGAAACGCTTCGAGTGAACGCGCATTCGCGGCTATCCCTTCTTGCGCGGACGCATCGCTGGCTGGCAGGGGTGTGGCTGGCGGTTCTGCTCGGCGCGGCGTGCCTTCTGGTGATGGAGTATCCGGCCTGGCGCGCGCGCGTGGACACCGACCTCCTGGCGCTCCTGCCGCGCGATGAACGCCGTCCGCTGCTCGAAGCGGCGATGAAGGCGTTCGCCGCGCGCGGCGAGCGGCAACTGGCGCTGCTCGTGTCGGCCGGCGACGAGGCGACGACACGGCGCGCGGCGAGCGAAGCGCGCGCGGCGCTCGACGGGCTTGGTCTCATCGAGCAGGCGGGCGCGTCGGCCTTCCCCGGCGATTTCTATTTTCCCTATCGGCGCGGGCTGATGACCGCCGCCGACCGCGAATGGACCGCCTCGGCGACGGTCGAGGCGGCGACGGCGCGCGCCCTGAATCGCGCCTACGCCTTGTTTACGCCGGGCGCCGCGTCCTGGCGGGACGATCCTTATGGATTCTTCGGTGATTGGCTGCGAAGCCTGGGCGAAGCCACGCCCGTCCGTCCGTCCGGCGGCGAACTGATGGTGGGACACGCGGGCCGCGTTTACGCGGCGCTGATCTTCGTCTTGCCGAAGAGCGCGTTCGATTCCGGTTTCCAGCGGGAACTCCTTGCCGGCTTGATGGACGCGCGCGCACGCGTGCTGGCCATCGACACGCAAGCCCGTTTCCTGCGCGCCGGGGTCGTGCTGCACGCGGCGGACGCATCAAGCAAGGCGCGCGATGAAATGAAGCGGATCGGATGGGGTTCCCTGCTCGGCATTTTTCTTCTGATCGGCTTCATCTTTCGGAGCGCCCATGCCCTGGCGCTCATCGCCGCGTCGCTCGCCGCCGGAACCGTCGCCGCGCTCGCCACGGTCTTCCTGCTCTTCGAGCGCGCGCACCTTCTCACCCTCGTCTTCGGCGCGAGCCTTATCGGCGTCGCCGTAGACTACGCCATCCTCGTGTTCGCGCAGCATCTGGGCAGCAGGGAACCCGTGTGGGAGCGCTTCCGGCGGCTCCTGCCGACGTTGCTCATGGTGCTGGCGACGCCCGCGCTGGCGTATTGCGCGCTCGCCCTGACGCCGTTTCCCGGACTCGAGCAAATGGCGATTTTCGCCGTGAGCGGCATCCTCGGCGCCTGGACCAGCGTGCTGTGTTTTTATCCGTACCTGCTGCCCGCCACTCTGCCGCTGCCGCAAAGCGCCGACCCGATGAAGTGCCTGCTCGACCGCTGGCCGCGCTGGCGCGGCGGCGTCAAGCCCCTGGCGCTCACGCTCCTCCTCGCCGCGGCGGCGGCGGGCGGCATCGGCCAATTGCGCGTCAATGACGATATCCGCGCCCTGTTTGCCGGCGACGCCGGCCTGATGGACGAACAGCGGCAGGTTTCGGAAATCCTGCGTTTGCCCAGCCCGGCCCAGATGTTCCTGGTCAGCGGCGAGAGTCCCGAGGCGGTGCTGCAAGCCGAGGAAGCCCTGATCGAACGCCTGCGCCCGTGGATGCAGGAAGGAAAGGTCGGCGGTTACGAAGCGGTGAGCCGCACTCTGCCGTCCGCCGCGCGCCAGCGCGAGGCCATCGCCCTGCGGGAACGCTTGCGCGCGAGTCTCGAGCGGATCGCCTCCGAACTCGACTTGCCCGAGCACTGGCATGGCGGCGCGGAAAAGGCGCCGATCCTCACGTTGGAGGCCTGGCTCGCCGCGCCGGTGAGCGCGCCGTTCCGCGCCCTGTGGCTCGGCGTGGCCGATGAGTCCCGCGTCGCGGCGCGCCATGCCGGCATGGTGTTGCTGCAAGGCATCACAGGGATCGACGCCGCCGCCGGTCTCGCCGCGCTGGCATCGAATGGCGAAACGAGCGGAACGTCGCGGGTGGAATGGGTCGACCAGACGCGCGAGATTTCCACCCTGATGGCGCGCTACCGCGGTCTGCTCGGGAAAACCCTGCTCGCCGCCTGCCTCGCCGCGCCGCTCCTGCTTTTCCCGTTCTTCGGGGCGAACGTGTGGCGCATCGTCGCGCCGGTATTCTCGGCGGGCGCGCTGACGCTGGCATGCATGGGCTACGCGAGAATACCGCTGCAGATGTTGAGTATTCTCGCGCTCCTCCTGACGCTCGGCATGGGCGTCGATTACGCCATTTTCCTGCAAGCGCGGCGGGCGCACGCGCACACCCTGCTGGCGACGACGCTCGCCGCCTCGCTCACGCTGCTCTCGTTCGGCCTGCTTTCGCTGTCCCGGACCCCGGCCCTGCGCGCGCTGGGTCTCACCGTTACCCTGGGCGTGACGTTTTCCTGGCTGCTCACGCCGGTTTTTTTACGAAAGAATCCGAATGAATCCATCCGATGAGCGCTTTCTTTACGACAGGGACGATATAGAGGCCGCCGACGCCGTCACGGAGGCGCAGCGCATCGTCTTCGGCCCGATCCTCTTCCAGGCCGCCGTCTGCCTGCGCGATTTCGGCGTCCTGGCGCGCCTCAAGCGCAGCGGCGCCCAGGGCGCGGCCCTGGACGAGATCGTCCGGGACTGCGGCCTCAGCGTCTATGCCGCGGGGGTTCTGCTCGACGCGGGACTCGCCGCGCGCCTCCTTTTCGAGAAAGACGGACGTTTTTTTCTGGGGCGCGTGGGCCGGTGCCTGCTCGGGAACGCGATGACGCGCGTCAACATGGATTACGTGCGCGACGTCTGCTACGCGGGCATGGCGAAGCTCGGCCAGGCGCTGAGGGAAGGAAAACCGGCGGGACTTGGCGTTTTCGGCGACTGGCCGACGATCTATCCGGCATTGCCTTCCCTGCCGGAACCGGCGAGAACGAGCTGGTTCGCCTTCGATCACCATTATTCGGACGACGCCTTCGGGCTGGCGCTGGCGCACGTCTTTCGCCATCGGCCCGGTCACATCTACGACGTCGGCGGAAACACGGGGCGCTGGGCCCTGCGCTGCGCGGCGCATGACCGCGACGTGCGCGTGACGGTGCTCGACCTGCCGGAACAACTGGCGCTGCTGGAACGCGAAATCGGCAAGGAGGGCCCGGACGTCGCCGCGCGCATCGGCGCGCATTCCGTCGACATGTTGCGGGACGAACGTTTACCGGGAGAAGCCGATGTCTGGTGGATGAGCCAGTTTCTCGACTGTTTTTCGGAGGCGCAAATCACCGGGATTCTGGCCAGAGTTCGCCGGGCCATGAAACCCGAGGCGCGTCTTTTCATCCTGGAGCCGTTGTGCGACCGCCAGCGCTTCGAGGCCGGCGCGCTGACGCTCAACGCGATTTCGCTCTATTTTACGTGCATGGCCAACGGCAACAGCCGTTTTCTCCGTTTCGAGACGCTGGAGAAATGTCTCGCGCGGTCCGGCTTCGTGACGGAGGAAGTCGTCGACGGATTGGGCATCGGCGGACATACCCTGATGATCGCCGCGCCCGGAGAATGACGGGCTAAAACCTGGGGCAGATGCGACAAGCCTCGGGAGGATCGGGGCCGAGCATTTCGGCACGGTGTCTTTTGATGGCTTCCCCATTCCATATCCTGGAAAAGGGGTCGTGCCAGAGCCTGCCGACGACAAATTCCGGCTGGCAATCACAGCAGCTGACCGTTCCATCCACTCCGATCGGGATGGTCTGCCAGGGAGAAAGACAGTGCGCGCGCCGGGCGGAACGTTGGTAGAGCCGGCCAGGAGGAATCAAGAGAAAATCACGATAGCGGTCTGTGAGACCGAATTCCTCCAGGCCGCCAACCGAAAGAACCGGTAAGTTTTTGGTGAAAGCACGGGAGATTGCGGCGCGCACCATGGCTTCGATGGCTCCGTTTCGGTTTTTCCAGAGGGAATGTTCCAGATTGGCCTTGAAATTCAGGTCGGTCAGCATCAACGCGTCGACGCCCAAATCGGATACACAATCGATGAGGCCGTCCAGAGCGGCCACGGTATCGATCGATATGGCCGAAAATACCGCCATGGAAATATTGGCGGCCATCGCTTTGGAAATCCGGACAAAACTCCTGATATTGTCGATGACTTTCGTGAAATCGCTTCCCTTCCTTACCGCGTCGGACAATTCCTGATGGGAAGCATCGAGGCTGAAAGCGATGGAATCCAGTTTCGCATCCAATAAATTCCGCCCCGCTTTTTCACTCAAAAGCATGGCGTTGGTCACCAGACCAACTTTTTTCCCCAGAGACTTGGCGTATCTGATGAAAATATCGAGTTCCGGATGCAACAAAGGCTCGCCCAGCCCCACCAGAGTGATCCTGTAGGAATTGGGGAGCCAGGCGAGAACCCTGCGGAAGGTGTCAAAAGGCATGTGCCGGCCGGTCCTTGCCAAGCGGGTGCGCGCGCAAAAGCGGCACTTCAGATTGCAACAGGTGGTGATTTCGATGTTGGCAATGAGCGGATCACCCTGGGCTACCGGGGTCAGATCCAGTTCTTCGCCCAGCGCGCGACGAACGCCCGGACATCGGACCAGATGCGCGAAAGCGGAAGGCGTCGCCGATAAGAAATCCCTGAATCCCGGTTCGATTCTGCTCAAGGCGGCGCTTGTCTCCGAGTCGATCCGGTTGCCGCAATCCAGGTCTGAAACAGCCCGCGAAATCAAGTCAACCGCCAAGGGCGCGGTTGACCCGCTGAAAAGATGATGTCCCGCTCCTGGAAGGATTGCCAATCGGGCAGGCTTTCCAAAGAATCCCTCGCTCCACGCCTCCGATTGCCGGCAGGGAACGAGCTCGTCCGCTTCCCCGTGAAGAATCAATACCGGGGAATCCGCTGTTCGCCGCGTCGCCCCGGTGATGTTGACGAATTTCACCAGCAGCGCCAGATCATCCAGAGCGACGGGCGTCTTTCCGCTTCGGTGTTTTTTCCATCGGTCAAGAAAAGCGCCGTCGATTTTTTTCGGAGCAGCGGCGAGAATCAAAAGATCCGGCGCAATCGCGTTATCGGCCAGCGCGGCCAGGCTCAGATTGCCCCCCGTGGAATGGCCGATGACGACCAGCTTCCTTTTTTGCTCCTGAAAGATGGAGCAGGCGCTGGCAATCGCATCGAGAAAACGACCTTCATCGAATACCGGAATACCTCCCGAATCGTGGCCGGGGAGCCGGACGCAATTCACGGAGTCCGCCCCGAACGCGTCGCTCAGTTCCACATACAGGGTTTCCAGATCGAGAACGGAACCGGTATAGCCATGCACCAGAACGATCCCCACCGCCATCTATTTCCCCTCAAGCGCCCGGGCTATGGCTTCGGCGCCAGAGTAACGGGCGATGACCTGTCTCATCCTGGCGAGAGCCTTTCCGGTTTCCGGATCATCGACCAGGCGGGCGATTTTTTCTTTCAGATCATCGTCGGAGACACGCTGAAACGCCTGGACGTAATCCTCGGAAAGGCCGTAAAAAAGCGTTGACGGGATCAGGCGGGCCCCGCAGCCGATCCGTTCCAGACACACGCCATTGTGGGCCTGTTCAGGCTGGAACGGCATGGTCAATACGGGAACTTCATTTCTCAAGGCCTCGAAAACCGTCATTTGTCCGCCATGAGTTACCAGCAGCGAGGCATGAGGAAATATCTCGGTCAGACGGGCATAATTCAAGACCGTCACCCGCGGATCGCCCGATTCCAGGTCATACATCGCCTTTCGGCCTCCGGCGGCAATGATCACCTGATAACCCGATTCCAGCAACAACCCGGCAATTCGCCGAACAACGGCATCGTCCATTACGCAAGTGCAAGTGCCAAACGAAATGACGGCGACGGGCAGGCCGCGTTTCACGATCCGGTCCGGATCGAAAGGATCGTAAGGCCAATGGCGCAGGGCAATGGGGCCGACATGAAGCATATTGCCGCGTGTCGCCAATGGCAGAAATTCCGGGAAATCCCACAGAAAGGTCCGCTCGCCCACGAAGACTTCCCGGATATCTTCCATTGCAGGCAAGCCAAATTTCGCCATGGCCTCATTCAGCCTGGTTCCCGCAAACGAAAAAAAGTTGGCGAGCAGTTTCTTTTGAACTTCTATCCGATCCTCATTTCCCATGAAGCCCAGCACTTCCCGGAATTCCGGAACCATGCAGCCACAGATCAATGAATCATGGGATACTCCCGTAATCGCGGACGAAGCGTACAGCGTGGGCCGAAAAACACCGACCACCCGGTCGGGCCTGATTCGATCGATCAGATCGACTTCCTCGTGGATGCAATCGGCAATCAGGCCGACCTTGGAAAACCAGCCAAACGTGGGAAATCCACCGCAATCGGCTTCCTGAATGTCCGGCAGGAGATGGTGCCGGATTCCCAGATCATCCAGAAAGCCGGAATGGTTTTTCGTGACGGCGATTTCGGTTTCATGCCCGCGCTGTTCGAGAATATCCATTACCGACAGGCATTTCCCGATATGCGACAAGGAATTGTTTTCCGGGATCAGAAGAAATTTCATTGTTTTGAGGAGAATACCGGGAAAACACGGAACGAATGTCAGGAATAGCGAATGATCCTGGCCAGCCGCGATGATACAGTACCATGGACGCCTGGGCATGAAATGCGCGAGAGCGGGTTCATGCGGGCGCGCTCGTCGGTGAAGCTCCTCCACCGCCAGGCGGCTATACTTGCCGGACGTTCTCGCCCGGCCGCTTTTCTGAAAATACTCCCTTGTCAACGAATATGAAGAATGGATTCCTTGCCCTGGCCTGCGCCTCGTTCCTCTGCGCCTGCGCCGCGCTTGCGCCCGAGCGGGAGGCGGCGTGGAGGATTTCACCCGCGGTCCTGGGCGAGCATACCGTGGAGCAGCAATTGCTCATCCGCTGGCCGGGCGGCGAGCGATCCCTGGACGCGGTGCTGGAGATTGCCGGCGGGCGACTGCGGCTGGTGCTGATGAGCTTCGGCCTGCGCGTCATGAGCCTGGAATACGATGGCGAGACGCTGGCCGAGGAGCGCTACGTGCCGCACGCGCCGGACGGCGCGCGCATGCTCAACGATCTTTTGGCGATCGCCGCGCCGGCGGACGAGTTGCGGCGCGCGTTGCCGACGGGCTGGGAACTGGCGGAAGATCCCGCGGGCCGCGTGCTCGCCGCCGCCGGCGCGACGCGCCTTTCCATCCGCTACGGCGGCCCGCGCGGCGCGCGGGACCCCTGGCAGGGCAGGGTCACGCTGAAAAATCACGCCGAGGACTATGAACTGATTCTGCTGTCGCATGTTTCAATCCACGCCCGCAATCGGGCGACAATGCACGGAGGAGCCTGCGCCCCTCCCGCAGGTGATGATCCCCGGAAGGGGAGGTTCCCAAGCGAAGTTGATGTTTGATGAAATCCGAGCCTCCTCCGATTTATCTGCATGCGCCCGGCGTCCTTTGCGCGCTTGGCGACGATCTTGCGGGCATCCGCGAGGCGATGTTCGCGGGCGCCTGCCCCGGTATGCGCGCGAGCGATGCCTGCAGTCCGGGCCGCTCGCTGCGCCTGGGTTTCGTCGAGGCGCCGCTGCCGGACACGGGATTCCTGCCGGTGGAAGACCGCACGCGCAACAACGCCCTGGCGCTGGCGGCATTCGCCCGCGTCGAGGCGCGCTACCGCGCGCTGGCGGCCGGGCTTCCCGCGGCGCGGATCGCGGTGGTGATCGGCACCAGTACTTCCGGCATGTTCGAAACGGAAAGCGCCACACGTTTTCTGCGCGAGCGCGGCGTCTGGCCGCCGGGTTTTCATCCCCTGCAACAGGAACTCGGCTCCCCGGCGCGCTCGCTCGCCGCGTTTCTCGGCATTTCCGGCCCGGCGTATGCGGTGTCGACCGCCTGCACTTCGAGCGCCAAGGCGCTGATTTCCGGCGCGCGCCTGCTCCGCGCCGGCCTGGCCGATCTCGTGCTGGCGGGCGGCGTGGACACTCTGACGCGCTTCACCATCGCCGGCTTCTCGGCGCTTGGGGCGGTCTCTCCCGAGGCCTGTCTGCCGTTCTCGAAGAACCGCAAGGGGATCAACATCGGCGAGGCGGGCGTGCTTTTCCCGATGAGCCTCGATCCGCCCGCCGAAGGGTCGTGGGTCACGCTCGCCGGCTGGGGCGAGAGTTCCGACGGCTATCACGTTTCCGCGCCGGACCCGTCGGGGGAAGGCGCGCGGCGGGCGATCGAGGCGGCGCTCAGGGGCGCGCGCATTTCTTCCGACGCCGTCGGCTATGTGAACCTGCACGGCACGGCGACCCGGCATAACGACGCGATGGAAGGCCGGGTCCTGGCGGCGATTTTCCCCGGCGCGCCGATGAGTTCGACCAAGCCGCTCACCGGCCATGCCCTTGGCGCGGCGGGCGCGTTGGAGGCGGCCCTCTGCTGGCTCTCGCTCACCGATGCCGGAGGGCGCCTGCCGCCGCATCTCTGGGACGGCGCGCCCGATCCCGAAATTCCGCCCTTGCGCTTCGCCGCTCCTGGGGAAACCGCCGAATCGCCGCTAAAATACGCGCTTTCCACTTCCTTCGCCTTTGGCGGCAGCAACGCGGCGCTGATTTTAGGGGTCAGGGGTCAGGAATCAGAACATTCCGTAGGGGCGGCCCCCGTGGCCGCCCAAGGGCAGGCACGGGGGCCTGCCCCTACGAAAGCGCTCAGGGCGGAAAGGGATGAACATGCGCATACCAAACTCTTTCGCGGCGGCGAAGCCGCCGGTGACTTTTCCTGATTCCTGATGAGCTATTTGCCGATAGAGAATTACCTCCCGCACCGTGGCCGCATGGTGCTGCTCGATCGCGTGCTCGAAGCCGGGATGGGGCGCATCGTGTGTGCCGTCGCGGTGCGCGAGGACAGTCCTTTTTGCCGCGACGGCAAAGTGCCCGCCTATGTGGGCATCGAATACATGGCGCAGACCGCGGGCGCCCTGGTCGGCTGGGAATCCCGCGAAAAGGGCGAGCCGGTGAGAACAGGTTTCCTCGTTTCGGCGCGCGAGTATGCGAGCCGCGTGGATGGATTTCCGGCGGGCGCGGCGCTGGCCGTCGAGGCGCGCGACGACTGGCGCGACAACGACGGGGTCGGCGTCATGGACTGCGTGATCCATCTTCCCTTCGGAACGCCGGTGGCCAGGGCGCGGCTGACGGTATTCCAGCCCCGAGACCTCGCGGCTTATCTGACGACGACATGAACGGCGATTCCCGCAAGACCATCCTCGTGACCGGCGCCTCGCAAGGCATCGGCGAGGCCATTGCGCGCCGCGCGGCGGCGGACGGTTTCCTGCCGGTGCTGCATTGCCGTGGCCGGCGCGAGCGCACCGAACGGCTGGCCGACGAACTCGCGGAAAAAACGGGCGAACGCCCGCGCGTGTTGCAATTCGACGTGGCCGACCGCGCGGCGGCCCACGCCGCGCTCACGGCGGACCTCGAGGCGCGCGGCGTCTATTACGGCGTCGTGTGCAACGCGGGCATCGCCGCCGACAACGCCTTTCCCGCCATGACCGGCGAGGAATGGGACCGCGTGCTCACCGTCAATCTCGACGGTCTCTACAACGTATTGCGCCCGCTCGTCCTGCCGATGGTGCAGGCGCGCCGCCCAGGGCGCATCGTCACGCTCTCGTCGCTCTCCGGACAGGTGGGCAATCGCGGGCAGGTCAACTACAGCGCCGCCAAGGCGGGCGTGATCGGCGCGACCAAGGCGCTCGCGCTGGAACTCGCCAAGCGGCGCATCACCGTCAATTGCGTCGCGCCGGGCCTGATCGACACCGGCATGGCCGAGCCTGAAATCATGGAGCGGATCCTTCCCATGATTCCCCTGCGCCGCGCGGGTCGGCCGGAGGAAGTCGCCGCCGCGGTGAGTTTCCTGCTCTCGGACGAAGCCGCCTACGTCACGCGGCAGGTGATCGCCGTCAATGGAGGCATGCTGTGAGTCGAAATGTCGAAAGGGGCAGAAGGCGGGTCGTCGTCACGGGCATGGGCGGCATTTCCCCGCTGGGTTCCTCCTGGGAAGAAGAGATCGCGCCCCGTCTGCGCGCCCGGAAGAACGCCGTGCGTCACATGGACGAGTGGGCCGACATCGAGGGATTGAATTCGCGCCTGGGCGTGCCGGTCGCCGATTTCGTCCTCCCGCCCGCAACCTATACCCGCAAGGTGACGCGCAGCATGGGGCGCGTGGCGCAACTCGCCTGCCGCGCTTCCGAACTCGCGCTCGCCGATGCCGGCCTGCTCGAAGAAAAGGCGCTCCTCGCTTCCGGGCGGGTAGGCGTCTCCTACGGCTCCTCGGCGGGTTCGTTAGACGCCATCGCCGACTTCGGCCGCATGATCGTGAACCGCGCGGTCAATGGCATCAACGCCAACAGCTACATCCGCATGATGGGACATACGACGCCGGTCAACATCGCCGTCTTCTTCGGCCTCACCGGCAGGATACACACCACCTCGAGCGCCTGCACCTCCGGCAGCCAGGGCATCGGCTACGCTTTCGAGACCATCCTACATGGCCACGCGGACGCGATGATCGCCGGCGGCGCGGAGGAGCTGGGCGCCGCCGACACGGCGGTTTTCGACACCTTGTTCGCCACCAGCACGAAGAACGACGCGCCATGGCTGACCCCGCGCCCCTACGACCGTGACCGCGACGGCCTGGTGATCGGCGAGGGCGCGGGCACGCTGATCCTGGAAGAATATGAGCACGCCAGAGCGCGCGGCGCGCGGATCCACGCGGAGATCGTGGGCTTTGGCACCAACGGCGACGGAACGCACGTCACGCAGCCGCGCGCGGAAACCCAGGCCGTCGCCATGCGTCTCGCGCTCGCCTCGGCGGGTCTGCCGCCCGAGGCCATCGGCTATGTCAACGGTCACGGCACCGCCACCGATCTGGGCGACATTGTCGAAACGCAGGCGACGAACGCGGTATTCGGTCCCCGGATTCCGATCAGTTCGCTCAAAGGCCACATGGGTCACACGCTCGGCGCGGCGGGCGCGCTGGAGGCGTGGTTTTCCATCGCCATGATGCGGGCCGGCTGGTACGCGCCCACGGTCAACCTCGACCACGTCGATCCGCGTTGCGGGGAATTGGATTACCTCATGGGAGAAGGGCGGAAAATCGATTGCGAATATGCGATGAGCAATAATTTCGCGTTTGGAGGAATCAACACTTCGTTGATTTTCAAACGCTTGGGGTGATTGACGGAAAAGACGGCGGTTTTGCGGAAAAACCGCGTCTCATTCTGCCGGCAGGATGTCGAGCAGACATGCCCGACCTGCGGACAGAGGAATTCGGGTCGAAGGCGGTTTTCAGCTTCACGCCTTCAGAAACTCCTCGCGCTTGCCCAGCCAGCGGGCGAGGTGGCGGTCGGCGCGCTCGGGCGCATCGCGCAGCAGGCGTTCGGTCATGTCGCGCGCCAGATCGATCAGCTCGACGTCCGTCTCCAGGTCGGCGTAGCGCAGCAGGGGGAGGCCGGACTGACGACTGCCGACGAACTCGCCGGGGCCGCGCAGGGAGAGATCGCAGCGCGCGATCTCGAAGCCGTCGGTATGTTCGAAAATGATCTTCAGGCGTTGGCGCGCGGCCGGGGAGAGCGGGCTCTGGTACAGCAGCACGCACACCGAGACGTCCCGACCGCGCCCGATGCGCCCGCGCAACTGATGCAGTTGCGCGAGACCGAAGCGTTCCGCGTGTTCGATGACCATCAGGCTGGCATTCCCCACATCTACGCCGACCTCGATGACCGTCGTGGCCACCAGCACGTCGATTTCTCCCGCGGCGAAAGCCGCCATCGCCGTCGCCTTTTCATCGCTCTTCTGGCGTCCGTGCACCAGCCCGATACGCAACCCGGAGAGTTCCCGGCAGAGCAGGACATGGGTATCGAGCGCCGTCTGCAATTGCAGCTTCTCGGATTCCTCGATCAGCGGGCACACCCAGTACACCTGGCGTCCAGCCTCCACCGCGCTGCGGATGCGAGCGATCAC
>JAITIQ010000117.1 GCA_031279425.1 Accumulibacter sp.
GGTGCAATTCCACCAGACGGATACGTTTTTCTCCAGGCGGACCTGGCCGATGATCGAGGCGTTGGCGGCGATCCAGGTTTGCGGGTGGATATCCGGCACATGGTCGCCGAGGGCGTAAACAGGCATGATGTTGGTGTTTCTCGTGTATCGAGACGCGGAAAGCAAAAAAACACAATCAGGGATTTTTTTGTTTCATCCTATAAACGGCAGTTGGAACCGCTTTCAACGCAGAGACGCGCAGCGCGCAGAGAGAAATCGGACATTCACCCATCGGGTGAACGCATGATGCTTGTCAAGTTCTTGTTTTTTCGCTGTATTCGCCCTGTTCGACATGCTCAACCGGACCCGTCGCGCCCTTCGATGGACATCCAGTTTTCCCATCAAATTCTGGATTCCTGTTTGCGCGGGAATGACGGTGGTTTATCGTTGCCTGAACCATGCAATCATCTGAATCGAAAATACCATGAACCAATGATCCATTGATCCTGGAAGAGGTGCAATGGGAAAGGGGAGAGGGAAACACCTTCCAGACGAAGCGACGGCCACGCGGCGGGCCCTGCCGATCTTTTTTATGCCGATTCCTGTCCGCATCGCCGAGAGGGGACATCAGCGCCACGCGGATTACCGCGGCACAAGGGCATCTCCCGAGGTGTCCGGGACGCGTTCCCCGCTCGCGGACCAGGACGATCGGACTGGAACGAAACGGCAAGCAAAATATATGCCGAAAAAACAAGAGGCCGTCGGCGAGGATCATCTGGCGATGACCCCCGCGAGACATCGTCACTCAGTGACGGAAAAATCGGTCGCACCGGATTCCGCGGCTTCGGCGAGATCGGCCCCCGAAGCAGTTTTCTTCGGTTTCCTGCCTCTTTTTTTCCCGGTGTACTTGGCGGCTTTCTTCGGGGCTTTCGTCTCGGTCAGCTTGGCCAAGCGTGATTTCCAATCGCCTCCGCCCGGCGCGCTCTTTTTCGGCTTGGCAAGATCGGCCCTGGCTTCGGAGGACGATGCGGCGATGAGGTACTTCTCCTTGTCGCCGACCAGCCAAAGCGGTCTCTTGCCGTGCCCGCTCCAGGTCTTGCCCGTGACCGGATCCCGGTACTTCGGCGGAAGAACCGCCTTGCTTCTGCCCGAGGCCGGCTTGGCGATGGCGGGCGACTTGGCATCCGAGAACAGCTCGCTGGCCTGAATGTCATAGTGCCCGATCAATTTGCGCAACTCGACGATGACGTCCTTTTTTTCGGCCTCTCGTCTCGCAGAAGCCTTCTGTTGTAATACGGATATTGTTGTGGCCAGTATCGACTCATACGAATCCATAAACGCTCCTTCCTATCGGGTCAATGGTCGGAAAAAAACATTGGAAAGAATCAAAAAAGCTGCAAAAGAAACATGCTGTTCATCAGCAAGCCGAACTATAGACGCGATGAATGGTATTAGCAAATAAAATGCGATCCATCGACGAAATCGTTCCAATGGTTACTCACTGACTGAATGCTCCGGACTGCCTGCTGCCATACGGCGCGGTCTTCGGATAACCCGCGAGATCGAGCAGATTGTTCCATGCCGCGGACTCGAACCCTGGGAATTTCTGCGTTCCGACCTTCAGTCCGGGAACGAACGACTCGCTCCCCATTTCCTTGGCGATTTCGGCGTACTCGTCCTGGCGCGTGATCATTTTTTCCGAAAACGGAATGCCGCGCCCGTTGAGCAGGGTCCTGGCATTGGCGCAGGTCTCGGTGCAGCGGGCCGTGGTATACAGGGTGACGGGATATTTTTCCGCCGCCTGCCTCGTGGCGTAGGGAAGCTGCTGATCGTTTTCCAGTCCGAGTCCTTTCTTTATTTCTTCGTATTGTATTCCCGGAGCGGGTGGTTGGTCCGAGAAGACGGTTTTTCCGGTCGAGTCAACCCAGCGGTAGGTGACCGTTTGCGCGCCGCAGGGCAGGGCCATGACGAGCGCGGCGCAGAACAGGAAAGCGCGCAGTGAGAGCATGATGTATCTCCTGAAAATACCGGCATCAATTCGCGATCATACCACTGTGCCGCAATAAGGCATCCACCTGAGGATCGCGGCCGCGGAAGGCGCGGAAGCTTTCCAGTGCCGGGCGGGCGCCGCCCACGGCGATGATTTCGTCAAGAAAGCGCCGGCCGACTTCCGCGTCGAACGGATCGCCCGTTTCCTCGAAAGCGGCATAGCTGTCGGCGGAGAGGACTTCCGCCCACTTGTAGCTGTAATAACCCGCCGCATAGCCGCCGGCGAAAATGTGCGCAAAACCGTTGGCGAAGCGATTCCATTCGGGCGGAAAGGTGACGGCCACTTCCTTGCGCACCTCGCGCAACAGGTCGAGCACGCTGCGCTCTCCGCCGACATCGAATTCACTGTGCAGCAGCATGTCGAAAAGAGCGAACTCGATCTGGCGCAAGGTGCGCATACCGCTCTGGAAATTGCGCGCGGCGAGCATCTTGTCGAACAGTTCGCGCGGCAGCGCTTCTCCCGTGTCGACGTGCGCCGACATCCGGCGCAGCACGCTCCACTCCCAGCAGTAGTTTTCCATGAATTGCGACGGCAGTTCGACGGCGTCCCATTCGACGCCGTGAATACCCGAGACGCCCAATTCATCGGCGCGCGTGAGCAAATGGTGCAGGCCGTGGCCGGTTTCGTGAAACAGCGTCTCGACGCCGTCGTGGGCAAATGTCGCCGGCTTGCCGCCCACCGGGCGCGGCAGGTTGCAGACCAGATAGGCCACCGGATTCTGCACGCCGCCCGCGGCGCGGCGACGGGAAATGCTTTCATCCATCCAGGCGCCCCCGCGCTTGGTTTCGCGCGCATAGGGATCGAGGTAGAACTGGCCGATCAGTCCTCCGCGCGCATCCTCGATGCGGAAAAAGCGCGCGTCCTCATGCCATACGGGCGCGCTGTCCGGACGGATGCGCACGCCGTAGAGCGATTCGACGACGCCGAACAGCCCGGCCAGTACCTTGGGTTCGGTGAAATACGCCTTCACTTCCTGCTCGGAGAAGGCGTAGCGCTTCTCGCGCAGCTTTTCCGAAGCGTAGCCCAGATCCCAGGCCGCGAGCTCGGCGAGATTCAATTCCCGGCGGGCGAAGTCGCGCAATTCGGCGACGTCCCTTTCCGCAAAGCGCCTGGCTTTCCTGGCCAGGTCGCGCAGGAAGCCGAGCACCTGTTCGACCGATTCGGCCATCTTGGGCACGAGCGAGACTTCCGCGTAATTCCGGTAGCCGAGCATGCGCGCTTCTTCCTGGCGCAATTCGAGGATGCGCCGGATGAGCGGCGTATTATCGAGCCGGGCCGGACCGAATTCCGAAGCGCGCGTGGCAAAGGCGCGGTAGCTCGTCTCGCGCAGGCGGCGGCTGGCGGCGAATTGCTGCACGGGTTCGTAGGAAGGCATATGCAAAGTGAACTTCCAGCCCGCCTTGCCGTCCTTTTGGGCGGCCTCACGCGCGGCCTCGATGACATCGGCGGGCAGACCTTCGAGCTCCTTCTCGTCGGTGACGATTTCGGCGAAGGCATTGGTCGCGTCGAGGAGGTTCTCCGAGAACTTCGTGGACAACGAAGCCAGTTCCTCCTGAATGGCCTGGAAGCGCGGCTTTCTGTCTTCCGGCAACTCGGCGCCGGAGAGGCGGAAATCGCGCACTTCGTTGTCGACGATCCGGCGCCGGGCGGGGGAGAGCGTGGCATATTCGGCGCTTTCGCGGAGCGCCCGGTATTTGGCGAAGAGTTTCAGATTCTGGCCGAGTCCGGCATAAAAGCGGGAAACTTCCGGCAGCATTTCGTTGTGGGCTTCCCGCCAGTCCGGAACGTCGTTGACCGAATGCAGGTGGCCGACGATGCCCCAGGCGCGCGACAGGCGTTCGATGCCGTCGGCAAGCGGCGCGGCAAAATCGTCCCACGAGGTGGGCCGGGGATCGTCGGCCAGGCGCTCGATCAGGGTCTGGCTGTCGGCAAGCAATTGGCCGATCGCCGGCTTGACGTGCGCCGGAGCGATGGCGTCGAAGCGGGGCAGGCCGGAAAAATCGAGCAAGGGATTGCTGTCGGTCATGATGTCGAGGTCCGGAAAAGAAGCGGGCGGCCATGGCCGCCCTGATGGAATGAATCGGGGTGAAATGCGGGTTTACTCGAGATTCGGTTTCTGGCCGGTGAGTCGTTCGTAAGCCTCGATGTACTTGGCGCTGGTGCGCGCGATGACTTCCGCCGGCAACGGCGGGGCGGGCGGCTTCTTGTCCCAGCCGAGCGATTCCAGGTAATCGCGCACGTATTGCTTGTCGTACGACGGCGGGTTGCTGCCCGGCCGGTACGAATCGGCTGGCCAGAAGCGCGAGGAATCCGGCGTCAGCGCTTCGTCGATCAGGTGCAGGGTGCCGGCGGCGTCAACGCCGAATTCGAATTTGGTGTCGGCAATGAGGATGCCGCGTCTGGCTGCGTAGTCCGCCGCGGCCGAATAGAGCGCGATGGCCGCATCGCGCGCCTCGAAGACGAGTTCTCCGCCGTCCTTGCCGGTCTCCCTGAGCGTTACGGCCAGCGCCGCCCGGCAATGGGCCTGGGCCTGCTCGAAGGAAACGTTCTCGTCGTGTTCGCCCTGCGCGGCCTTGGTCGCCGGGGTGAAGATCGGCTCGGGCAGCCTGTCCGCCATGCGCAGTCCGGCGGGCAGTTCGATGCCGCAGACGGCGCCGGTCCGCAGGTAATCCTTCCAGCCCGATCCGATCAGGTAGCCGCGCACCACGGCTTCGATCGGCAGGGCTTGCAGGCGCTTGACGACCAGTCCGCGCCCGCGCACCTCTCCGCGCTCGTCGTCGGCGACGACGCTTTCCGGATCGATGCCGGTCAGCTGCTTGGGCAGGTCGCGCGCCAGCCGGTCGAACCAGAAATCGCTCAATTGGGTGAGCACCTTGCCCTTGGCCGGGATCGGGTCGGGCAGGATCACGTCGAAAGCCGACAGGCGGTCGCTGGTCACGATCAGCAGCTGGTCGTTGCCGACGGCATAGATGTCGCGCACCTTGCCGCGGCCGAGCAGCGGGAGGCTCCTGATGGACGATTCGTAGAGAGCTTGGCTCATGACGCGGTTTTCGCGGAAGATTGCGGGAACGCTGGATTATAAGACAGTCCGGAGGCCGGACAGACGCTGACGGACGGGCCGACTCTAAAGATATTTCCGCCGCTGTCGATATCCTTCCCGTAACATACGCGGCATGTCATCATATCGTTTCCTGATAGCGGCATTTCTCCGGGAGAAAGATTCATGACCCCTTCTACGGCAGTCTCCACATCGCAATACGGCGCCGCATACGCGAGCCAGCTGAGCACGCAAAAGAGCGCGCAGGTGAAAGAACAGGACAAGGCGCAGGAAGGCGAAAGACTCGGCGCCAGCGCCTTGGTCGCGCAAAGCAGATACCAGGCCGGTCTCCAGATTCTGCAATCCTCGTTCCAGGTTTCGATTTCGGCGGGCGATCAGTCGCAGGCGCTGCTGTTCCGTTCGGCCGTTGACCATATCAACGAACTGCTGGAGCCGGAACTGGGCGCAAACGCCCTGCAGAACCTGGCGGTTTCACAGGACAACTCGCCCGAAGCCACAGCCGGACGCATCCTGTCGTTTTCGACCGGCTTATATGAAATGTATGCCGAGCAACATCCCGGCGAAGATCCGGAAAAACTTGCCACGGATTTCGTCAGCGTGATTCGCCGTGGTTTTGAACAGGGTTTCAATGAAGCCAGGAACATTCTCCAGGGCTTGCAGGTACGGTGGCGACATCGCGGCGGGAGTGATGAAGACCTATGAACTGGTGACCCAGGGCTACGACCAGTTTCTGGCCGAGAACTCTGCTTCTGTTCCAACGGTTTCCGTAAATGTCTTCAAGCCGTTGAAAATGTTGGGTTTATCGGTTTTTTGCTTCCGCTGGAAGCGCCCGAAATCCGCATACAGCCGGAGTTTTTAAGTCCACTTTTAAGTCCATAAATCGGGAGTGCTTGTACTTCGGTTTTATGCTGGCGGAAAGGAATGGAACCCCCAACAATCCAGGCCGTGACTTGAACTCAAGGAGTTTGACATGGCACTTACCGACACCGCCGTCCGGCAGGCGAAAGCCACCGGCAAATCCTACACCCTCGGCGACCTCGATGGTCTTTCCCTCGCGGTTTCCCCACAAGGCGGAAAATCGTGGCATTTCCGCTACTACTGGAGCGGCAAGCAAAAGCGCATGTCGCTGGGCACCTATCCCGAAGTTCCCTTGCGGGAAGCGCGCCAGGCCCGCGACGAAGCGCGCGCCCTCTTGGCCAGGGGCGCCAACCCGCACACGCACCGCAAACAGAAACGCCAGGCCGTTCTCCTGGCCGGCGAGAATACCTTCGAATCCGTGTTCCATGCCTGGCTCGAACGCCA
>JAITIQ010000144.1 GCA_031279425.1 Accumulibacter sp.
CAGGTACGGCGCGTTGCTCGCCACCGAGGCCATCCACGCGAGATGCCGGGAAAGCGCCAGTTCCAGCGCCCCCTCGTCCGTGTAGCGCGCCACGTCGCAGCGCCGGTAGAACGACCAGCAGCTCACGCCGCCTTCGTGCATGAAATCCTTCCCGTATCCGGGGGGTCTCCTCTATTTATGACCTCTGAGTAGTCTGCCATATCAAGATCAATTTCCACTCTTACCCAATGCCTTCTCGGCAAACAGCGCCGCGCCGACGATGCCGGCCCGGTTGAGGAGGCGGGCGGCGACGACCGGCGCCTGGGTGGTGAGCATCGGCGAGAATTCATGCAGTTCATCGCTGACGCCGCCGCCCAGCACGATCAGATCCGGCCAGAGCAGCCGCTCCATGGTGCCGAGATAAAGGTTGAGACGCTCCCCCCAATCCCGCCAGGCGAGCTTTTGGGTGACGCGCACCGCCTCGGAAGCGTAGCGTTCGGCTTCCTGGCCGTTGTGCAGAAAAACGTGTCCCAGCTCGGTGTTGGGCAGCAGGTGGCCATCGGAAAACAACGCCGTGCCGAGCCCGGTGCCGATGGTGACGATCAGCACGACGCCGGCATGGCCCCGGCCCGCGCCGAAACGCATTTCCGCCATGCCGGCCGCGTCGGCGTCGTTGGCGACGAAAAAACGGCAGCCGGTCTTTTCGGAGAAATAGTCGGAAACGGCCAGGCCGAAGAAGGATGGATCGATGTTGGCCGCGGTGCGCGCCACGCCACGCTGGATCGCCGCGGGAAAGCCCATGCCGACCGGGCCGCCTGGCCAGCGATGATCGGCGAGCGCTCCGGAGAGCGCCTCGGCGATCGCCGCGGGTGTCGCCGGCCGCGGCGTGGCGATACGCCGCGTTTCATCCAGCAATTCGCCGGTCGCCGTGTTGACGATCGCCGACTTGATTCCCGTTCCGCCGACGTCGATGCCCAGGATTTCCATGTCGTTTCCCTTTCTCACATTCAGTCCGCAGGTCGGACGTGCCTGGATCGGCCTGGCTCGCTTTGCCGGGTCCACGCGCGCCCTCCCCAGCCCACCGGCGAGGCGCCGGGGCAGGCCGCGCCAGCGGGTGAAGGGGAGGAACACGGCGATGGCGATGACGACGCGCAGGAGGACGGCGAAATCGCTGTCGGCCTGACCGGCGATATACTCGCCGATCAGGCGGTGGGAGAAGGCCCAGAAAAGCGTGACCAGAATGAGATAAGGCACGGGTTCTCCTCCCGGCAAGGATGAGATGATCGGAACGAGAGCCGCGAGGATCAGCCGGCCTTCGCTGGCGCCGGCGAGCGAAGATCCGGCAGGAAGACGGCGAGCAGTCCGATCAACGGCAGCAGCGAACACAGGCGGTACACCGCGACGATGCCCCAGGCGTCGGCCGCCAGCCCGAGCACCGCCGCGCCCAGGCCGCCCAGTCCGAAGCTCAGGCCGAAGAACAGGCCGGAGACGGTTCCGATCCGTCCGGGAAAGAGTTCCTGCGCGAAAACCAGGATGGACGGCGTCGCGGAGGCCAGGGTGACACCGATGATCATGGTCAGCGCGATCGACAGGCCGGGGCCGGCGTAAGGCAGCGCCAGGGTGAACGGAGCGATGCCGAGAATGGAAAACCAGATGACCTTTTTTCTCCCAATGCGGTCGCCGATCGGCCCTCCGAGCAGAACGCCCACGGCGACCGCGGCCAGGAAGTAGAAAAGATGGTACTGCGCCGTCTGCGTCTCGAAGCCGTACTGGTGCATCAGGAAGAAGATGAGATAGCTGTTGATGCTGGCCAGATAGAAGTCCTTCGAGAACATCAGCGCCAGCAGCACGGCCACCGCGCGCACGACCTTGGCCCTGGGCAGCGCCTGTCCGGAGGACGGCGCGGCTTTTTCCGCCGGCTGCTTCAGGCGCTGGCGGTACCAGCGGCCGACGCCGACGAGCACGATCATGGCGAGCAGCGCGATCAGCGAAAAGAGGGCGATGCTGCGCTGTCCGTAAGGCAGGATGATCCAGGCGGCGAGCAGCGGCCCGGCCGCCGCACCGGCACTGCCGCCGACCTGGAAGATCGACTGGGCCAGCCCGAAGCGCCCGCCCGAGGCCAGGCGCGCGACGCGCGAGGATTCCGGATGAAAGACCGCCGACCCGGAACCGATCGCCATGGCGGCCAGCAGAATCGTCGAAAAATGGTCGGCAAGCGACAGGGTGAGCAGGCCGATCAGCGTGCAGCCCATGCCCAGCGCCAGCGAAAACGGCTGGGGCCGCCGGTCCGTGTAATGACCGACGACCGGCTGCAGCAGCGACGAGGTGCATTGATAGACCAGCGTGATCATCCCGATCTGGGTGAAGGAGAGGTCGAGCGAAGCCTTGAACAGCGGATAGCTGGCCAGGATCAGCGACTGGATCGTGTCGTTCAGGAAATGCGAGAAGCTGATGGCGCCGAGTATCCTGAAAACCGGATTCGCACCGGCGGGGCTGGAGGTGTCGTTCATGGGTGCGGAAACGGCAAAGCATGAAGTATACGGCGGAAAGCGATTCGGTGTCACGGACGGATCGAAAATCGAAAGCGCTGCCAATTGCCCATTCCCGATCCGCTCCGGTATTCCGGGGGAATCCGATCGAAATTTTACACACTCCTGCAACTTGTTGATTTCAATATTAAAAAATATTGAAGTTGAGTGATTTTGATTCATTTGCGGCGAATTTTTTTTGACTTGCCAGCCCCGGAGGCTACAATGCTTTTCGCAGGGAGTGATCGGATCAAAGGACAATGTTCTGAATTGACGAGTCTGTGATCATGCCTCTCCACTCCCAGCCCCTTCACCCTCGCGGTTTGGCCACTTGGTCCGTGCTGTGCGATTTCGACGGCACGATCTCGACGAGCGACGTCACCGATACCCTGCTGGAGGCTTTCGGCAAGGAAGGATGGCGCGACATCGAGGAAGACTGGCTCGCGGGCCGCATCAGCTCCCTCACGTGCATGCGGCGGCAGATTGCCTGCCTCAACGCTTCGCGGGAAGAACTCGACGAGGTCATCGACGCCATCGGCGTGGATGAAGGCTTCGCGGCCTTTGTCGAGGTCGTGGCCGGGTACGGCTGGGATTTGTCCATCGTCAGCGACGGACTGGATTACGCCATCAAGCGCATTCTGTGCCGACATCGCCTGTCCACCTTGCCTTTGTATGCCAATCACCTGACGCGGGCGGGCGCGCGCGGCTGGCGGCTCGATTTTCCGCATGCGGACGCGGCATGTGGCCCGGCTTCCGGTTTGTGCAAGTGCGTCTTTACCCGCCGCGGGCGAGCGGCGGGCAGCAAGGTGTTGGTGATCGGAGACGGCCGTTCCGATTTTTGTGTGGCGGACAGCGCGGACCTGGTGTTCGCCAAGGGCGGCTTGACGGCGCATTGCCTTGGAAAAGGCCTGTCCCACGTTTCCATCTCGGGTTTCGGCGATGCCTTGCGCATGATTCCGCCGCTGATCGAGACGGGTTCCCTGTCCAGCATTGGTTTTCCGAAGGAAATTCCCCATGAATGAATCCGCGCTGTTGTCTGATGAAGCCCGGTATTGCTCGTTTGGCGATACCGTCCACTATTCGGCGCCAAAGATATTTTCCCGCTGCGAAGGCTGTTATCTGTACGACGACGAGGGCACGCCCTTCCTAGATTTGCAGATGTGGTATTCAGCCGTCAACTTCGGTTATGCCAACCCGCGCCTCAATGCCGTGCTCAAACGGCAGATCGATACCTTGCCGCAGGTGGCGAGCCAATACCTGCATCCTTCCAAGATCGAACTGGCGAAAATGATCGCGCAGGACGCGAAGAAGAAATGGGGGCATGACGGGCGCATCCATTTCAACGTGGGTGGCTCGCAGGCGATCGACGATTCGCTGAAACTCGTGCGCAACGCAAGGCAGGGCAGGAGCCAGATGTTCGCCTTCGAGGGCGGATACCACGGACGCACGCTCGGCGCCTCGGCCATCACTTCGAGCTACCGCTATCGCCGCCGCTACGGCCATTTCGGAGATCGCGCGTATTTCATCCCCTTCCCCTACCACTTCCGCGGCCCCAGGGGGATGAGCAAGGAGGAATACGGAGAGCATTGCGTGCACTATTTCGAGCGCCTGTTCGAGTCGGAATACAACGGCGTATGGGACCCGAAGGCGGAACAGTCGGAATTCGTCGCGTTCTACGCCGAACCGATACAGGGCACGGGGGGCTACGTCATTCCCCCGCTCAATTTCTTCACGGGATTAAAGCGCGTCCTGGACAAATACGACATCCTGCTGGTGGTCGATGAAATCCAGATGGGTTTCTATCGCACCGGCAAGCTCTGGTCGATCGAACATTTTGGCGTGACGCCGGATGTGCTGGTCTTCGGCAAGGCGCTGACCAACGGCCTGAATCCGCTGGCGGGCCTGTGGGCGCGCGAGGAACTGATCAACCCGCAGGTTTTTCCGCCCGGATCGACGCACTCGACCTTCGCCTCCAATCCGCTCGGCACAGCGGTGGGGCTGGAGACGATGAAGATGCTGGCCGCCACCGATTACGAGTCCATGGTCATGAAAAAGGGCGAGCTGTTCCTGACGGGGCTGCGGGACCTGCAAAAGCGCCACCCTGAAATCGGCGACGTGGACGGATTGGGGCTTGCGCTGCGCGCCGAGATTTGCGAGGCGGACGGTTTCACGCCCAACAAGCGTCTGCTCGACAAAATGGTGGACATCGGACTGGCGGGCGAGCTCACGCACCGGGGCAAGCGCATAGGCCTGGTGCTGGACGTGGGCGGGTATCACAAGAACGTCATCACTTTCGCGCCTTCGCTGCACATCAGCGAAGAGGAAATCGAACTGTCGATATGGCTGCTCGATCTACTCATGGCGCGCGCCAAGCGGAAATGATCGTCCAGATTTTTCCGCGCCCTTTGCGTCCTGAGCGTTCTCCGCGTTGAAAGCGTTTCCGATTGCCGTTCATGGAGTGAATCCAGCCGGCCGAACAGAGAAAGACCATGTCAGTCCCGTACATCGTTTCCCCCGGCAGCGCCGGCGTCCTGCTGATCCACGGCCTCACCGGGACGCCGAATGAAATGCGCTTCGTGGCGCGCGGCCTGAAGGCGGCGGGCTTCGCCGCCGAATGCGTGCGCCTGGCCGGTCATTGCGGGACGGAGGCGGATCTGCTCGCCACCGGCTGGCGTGACTGGTTCGCCAGCGTCGAGCAGGCCGCCGGCGCGTTGCGCAAGAAAGTGGAGCGCCTTTTCGTGGCCGGGCTTTCCATGGGTTCCGTGCTGGCCATGAAATACGCCATCGAACATCCCGACCAGGTCGACGGCCTGGGCCTCTACGGCACGACTCTTTTCTATGACGGCTGGAGTATGCCCTGGTATGCCCGTTTCAGCTTTCTGCTTTCGTTCGCCGTCGGGCTGGGGATCGGGCGGGAGAGGCGCACCATGGAAGCCTATCCCTACGGAATCAAGAGCGCGCGCCTGCGGCAGGTGATCTTCGGCAAAATGCAGGCGGGGGACGCCGAAGCCGCCGGGCTGCCCGGCAACCCCTGGCCCTCGCTGGCGCAGTTCTACTGGCTTGCCCGCGACGTGCAGAGAAACCTGCATCGCGTGCGCGCCCCGGCCATCGTCATCCACGCGCGGGAAGACGACATCTCCAGCCTGCGCAACGTCTGCCTCATCGAACGCCGCCTGGGCGCGCCGGTCGAAACCGTCATTCTCGCCGACAGCTATCACATGGTGACGATCGACCAGGAAAAAGCAACCCTGGTCGCGCGTTCGGCGGAATTCTTCGCCCGCATCGCCGCCGGCGCGGCAGGCCGCCCCGCGCAATGAACGCGGCGGCCATCGCGCTGCTGTGGGCCGTCAACCTGGCGACCGACACCTGCGGGCAGCTGGCGTTCAAGAAAGCGGCCATCGAAAACCGGGAAGCGGCGGGATGGGCGCATTGGCGGCACATGCTGAGCCGCCCGTGGATTTATCTGGGCGGCGCGGCCTACCTCGCCGAATTCGTCGCCTGGCTGGCCTTTCTGTCCACCGTTCCGCTGGCGGTGGGCGTCCTGCTCGGCATGGCCGGGATCGTCTCGGTGATGGTGGGGGGGCGGCTGTGGTTCAAGGAACGTTTCACGCGCCCGCGCCTCGTCGGGATCGGCCTGATCCTGGCGGGCGTGGCGCTGGTGGGCGCGGGAGGATGAGGCCGTGAGTTCGCGCAGCTTCTTCATCGGCGGTTTCCTGGCGCTGCTGATCCTCGACACTTTCGCGCAGGTGTGCTTCAAACTCACGGCGCTTCATGCCGAGCCGCTGACCCTCGATCCGCCCTGGCTGCTGCGCGCCTTTGCCACGCCCTGGTTGTACGGTTCGATCGCGGGCTACCTCGGCGCCTTCGTGACCTGGATGACCCTGCTGCGCCACATCCCCGTCGGCCCGGCATTCGCCGCCTCCCACCTGGAGGTGATCGGGGTCATGGTGGTCTCCATCCCCGTTTTCGGCGAAGTCCTCACCTGGGTTCAATACCTGGGCGCGGCGCTGATCCTGGCTGGCGTCCTTTGTCTCGCGAACGGCGAGCCTCCGGAAAGCGCGGCGGGAGAAAACCATTGATGCGGCGGGAGATGCCGCCCACGGCGGGGCTGCCGCTTTCGCCGCGCGAACTCTTCGGCGCGGGGGGCGGTTTTTCGCGCGCCGCGCTGGAATACCTGGACGCGCGCCACGGCGCCCTGGCCTGCTCGGGAACGGCCTGCCTGGTCCTGATCCTGAGCGCGCTCCATCGCCTGACCCGGCGCCGGACGGTGATCGTCCCGGCCTACACCTGTCCGCTGGTGGCGCTGGCCGTCGCGCACTGCGGGCTCGATCTGCGCCTGTGCGACCTGGCGGCCGACCGCCTCGATTTCGATCTGACCGCGCTCGCTCGTCTGTGCGACAAAGACACGCTGGCCATCGTGCCCACGCACCTGGCGGGGCGCGTGGCCCGCGTGGCCCCCGTAAAACACATCGCGCAAGGCTGCGGCGCGTTCGTCGTCGAAGACGCCGCGCAATCCTTCGGCGCGCGCCGGAGCGGGCGGAGCGTCGGGCTCGAGGGCGACGCCGGTTTCTTCAGCTTCGCCGCCGGGAAGGGCCTGAGCCTGTACGAGGGTGGATTGTGGGTGGCGCGCGAGCCGGCGCTGGCCTCGGCGATCGAACGGGCGCAGAACGAAACCCTGGCGCCGGACGCCTGGCGGGAATTGCGGCGCTGTCTCGAACTCGCGGCCTACGCGCTACTCTACCGTCCGGTCTTCCTGCCCTGGGTGTACGGCAGGCCGCTGCGCCGATCCTTGAAAAAGGGCGATCTGCCGGAAGCGGTGGGGGATGTCTTTCCCGCCGACATCCCCCTGCACCCCGTCGGCGCCTGGCGGCAGGGCGTCGGGCGGCGGGCGATTTCCCGGCTTTCGGGCTTCCACCGGCAGACGAAGATCCAGGCGGAACGCCGCCTGGCCGCGCTCGACCGCCTGCCCGGCGCGCGGGTCTTCCGCGACACGGCGGACGAAGAGGGCGTCTGGCCTTTCTTCCTGGTATGCCTGCCGGATCGTCAGAGCCGGGATCGCGCGCTGAATCGGACCTGGGGCGCGGGCCTGGGGGTGACCCGCCTGTTCATCCACGCTCTGCCCGATTACGGCTATCTGCGCGGCCGCGTGCCGCCGGAGGTCTGCCCCAATGCCCGCCGCCTGGCGGCGCATTCCCTGACCGTCACCAACAGCCCCTGGCTCGACGACGCCGGCTTCGAGCGGATCCTGGCCCTGTTCCGTCAGGCGCTCGCCTGAAATGTCTCCCGTCCCTCCCGCCTCCTCCGTCCGCGAATCGCGCTGGCTGACCAGCGCGGAACCCGACGCGCTGGTCGAATGTTTCCTCCGCCACCCGCCCGAATATTTCGAGCCGTTTACCTGCCCGAGTGGTATGCCGGGTTTCTGGGCGCCGTTCGACCTGCTCACCACGGCGGACGAACAGACCCTGGCCCTGATCGGGAAACTGCCCGGAAACGGGTTGCTGCGCCGCCTGCTGCGATGGCGCACCTGCTTCCTGGGCACCACCGTCAGCGAATACTGCCCGCTGCCGTGCGCCCCGGCCGGGGAACTCGTGCGGGACATGCTCCGCGCGTGGGACCGGGGTTCCGCCCTGCTGCTCGTCAAGGACATTCCCTGCGACGCGCCTTTTCTTCCCGCGCAGGCCAACCGGCTGGCGGACGAGTTGCTCGAGGCCTGCCGGGCCAGCGGATTCTTCGTGCTCGAAGGACAGGCGCTGGCCTGGGTTCCCATCGACTTTGCCGATGAAGACGGCTATCTGGCGAAACTTTCCTCCGGACGCCGCCGCGACATCCGGCGCAAGCTGCGCAGCCGCTGGAATTTACGCATCGAGATCCTGGCCACGGGCGATCCCCGCCTCATGCCGACTGCCCTCACCGATGAACTTTATGCGCAATACCTGGAAGTCTACACGCAGAGCACGATCCACTTCGACCGGCTGTCCGCGGATTTCTACCGGGCGGTGTTGAAGGACCCCGCCCTCGACGGATGGATTTTCCTGTACTACCGGGGCGATACGCTGATCGGCCACAACCTGTGTTTCATCCACAACGGCATGCTCGTCGACAAATACATCGGCTGCCGCTATCCGCAGGCGCGCGAGTACAACCTGTATTTCGTGAGCTGGATGGAAAATCTCGACTTTGCGCGACGGAAGGGGCTGAGCCATTACATCGCCGGCTGGACGGACCCGGCCGTCAAATCCGCCCTCGGCGCGAGCTTCACCCCCACGCGCCACGCCGTCTACGCGCGCAATCCCCTGCTGCGGGCGATCCTTCGGAAAATCGCCGGGCGCTTCGAGCCGGACCGGCAATGGTTCGAGAAAGCCGCGTCGCCGACCGCGACCCGCCCGGATCGATGACCCTGTGGTTGAACAGAGATTGGAATGGAAAAACTGGAAAACCATTCACCACAGAGATATTCAAGGCACGGAAACAAATCTTTCCTGATTGGCAACGAAGTTCAGCTTGCCGGCGCAATGAACGGCCATGGCGGCAAGCGCCCGCCGCGCGGCGGGGAAAGTGTTTTCACGCTCAAACAGATTCTTTCCGCAGTTTGTATTTTTCCGACAGAGCTTTGAGCAGCAGTTTCAGAGGCGCCATTTCGGCGATCTGGGTTCTGTA
>JAITIQ010000170.1 GCA_031279425.1 Accumulibacter sp.
GGGATGCTGGCGGTTGTGTGGGACGCCGGCGGGTGTGGGGGAAGCATGCGGTGGTGGGGGACGCATGCGGTTGTGGGGGAAGCAAGCGGTTGTGGAGGAAGCAAGCGGTTGTGGAGGAAGCAGGCGGTTGTGGGGGAAGCAGGCGGTTGTGGGGGAAGCAAGCGGTTGTGGGGAAAGCAAGCGGTTGTGGGGAAAGCAAGCGGCTACGGGGGAAAGCAAGCGGCTGCGGGAGGAGAGCAGGCGGCTGTGGAGGAAGGCCAAGCGCCTGTGGAGGGGGGAAACCTCGCCACTTCCTTTCCCCTCGCCCCCCGCAGGGGGGAGAGGGTGGCCGGAGGCCGGGAGAGGGGGCCGTTCCTCCGGAGCGAAGCGACGCCTGTTTGTCCCACGCTCGCGCCATCATCGCTGGCTGGCGATACTTGGCGCCACGCGTCGGAACGATCCGGATTCCCGCCATCTTCATCGAGAATCGGAATGAGTCCACCACGCGCCCCGCAACGCGCTGACAGCCTTGTTCCTCCCTGCAGGCGTGACCCGCGCGTCGTCGCGCCTTGCCAGCACACTCCGGGACAGCGCTCATGGGCACGTCCAACTGCGCTTTCTAGGTTGATTCAACGATGACCATATATTTGCACTTGTCATTGCTCCTTGAACCCTTCCACTTTGAATGGCGCCTCTTCCCCCGCGCGATCTTGCCGATTCATGGCGAGTTGGTTATCCTCGGACGTATCGGTTTCGCAAACGAACACTTTGACAAATTCCATCCAATACCAAGGGAGGCAAGCCCGTAATGATTCAAACCGTTCAATGGATCGCGGCCGTTCTGTTTCTCCTGGCCATCCTGCATACCTTCTCGGCCGCGCATTTCGAACGGATAGCGCACCATTGCAAGGAACACGCCGGCGTCTTCCATCTGCTCGGCGAAGTCGAGGCCGTCTTCGGCTTCTGGGCGCTGATCATGCTGCTGATGATCGCCACCTTGCTGGGCCCGGCGGAAGCGGTCCGCTACCTGGAAAGCTGCGATTTCACCGAACCGATGTTCATCTTCGTGATCATGGTGATCGCGGCCAGCAGGCCCATCCTGGATTTCGCCCGGGGCATCGTCGGTTTTCTGGCGAAGCTGGCCCGCCATCCCCTCCGCCGGACGCTGTCCGGCAAGGCAGGCTCCGAAAATTACTCGCCCGACGTGCCGTCCGGGGTGGCGTACTACTTCATCGCGCTGTCCGTCACTCCGCTGCTCGGCTCGTTCATCACCGAGCCGGCGGCCATGACGCTGACGGCCCTCATGCTGCGCGAGATGTTCTTTTCGCGCGGCATCTCGGCCAGGCTCAAATACGCGACGATCGGCGTGCTGTTCGTCAACGTTTCCGTCGGCGGCGTGCTCACGCCGTTCGCCGCGCCGCCCGTGCTGATGGTGGCCGGCAAGTGGGGCTGGGACGTCGCTTTCATGGTCGTTCACTTCGGCTGGCGGGCCATCCTGGCGGTCGGCGTCAATGCGCTGGTGGTGACCTGGGTCTTCAGCAGGGAATTGCGCGGCATACGCATCGAAGGGCCGGCGCCAGGCGAGGAGGTGAAGATGCCGCTGTTCGTCACCATCGTGCATCTCGCCTTCCTGGCGGGCGTCATCGTCTTCGGTCATCATCCCGTGATCTTCATGGGCCTGTTCCTGTTTTTCCTTGGTTTCACCACGGCGTACAAGCGCTATCAGGACAAGCTCATCCTGCGCGAAGGGCTGATGGTGGCGTTCTTCCTGGCGGGCCTCGTCACTCTGGGTGGGCAGCAGCAATGGTGGCTGCAGGATCTTCTGATGGGCATGGATACCTCCAGCGTCTATTTCGGAGCCGCGGCGCTCACCACGGTGACCGACAATGCGGCGCTGACCTACCTGGGCTCGCTGGTCCAGGGATTGAGCGACGAATTCAAGTACGCGCTGGTCGCCGGAGCGGTTTCCGGGGGTGGCATGACGGTCATCGCCAATGCGCCGAACCCGGCCGGATACTCGATCCTCAAGGGGAACTTCCCCGGCGATACGGTGCGCGCTTCCCTGCTGGCGCTCTCGGCGCTGTTGCCCACCGGAGTGGCGATCATCGCGTTCTACGTTCTCTGAGGCGAATCCCGCGGCAGGCGCCGGGAAGCCGAAAAACCGCCGGCGGAAATCGAGATGCCGTATATTGGCGTTCGAGCCGGAAGTTCCCGACAATCCAGGATGAACCGTCTTGACGAGGAAACCCGCATGGCCCATCTGTTCGAGCCCTTCACACTGCGCGGCCTGACCCTGCGCAATCGCGTCGCCGTCCCTCCCATGTGCCAGTATGCCGCCAGGGACGGACTGGCCGGCGACTGGCATTTCGTGCATTACGGCACGCGCGCCGTCGGCGGCGCCGGGCTGATCGTCGTCGAGGCCACCGCCGTCGTTCCCGAGGGCCGCATCAGTCCCGCCGACCTCGGTCTGTGGGACGACGGGCAGATCGAGCCGCTCGCGCGCATCGTCCGTTTCGCGCGGGAACAGGGCTGTCCCTTGGCGGTGCAACTGGCGCATGCCGGCAGGAAGGCCAGCGTCGGGCGCGGCTGGGAAGCCCAGCGGACACTCCCGGCGGAACAGGGCGGCTGGCCGGTGGTCGGCCCGTCGCCGATCCCTTTCTCGCCCGAACACGCCACACCCGCCGAGCTGGACACCAACGGCATCCGCCAGGTGGTCGAGCAGTTCGCCGCCGCCGCGCGGCGGGCGCACGCCGCGGGATTTTCCGCCGTCGAGATCCACGCCGCGCACGGCTACCTGCTGCACCAATTCCTCTCGCCACTCTCCAACCGGCGCGCGGATTCCTACGGCGGTGGATTCGCCAACCGCGCGCGGTTGGCCGTCGAGGTCGTCGACGCGGTGCGCGCGGCGTGGCCGGACCGCCTGCCGCTGATCGCGCGCCTGTCGGCGACCGACTGGGTCGCCGGCGGCTGGACACTGGAGGAAACGATCGAGTTGTGCCGGGTGCTGAAGACGCGCGGCGTCGATCTGATCGACGTGTCTACAGGCGGCACGGCGCCCGACGCGATCATTCCGGACGGGCCGGGATTCCAGGCCGGATTCGCCGAGCGGATACGGCGCGAGGCGGCCATCCCCGTCGCCGCCGTCGGCCGGATCACCGCGCCGGCGCAGGCCGACCATGTCGTGCGCAGCGGCCAGGCCGACGTGGTCATGCTCGGCCGGGAGATCCTGCGCAATCCCTACTGGCCATGGACCGCCGCGCAGGAACTCGGCCACGCGCCCGCCTGGCCGTTGAACTATCTGCGCGCCGCGCCGAGAGGGGTTTCATGAACTTCTTTTGACACGAAAGGCGCGGCGAAAGAGATTCCGGGAAGAGCGAACATCCTCGTCTCATTCTTCTCCGTGCTCCTCTGCGGTCCTGGCGTCCTCCAGGACACAAGCTCGTCGGAAGCGGCCCAGGGCAATGATTCTGCGGCTGCGCCGGAGGGGTTCGGCGTGAAGGAACAGGGGAGCGCGGCGGCTCCGCCATCACCGTTCCTCTGCCGTGGCCGGCGAAGCATCCGGGATGAGCGCGCAGTCCGGGAGAAACAGGGTGAATTTCACTCCTTCGCCGGGTTTGCTGCGCACCGTGATGCTGCCTTTCAGGCTGCGGGTCACGATGTTGTAGACGAGGTGCAGCCCCAGGCCGCTGCCGCCCTTTCCGCGGGTGGTGGTGAAGAACGGATCGAAGATCTTGCCCAGGTTCTTGTCCGGTATCCCCTTGCCGTTGTCGGCGTAGGTCAGCACGACGCCCCGCTTCTTGACCTTCGCCGCGATGACGATCTCGCCTTCCTGTCCTTCTCCGAAACCATGGATCAGCGAGTTGGCGACCAGGTTGGCGAAAATCTGGCTCAGGGCACCCGGCATGGTGTTGATGCGCAAGGTATCCGGGCACTGGATGGACACCTTGGTCTTCGTTTTCCCGAGCCTGGGCGTCAGTGATACGACGATGTCCTTGAGGCAGCTTTCCAGCTCCACCGTCTGCCAGTTTTCGCTGAACTGGTCCACGGCGATCTTCTTGAAGTTCTGGATCAGGTTCTCCGCCCGCGCCAGATTGGCCAGGATGATCTGTGCCGCCTCCTGGCCGGAGCCGATGAAATGGGCCAGATCCGATTTCTTCATCGTTCCCGCGGCAAAATGGGCAGAGAGCGTCCTGGTCAGTTCTTCCAGGTGCGACGCGGCGGTAACGCTGATTCCCAGGGGCGTGTTGACTTCGTGCGCGATGCCCGCCACGAGCGAACCCAGGGCAGCCAGTTTTTCGTTCTCGATCATCTGGTCGGCGGCGCTTTGCAGGTCGGAAAGCGCCTTCTGCAAGCGCTGGTTGCTTTCCTGCAATTCGCGGGTCTGCTGCTCGACGTGGCGCTGCAGGGTCAGGTTGTGCACGAACATCGAATAGGAATCGCCGATCGAATTCGTCGAGCGTTCCACCCGGCTCATCAATGCCCGGTTGATTTTTTCCAGGCGGGTGATCTTGTGTTCGAGCGCCGCGATCCGCGCCGGGTCCGCCGGGTTTCGTTCCGAGTCGTTCACTGCGTTTCGTCTCCCAATACCAGGGCGGTGAGGGTGTGATTGACGTGTACGCTGCCGAATTGCTCGCCATACGTGGAAAAACCGATCAGCGGGTATTGCGACAGCACCTCCCTGGCCCGTTCGATCTCGCCGTACTGCTGCATTTCCAGGCGCCGCAGGATGCAGTCGCTGATGAAGATCAGCGCCGGCCGGGGAATGGTTTGGCGAATCGCGGCAAGCCCGGCGTCCAGGTTGTCGACCAGGCTTGCGGAATGCTGGGCCATGGTGAGCACGAGGCCGGTGTCGATGGCGCAGAAGAAGGTCAGACTGCCGTCCGGATTGGCCTTCTGGATCGAGCGCACGTGGTACTCGCCGCCAATTCTCAGCATGACCGGATGGGCGGCGAACACTTGCGGGTTGAGTTCGTCGAAGGCCGTGCCGACGGCTTCGGCGTAACCTTCGACGGCGGGCACGCCGTTGATTTCCATGACCGTGCGGGTCGTCACGTCGGCCTCGGTGATGACCAGGCGCGCCTCGGTCGGCTCGAAGTGCTGAATGTACAACGGCATGAACGGCAGGCTCGTCTCGAAAAGGGCGAGCACCGCGGCGTCCTCATGGAAAGCGCCGTCGTGATAGACGTGGGTATGCCTGAAATCGAGGCTGTCGCCAGCCGAGGCGCCGATCAGCGGGATGCCCGCCAGCGCCTGGCCGATGACCGCGACAACCTCCTCTTCGAGCTGGGACAGCCCGTCGATGAGCAACAGGGTGAAACTCCTCTTGCGGTCGGCGCCGGCGAGCGCCTTCAGTTCCTCGGGCGCGGCCTTGTCCACGAAAGCCCGCAGACCGTCGATGAAGATCGGTTTCATCGTCAGTTTTTCGGAATCGATGGCGGCGCAGACGATGGAATCCTCGATATAGCCCTCGCCGCCGAGAATCTCGCCGGCGGTCGTGCAGCCGATGGCCGGACAATCGAAGGTGGCCTTGATCGCCCTGCCCAGCGCGGCGAGGTCGTATTTCGGCGAACAGAAAAAGAGCAGGGCCTCGGGTTCGATGCCGCCCACCTGCGCCGCCAGTTCCCTGACAGCCTTCTCGGCGTCGCGATCGAGACTCTTGCCAAACCGGACATGAATGGCGGACACGGTTTTACTCCTCCTTCTCGACGATTTCCCGATCCGCCGCGCGGCGCCACGGGACGATCCCCGAACAAGCCAAAAAAGCTCCGGCACGCCGGCGATGGCGGCGACCGTCCGCCGGTTCCGGGCCGGCCACGATCGTCAAGCCTCGACGCTGCCCGGCGGGGGCAGGGTCATGATGAAGGTCACGCCTTCTCCCGGCACGCTGCTCGCCGTGATGCTGCCTCCCAGATTGCGAGTCACGATATTGTAGACGAGGTGCAGCCCCAGGCCGCTGCCGCCCTTTCCGCGGGCGGTGGTGAAGAACGGATCGAAAACCCTGTCGATGTTCTCGCGCGCGATGCCCTTGCCGTTGTCGGCGTAGGTCAATACGGTGACTTGTTTTTCGCTCTTCGCCGTGATGGTGATCTCGCCTTCCTGTCCTTCGTCGAAGCCGTGCAGCAGCGAGTTGGTGACGAAGTTGGTGATGATCTGGCTCAGGGCTCCAGGCATGGTGTTGATGAGCAAGGTATCCGGGCACCGGATGGACACCCTGACCTTCGTCTTCTTGAGCCTGGGCGTCAGCGAAACGACGATGTCCTTGAGGTAGCTTTCCAGCTCCACCGTCTGCCAGCTTTCGCTGGACTGATCCACGGCGATCTTCTTGAAGCTCTGGATCAGGTTTGCCGCCCGCATCAGATTGGCAAGGATGATCTGCATGGTCTCCTTGCTGGAGTCGGTGTAAGCCAGGAGATCCGATTTCTTCATCGTTCCCGCGGCAAAATTGGCGGAGAGCGCCTTGGTCAGTTCTTCCAGGTGCGACGCGGCGGTGACGCTGATTCCCAGGGGCGTGTTGACTTCGTGCGCGATGCCCGCCACGAGCGAACCCAGGGCAGCGAGCTTTTCGCTCTGAATCATCTGGTCGGTGGCGCTGCGCAGGTCGGAGAGCGCTTTTTGCAATTGCCGGTTGCTTTCCTGCAATTCGGCCATGCTGTCGTTCAGCGTATCGGCCATTTCGTTGAAAGTCGCGGCCAGCGAGGTGATCTCGTCCCTGTACTCGAAGGAGAAACGGAAGTCCTTTTCGCCAACGCGGAAACGGTGGAAGCCGTCGTTCAGCCAGCCGAGCTTCTTCGACAGGTACGATGCCATCCAGATGGCGATGAAGATCACCAGAACGATCAGCACCAGCGTCGATCCCGCCAGGCTGGTCGCGGTGCTCTGCATGTTGTCGCGCAGCGCCACGTCGGCGGCCGTGCCGCTGGCGATCATGTCGTCGTTGGCGGCCTGAATGATTCCGCCCAGGCGTTCCTTCGATTCGGTCGCGGCGCGGTGGAATTCGTCGACGTTGGCGCCGATGGTGACGATGCCGAAGCCGCGTCTGTTGCCCGCCACC
>JAITIQ010000042.1 GCA_031279425.1 Accumulibacter sp.
TCCTCGATCCCCGGAATGGCGAAGTAATTCTTCGCGTTGTGGTAGCAGATGTCCCGCACCATGGCGCCAAAGGTGTCGAAATCCGCCGGGATTTCGCCCGCTTCCATCCAGCCGCCGACCAGAGCGCACAGGATGCGGCGGAAGTATTCGTGACGCGGGAAGGACAGGAAGCTGCGCGAGTCGGTGAGCATGCCGACGACGCGCGACAGCAGGCCGGTGTTGGCGAGGCTTGTCATCTGCCGGCGCATACCTTCGAGGTGGTCGTTGTACCACCACGCCGAGCCGCCCTGCAGCTTGCCCGGCACCGAACCGTCCTGGAAGCAGCCGAGGATGGTGTTGAGCACTTCCAGATCGTTCGGGTTGAGCGAGTAGAGGATGGTCTTCGGCAGCAGATTCTCGGCCTGCAGCGCGTCGAGGAACAACGCCAGCTTTTCGGCGATCGGCCGGTCGCCGACGGCGTCGTAACCCGTATCGGGGCCGAGTTTTTCGAACATCTTCGTGTTGAGGTTGCGCAGCGCCGCCAGGTGCAGCTGCATGGCCCAGCCGCGGCGCGCGTTCATCCGCCCGACTTCGAGCAGGAGGCCGGTCTTGAACGCTTCGGCTTCTTCCGACGCGGGTACGTTGCCGGCGATGAAGCGGGCAAACAGTCTTTCCAGTTCCCGTTCCGAGACGAAGATCGCGACCGGCGAGAGCAGCGCATGGTCGGAGGCGCGGCCGCCGAGTTCGTGAAACGTGTCGTGGCGCTTTTCCAGGGCGGCGACCAGATCCCGGTACGATTCGATGTCCATGTCCGCGGCGGCGCCGAGCCTGCCGAGATAGGACTTCCAGGCCGCCGGGTTCTCGACGGCGAGCGCCTTGTCCGGACGGAAGCTCGGCACCATCACCGGCTCGCCGGGCTGGCGGGCCCTGGCGTAGGCAATGTGCTGTTCGAGCAGGTCGGCCGGATCGTCGGTGGTGCCGATGGCCTTGACCTTCATCTTCCTGAGCAGCGAGCGGGCGCCGAATTCGGGCTTGGCAAGCAGCGCGTTGCAGGTTTCCCAGACCATCGGAGCGGTCTTTTCGGACAGCGGCGCGTCGATGCCGAAATAACGCTGCAGTTCGAGGTGCGCCCAATGGTAGAGCGGATTGCCCACGAGCTTCGGCACGGTCCGCGCCCACGCCAGGAAGCTGCGGTAGTCGGCCGGATGGCCGGTGACGTCCTCTTCCGCCACGCCGTTGGCGCGCATGGCGCGCCATTTGTAGTGATCCCCGCCCAGCCAGGCGTGCGCCAGATCGCGGAAACAGGTGTTGCCGGCGACGTCCGCCGGCGGCAGATGGCAGTGATAATCGATGATCGGCATTTCCGCCGCGTAATCGTGGAACAGGCGCTGCGAACAGGCGTCCGGCAGCAGGAAATCGGCATTCATGAAAGCTTTCATTCGCATTCTCCGGTGTTCCATGCAGAAAGCAGGCTCTCTTTGCGGCCGGCTTTTCTTCATTATGCGCAAAAAGAGAATTTCGATCCAATGCTATAAAGGAAGCATTTCCATACAGGAACGGTATATGTCCCTGTTTCTCCGGACATTATTGGTATACTGAAATTCCCGTGTCGTGCCGGAGGGCGAGAACAGACGGAAAATGGATGTACGACGCCTGCACTACTTCATCGTCACCGCCGAGGAACGGAGCATCAGTCGCGCCGCGGAACGGCTGCACATCACGCAACCGCCGCTGACCCGGCATATCCAGTCGCTCGAGGAGGAGCTTGGCGTGCTCCTGTTCAATCGCCTGAGCTGGGGCGTCGAACTCACCCAGGCGGGAGCGGCGCTGTTGAAACACGCGCACAACATCCGCGCGCACATCGATCTCGCCACCGAACAGGTTCGTCGTGTCGCCGCCGGCCAGGTGGGGCGGATCGACGTCGGCGTATTCGGTTCGGCGATGATCAGCATCGTTCCCCGCGTGCTGCGCGCGTTCTCCTCCACTCATCCCGACGTCAAGATCGTGCTGCACAACATGCCCAAGGAGCGTCAGATCAACGCCTTGCATCAGGGACGCATTCTTGCCGTGTTCGACCGTTATCTTCCCGAGTTTCCGAACGTTTGCAGCGAAATCGTCAGCCGGGAAGCCGTGTGGGTCGCCATCCATCGGGACAATCCGCTTGCCGGGCTGTCGCGTATCAGCCTCGACGACCTGCGCAGCGAGCCGCTGATCGACGAGCAGGATCCGAGCGTTTCCATCGCCTGCCGCGAGCTGTTCAGGCGCTACGACTTCGAACCTCTGGTGGCGCAAAGGTCCGCCGACCTCGTCGCCGCCGCCATCATGGTATCCGGCGGCTTCGGCACGACCTTGCTGCCCGAATCGGTGCGCCATCTCCAATTTCCCAACGTCGTTTTCCGGCCGTTGGCTGCCGAAATCGAATGCACGATCGACTGCCATTTCGCCTATCGCAGGGATGAGGAATCGCCGCTGCTCGCCGAATTGCTCGAATGTGTGCGCGCCTGTTCCCATTCGGTCCGCGCCGGGGGATGAGCGCGATCCGGATGCGTCGATGCCTTTATCGCCCTGCTTTCGTCATCCTTATACTGAAAACGTATGTCCATCATCAGGAAATAGCATTTGGAAGCGGCGAAGCTTGTCCCGCATAATCTCTAGAATTTTGATGGTCTGCCAGAAGAAAACCAAAGGCGGAATGACGTTCCAAAAGACTTGAACATTTGCCGTCGTTGGCTTAACGTGGCCGGATATCCGTATCGTCCACCACATTCGAGTTGCGCATCGGATGCCGACATGGTGGTTTGGTGTGTTTCGCGCAAGGAGGCTTGGTTTTGGATCTTTACAAGAAATTGGTCAACGGTATATGCGCCGTTTTTGAAATCATCGCCGCCATCAGCCTGGGAGCCATGGTCGTCGTGGTTTCCATCCAGGTGGTCATGCGCTACGTCTTCGCCAACACTCCCGGCTGGTCGGAAGAAGTGGCCCGGCAGTTGATGATCCTCTTCTGCTTCATCGCCATGGCGCTGGGGGTGCGGGACAAGATTCACATCGCCCTCACCATCATCGTGGACCGGCTGCTGACCCGGATCAAGCTGCCGCTGGAAATCATCGGAAAGGTGCTCATCCTGCTCATGGGAGTCATGAGGAGCATCAACATGGGGCCCTATTTCACCAAGCTCCGATACAACACCCTGCCGGGAACCGGAATGCCCGTCGGCTGGCAATATCTCATTCCCACCGCCGTGGGGGTGCTCATCGCCCTCATCGCCGTCTATCAGATCTACGATCACTTCCGGGGCGGCACCGACGAAGAGCAGAAAAACCGGGGAGGCGCGGCATCATGACCATTGACCCCGTGGCCATCGGCCTGCTGATGGGGCTCTTCGTCCTCTTGATCATCATCAAGTTTCCCATTGCCTTCGCGCTGGCCTTTTCCGCCTTCGTCACCGCGGCCTACAAAGGCATTTCGCTGGGCGCCATCACCCAGAAAATGCTCGCCGGGGTGGATTCCTTCTCCCTGCTGGCGATCCCCTTCTTCATCCTGGCCGGCGAGATCATGGGCGCCGGAGGCATTTCCGACCGGCTGGTGAAACTGGCGGACGTCATCGTCGGCCGGTTGCGGGGCGGGCTGGCGCTGGTCAACGTGGTGGCCAGCATGTTCTTCGGCGGCATTTCGGGGTCGGCGGTCGCGGATACTTCCTCGCTCGGGCCGCTGGAAATCAACATGATGAAGAAACAGGGCTACGACACGGACTTCTCGGTCTGCGTCACCATCGCCAGCGCCTGCCAGGGCGTCCTGATCCCGCCCTCCCACAACATGATCATCTATGCCGCGGCCATCGGCGGGCTGTCCGTGGGCAAGCTGTTCATGGCCGGCCTCATACCGGGGATCATCCTGGGTCTCGCCCTGATGATCCTGTGCTACATCATCTCCGTGAAAAGGAACTATCCGCGCGGCGGAAGATACACGATGCGGGAAGCGATCTGGATCGTCCTCGACAGCCTGCTCGGGCTCTTCACCGTGGTGCTGATCGTCGGCGGGGTGTTCACCGGCATCGTCACCGCCAACGAATCCTCGGTGCTCGCCTGCATCTGGGCCTTCATCGTGGCGCTTTTCTTCTACCGGAAAATCACCGTCAAGGACGTCTGGCCGATCCTGAAGCGCACGCTGGGCACCCTGGCCATGGTGATGACCCTGATCGCCGCGTCCTCGGCCTTCGGCTACATGATGACGGTGCTGCGCATTCCCGCCCTGATCACCCAGATGCTCCTGGACATCAGCCACAACAAGGTGGTGCTGCTCCTGCTCATCAACTTCGCCCTGATGGGCCTGGGCTGCGTCATGGACATGGCGCCGCTCATCCTGATCACCGCGCCGATCCTGGTTCCGGTGGTGACCTCCCCGGCGATCGGCATGGACCCGGTGCAGTTCGGGATCGTCATGATGCTGAATCTTTCCGTCGGGCTGTTGACCCCGCCGGTGGGGACGGTGCTGTTCGTGGGCAGTTCGATCGGGGGCATCAAGATAGAGCAGACGGCGAGGGCCATGGTGCCGTTTTACGTGGCCATGGTCGTGGTGCTGATGCTGCTGACCTTCGTGCCCGCCATTTCCATGACGGTGCCCAATCTGATGTTCGGGAAGTGAGTGTCCGAGGGCTGTCCGGCTTGCGAGCCGGAGCAGATTTGTTTGTTTTTTTAAGGAGGAGACCATGAAGAAAGCAACTGCCTTGTTTGCGGCAACCCTTGCCCTGGCCGTGGCGTCCGGCTCGCTGTTCGCCGCCCAGACCAGAGTCTATCGCCTGGCGGATAACCAGCCTGACGGTTATCCCACGGTGCTGGGCGATCTGGCCCTGGCGAAATACGTGCAGGAAAAAACCAAGGGCGCCATCAAGATCGAGGTCTACAACAACTCCGTGCTGGGGAACGAAAAGGAAACCATCGAGCAGACCCAGACCGGAGACATCCACTTCATTCGGGTGGGGTTGAATCCCCTTTCCTCGATCAACCCGGTGATGAATGCCCTGGCCATGCCTTTCCTGTTCCGGGATCGCGCCCACATGTTCAAGGTGCTCGACGGCCCGATCGGCCAGGAACTCCTGGAATCCCTGCAAAAGCAGAATCTCCTGGGCCTGTGCTGGCTCGACGCGGGTTTTCGTAATTTCTACAACTCCAAGAAGGAAATCAAGACTCCGGACGATATGAAGGGCCTCAAGATTCGCGTGCAGGAAAGCGCCCTGATGATGGACATGATCCGCTATCTCGGTGCTTCGCCCACGCCCATGCCCTACGGCGAGGTCTATCCCGGCATCCAGAACGGCATCATCGACGGCGCGGAAAACAACTGGCCTTCCTACATCACCGCCGCCCACTTCGAAGTCGCCAAGTATTTCACCGTCGACGGCCACATGGCTTCCCCGGAAATGATCCTCGTCAATACCGGCGTCTGGAACAGCCTTTCCGAGGCGGAAAAGAAGATCGTCAAGGAAGGCGCGATGGAAGGCGCGAAGGTGGAACGGGCCGCGTGGCTCGAAGCCGAAGCCACGTATGAGAAGAAGGCCCGGGACGCGGGTTCGATCATTACCGAGCTGACCCCTGAACAGCACAAGCTGTTCCAGGACGCCCTGGCGCCGCTGTATCAGCAGCCCGCCTACACATCCTTCGCCGACATCATCAAGCGCGTGAGGGAAACCAAGTAAGCCGGAACCCTTTCTCTCACGAAGGGATTTTCCATTCGACCATTCGATCATTTCCTGGTGGGGCCTGCGGGCCCCTTTTTTTCGCCGGACGCGGCAGGGCGAAAGCCGCTGTCCGGTGAACGACGCCGGCGCTTTGCGCCCGCGCGACGACGGGCAAAAAATGGCCGTGCTGACGTGGAATGGGATTTCCGGGATACGCAACCAAAAAATCAGCCGATCTGCTGAATCCCGGCGACGACCCAGCCGCGCTCCCCGGTGACGGGCTTGGTCAGTACCCAGACTTCGTCGAACGGCGCCGCGACTCCGTCGGCCTTTTCACGGATGAGGCCGAAAAATCGAACACTGGCCACGTGCTGCCTGCCTTCCGTGGTTGCCTCGAGCAGTTCGGCGTCGAGCCGCACCACGTCTGTCTGCTGCGCCACGGAGCCGCGCTCGTCCATTTGCAGCTTGATTTCGGCGAATACTTCCGGAGTCGTGAACTCGTGGATGTCTTCGAGATTGCCGGCATCGTTCGCCGCCTGCAGGCGGACGAAATTGAGCTTGGCCGCGCGCAGAAACTGCGGCACGTCGAAGTCCGCCGGAATGGGAGAATCCGCCCGATCGCCATCCATGGCTCCCGGCATCCGCGCCCAGGCGGTGGTACCGCCCAGTCCTTCTCCCTGTCCCGTTCCGACGTACTGCATCGGTCGTGCCGGCGCGTTGCGGCGGAACAGCATGCGAAAGACGAACGTCGCCGCCATGACCAGCAGCAGGATCATCACTACGTTGGCCAGTTCCTCACCCAGGCCGAGATGGGAGAACAATGCCGCCAGGCCGATTCCCGCCGCCAGACCGGCGATCGGACCCATCCAGCCGCCGCGTTGTGGAGCGGCCGCGGGCGTCCGCGCGGGGTTGGTCGGCACGGCCTGCCGCGCTGGCGCTGCCGGTCTGGGGGTGATCTGACGCGGCACTCCGAACGAACGACCGCCGCCGAAACGCGCCGCCTCCGCGTCGTCGACGGCCAAGCCCAGGGTTACGAACGAGAGAAACAGGGCCAACAGCAGTTTTTTCATGGTTCACTCCGTGGAGAAAGAATCGGATGATAGTCAGGCAAGTCTATCAGGGAAAGTGGATGGTGGATGCCATTTCCCCCTGTGGCGACGGCACGTATTCCGGCTCCTCCGGTTCGGGGACGTTTTCCTTGTAAAAATATTCTTTTCTCGGCCTGTCGGATTCGGTGATCTCGATGGCCACCACGCCGTCGGGCACCGGCATGAAGGATTGGGGAATGCCCTTGAGCACCTGGCTCATGTAGCCGATCCAGGCGGGCAGCGCGGCGGAGGTGCCGGTCTCGCGGCTACCCATGTTCTTCGGCTGATCGAAACCGATCCAGGAACAGCCGACGACCGTTCGTTGATAACCGCAGAACCAGGCGTCGACCTGTTCGTTGGTGGTGCCGGTCTTGCCCGCGAGATCGCGACGCTTGAGCAGGGTCGACGCCCGCGCCGCCGTGCCGCGGAGGGTGACGTCGCGCAGCATGCTGTCCATCAGGAAAGCGTTGCGCGGATCGATGACCAGCAGCGACTCGTCGCCGGCCGTCACCGGCCGGGCTTCGGCGATGACCTGATCCTTCTCGTCGCGGATCTGGGCGACGATGAAGGGCTGTATCCTGTATCCGCCGTTGGCGAAAACGGAGTAGGCGGTCACCATCTGCCAGGGAGTGACCGATCCGGCGCCGAGCGCCATGGTCAGATAGGCCGGATGCTTGCCGGCATCGAAACCGAAATGCGTGACGTAATCCTGGATGAAATGCACGCCGGCAGCCTCCAGCAGACGGACCGAGACCACGTTTTTCGATTTGGCCAGCGCCGTGCGCAGGGACATCGGCCCCTCGTACTTGCCGTCGTAGTTCTTGGGTTCCCATGTCTTGCTGCCGGTAATCGAGGCCGGAATACTGATCGGCTCGTCCTCGACCACGGAAGCGGGGGTGAAGCCCCTTTCCAGCGCCCCGGAGTAAATGAATGGTTTGAAGCTCGATCCCGGCTGCCGCCAGGCCTGGGTGGCGTGATTGAACTTGTTGCGTGCGAAATCGAATCCGCCCACGAGGGAACGAATGGCGCCGTTCTGCGGATCAACGGAGAGGAATGCCGATTCGACTTCAGGCATTTCCGTGATGCGCCAGCGGCTCTTGTCGTCCTTCTGGACGCGGATGACCGCTCCACGGCGAAGCCGCTTGGTGGCGGGCGCCTTGTCGCCGATCATGGCCGCGGCGAATTTCAGCCCGTCGCCGGAGACCGAGATGATTTCGCCGCCCTTTCGGTACGCCTGGACCTGTCTGGCGTCCACCGAGAGGGCGATGGCCGGATGCAGGTCCTCGCTGTCCTGATAGTCCTGCAGCAGTTCGTCGAGCGCATCGTCCTGGTCCGACCGGATCCCGGACAGATCGACGTAGGCTTCCGCGCCGCGGTAGCCGTGCCGCCGGTCGTAATCGAGGACATTGCGCCGCAGGCTGGCGTAGGCGGCTTCCTGATCGGCGCGGGTGATGGTCGTATAGACGCTTAAGCCCCGTGAATAGACATCCTCCGGAAAACGTTCCGCGGCGATCTGGCGCGCCATTTCCGCGACGTATTCAGCGTGTACCGCGTACTCGCTGGTTTCGCGTTTGACGATGAGCGGCTGCTCGAGCGCCGCCTCGTGCTGGTCCGCGTCGATGAAGCCGAGCTGCCGCATCCGGCGCAGCACGTATCGCTGACGCTGGCTGGCTTTTTTCGGGTTGGCCACCGGATTGCCGTCGGATGGCGATTTCGGCAGGCCGGCGAGCATGGCGGCTTCGGCGACGGTGAGATCCTTCAGCGATTTGCCGAAGTAGGTCTGCGCGGCCATGACGAAGCCATAGGCACGCTGGCCTAGATAGATTTGATTGATGTACAGCTCGAAAATCTGATCCTTGGTCAGGTTGTGTTCGATCTTGAAGGCCAGCAGGGCTTCATAGATTTTGCGCGTATAGGTTTTCTCGGAGGAGAGGAAAAAATTCTTGGCGACCTGCTGGGTGATCGTCGAAGCACCCTGCCGCCGCCCGCCACTCAGGAAATTGCTGGCCGCGGCGCGGAGGATGCCGAGCGCGTCGACACCTCCGTGCTGGTAAAAACGCTCGTCCTCGGCCGCCAGGATGGCCTGCCTCAATACTTCCGGAACTTCGGCGAAACGGACCACCACGCGGCGTTCCTCGCCGAATTCTCCGATCTGGTACCCGTCGGACGTATACACGCGCAAGGGGATTTTCGGACGATAGTCCGTGAGTATTTCCAGCGACGGCAGGTTGGGATAGGTCAACGCCAGGACGATGGCCAGCATGGCGAGCACCATGACCACGATTCCGAACAGGGCGAGCAGAGGAGTGAGAACCCAGCGGGAGAGCATGGAATGTACCGGAAGGCGGGAGCTACGATTATAAACGCACTGTCGAAGCTCCAATGGCTTGTGAAAATCCGGAGAAAGCTAAAGTTACTTGGTAAGAGACCGTAAAAACGCTTTACTTGCTGATAATTTGTTGTTAGCATCTAAAGTAGATTATCAATATCCTTGCTAACTACTGGTTATTCAAGGGTTTTTCGAAGGAGTGGCGAATTGCAACTCGATCTTTCGATCTTTAGTCCCAAGACCCGCTCCCTGATCGGGTTGGACATGAGTTCGTCCGCCGTCAAGATGGTCGAGTTGGCGAACGACGGGAAAAACGGTTATCGGGTCGAACGCTATGCCATTGAAGTCTTGCCGAGAGACGTGGTGGCCGACGGCAATATCGTCAACCTCGAAGCCGCGGCAGAAACCATCAAGCGTGCCTGGAGAAAGCTGGGCTCGCCGACGCGGTCGGTGGCGGCGGCGCTTCCGGCCTCGCACGTAATCACCAAGAAGATCATCGTGGCGGCCGACCAGAAGGAAGAGGAACTGGAAATTCTCGTCGAGTCGGAGGCCAATCAGTACATCCCGTTTCCCTTGGACGAAGTCAATCTCGATTTCCAGGTGATCGGTCCCGCGCCGTCCTCGCGGGAAGAAATCGAGGTGCTGATCGCGGCCTCGCGCAAGGAAAAGGTGGAAGATCGGGTAGCGGCCGTCGAGGCGGCCGGATTGAAGCCCGTGATCATCGATGTCGAGTCGTATGCGGTGCTTTCCGCGCTCGAACTGATCATGGAGCAACTGCCGGACAACGGCAAGGGGCAGATCATCGCCCTGGTGGATATCGGCGCGAACGTGACCAATCTCACCGTGATGCGCGACGGACAGCAACTGTATGCGCGCGAGCAGGCGTTCGGCGGCAACCAGTTGACGCAGGACGTGGCGCGGCTCTATGGCATGACGTTCGCGGAAGCCGAGGCGGACAAGCGTCGGAATGCGCTGCCGGAAAATTACGAGGCTGAGTTGTTGCAGCCCTTCGTGGAGAACATGGCGCTGGAAGTATCCCGGGCGCTGCAGTTTTTTTTCACCTCGACCCAGTACAACAAAGTGGATCACGTCGTGCTGTCCGGCGGGTGCGCCGTGCTGCCGGCGGCTGACGAAGTGATCGCGTCGCGTACCCAGATCAATACGATCGTGGCCAATCCGTTCGCCGGCATGTCGCTTTCCAGCCATGTGCGGGCCAACAGCCTGCTGGCGGACGCCTCTTCGTTGATGGTCGCATGCGGTCTGGCGTTGCGGAGGTTCCAGCGATGATAGGCATCAACCTGCTTCCCTACCGGGAAGAAAAGCGCAGGGCCAAAAGGCAACAGTTCTATGGTTTGCTCGGACTGGTGTCGATTCTCGCGTGCCTGATCGCGTTCTCCGTGTATACCGTCATCGACCGATATGTCGAGGCGCAAAACGCGAAGAATGATTTTCTCAAGAGGGAGATCGCATCGCTCGACAAGCAGATCGACGAGATCAAGCGGCTCAGGGAACAGGCGCAGGCCATGCTGGCGCGCAAGCAGATCATCGAATCCCTGCAGCGGGACCGGGCGGAGGCGGTGCGCCTGTTGAGCGAGGTGGCGAAACAGATGCCGGAGGGCGTGTACCTGGATTCGCTGGAGCAGAAAGGCGCGAGAATCACGATGGTCGGTTATGCCCAGTCGAATGCGCGGGTGTCGACCCTGATGCGCAACATCGAAGCCTCGCAGTGGCTCGAAAATCCCCAACTCGGGAAAATCGAGGCCGTTCCCAGGGATACGAGAAGATTCAACAGATTCACCATGGTCGTGACCATTCGGCGGACAGAGGTGGGCAAGACGAATCAGGAGGCGGGCAAGAAATGAAATCGCTGGATGTTCAGGAAATATTGAACGATTTTCAGAATCTTCCGAAAGATGTCGGCGCGTGGCCGCTTGCGCCCCGCGTCGCCACTCTGGTGGGGCTTTTCGTCCTGGTGTTGTTCCTGAGCTGGTGGTTCTGGTGGAGCGAGCAGCTCGAGATGCTGAATGAGAGCCAGCAGCAGGAGTTGAAGCTCAAGGATGAATTCGTGACCAAGAAGACGCAGGCTGTGAACCGCGAGCTGTATGTCCAGCAGTTGAATGAGATCGATCGATCGTTCGGAGCCTTGTTGAGGCAGCTGCCCAACAAGGCGGAAGTCGACGCATTGCTGGTCGAAATCAATCAATCGGGCATGGGGCGCGGATTGCAGTTCGAGCTTTTCGAGCCCGATCCGGAGGTAATCAGGGAGTTCTATGCGGAATTGCCGATCAAGGTTCGCCTGACGGGCAACTATCACGATTTTGGCGCGTTCGCGGGAGATATCGGCAAGCTGTCGAGAATCGTGACGCTCAACAACATCACGATCACGCGGCAGAGCGGGGGTGGAGCCCTGGTGCTGAATGCCCTCACCAAGACGTTCCGATACCTGGACGAAGAGGAACTGGCAGCCCAGAAGAAGGCTGAACGGGCAGTGAAGGGTGGCAGGAAATGAAAAAATTTCTGATCCTGGCTTGTTGCGTGTCCTTGTCCGCCTGCATGGATGGCGGCGATCACGAGGATTTGCGTCAATGGATGGAGGAGTCATCCAGGGGGCTCAAGGGGAAAATCCAGCCGCTGCCCGAGGTCAGGTCCTACGAGCCGGTCGCCTACGATACCTCCAGCCTGGTCGATCCCTTCCAATCGTCCCGGGCCATTCCGGAGCAGGCGAAAAGCAGTGGAAACGAGAGGCTTGAGCGTGAACGTGAGCGACAGCGCGAACCGCTGGAAGCCTACCCGCTGGAGTCCCTGAAGTATGTAGGCGTGATGACGCGCGAGGAAGACAAGTCGTCATACGCCATCATCCAGGCCGATGCCTCGTTGTATCAGGTAAAGCCGGGAAATTATCTGGGTCAGAATTTCGGCGTGATTACCCAGATCAGTGAATCGGAAGTGGTCCTGAAGGAACTTGTTCAGGACGGCGCGGGTGACTGGATCGAACGTGTGAGCTCCCTGATGTTGCAGGGGCAGGAGGGAATGAAATGAAACGGATTGTTCATTACGTCGGGCTGGCGGCTCTGATCCTGTCGTCCTGGTCGATGGTCCATGCGCAGGGGAACACAATCGAGTCCTTGAACGTCGTGCAGAAGGGGGGGGTGCTCAACGTCAGATTGACGTTCAAGGAGCCCTTGAGCGTGGAGCCGCCCGGGTTCAGCGTGGCTTCTCCCCCGCGCATCGTCCTGGATTTTCCGGATACCGACAACGGGACGGGAAAGAGTTCGCACCTCTTCAACGAGGGCGATCTGAGGAGCGTGAATCTGATCCGCTCGGCCGATCGAACCCGTCTGGTGCTCAGCCTCTCCCGGCAGATGGGCTATGGCACGACTCGGGAAGGAAAGTCGATGCTCATCGCCTTGACGCCGAGCGGGGGCAGAACGTGGCAGGAAGGTGGAATCGACCGTCCGCCCGTGGAGCGCTTCGCGTCCGCGCACAGCACAGCGTCCAACAGCATCCGGGACATCGTCTTTCATCGCGGAAGGGACGGGGAAGGGCGCGTTTCGGTGGATCTGAGTGACTCGAATGCGGGCATCGACATCCGTCAGCAGGGCCATTTGCTGATCGTCGATTTCCTCAAGGCCAGTGTTCCCGAGGGGCTGCGCAAAAAGCTCGACGTCACCGATTTCGCGACGCCGGTCGTTTCCGTGAGTACGGTGCAGCAGGGAGCGAACGCGCGCATGACCATCGAGCCGAAGGGCTTGTGGGAACACAATGCCTATCAGACGAACAGTCAGTTCGTCATCGAAGTCAAACCGATCATCGAGGACCCGAACAAGCTGGTGCAGGGAACGCGCGGCGGCTACCACGGAGAGAAACTGTCGCTCAATTTCCAGAACGTCGAGGTGCGGCGGCTGTTGCAGGTGATCGGCGAGTTCACCGGCATGAACGTCGTGGTCAGCGACTCGGTGGGCGGCTCGATCACGCTCATTCTGAAGGACGTCCCCTGGGATCAGGCGCTGGACATCATCCTGCAGCAGAGAGGGCTCGACATGCGCAAGAACGGCAACGTCATCCTGGTCGCCCCGCGCGAGGAGATCGCCACCAAGGAAAAACTGGAGTTCGAATCAAAGGTCCAGATCGGCGACCTCGAGCCCCTGCACACCGAGAGTTTCCAGATGAATTACATCAAGGGCGAGGACGTGAAGAAGCTCCTGGTCGATCCGAAGCAGACCCTGTTGTCCAAGCGTGGCAGCGCCCTGCTCGACGACCGCTCGAACATCCTGTTCGTCCAGGATACGCCGACCCGTCTGGACGACGTGCGGGCGATGATCGCCAAGGTCGACGTGCCGGTCCGGCAGGTGATGATCGAAGCCCGGATCATCGAGGCGAACGACTCCTTTTCCAAGAATCTCGGGATGCGTCTGAGGACGGGAGCGCCGGTGGTAACGAGAAATGCCGACGGGAGCGCGACTGTTGACATCTCGGAGGCGGCTGTAAAGGACAAGATGTGGGGTAACACGGTCAGCGGATTTGGTTACGCGGGCATGGGCGCGGTCAACCTGCCCGCCGCGCCGAGCACGGGCACGGCGGCAAGCTTCAACTTTGCGCTGTTCAATTCGAAGTACACCAGATTTCTGGATCTCGAGATCACCGCGCTCGAAGCCGACGGTAATGGCAAGGTCATTTCGAGTCCGCGCGTGATGACGGCCAACCAGATCGAGGCGGTCATCGAACAGGGCGTCGAAATCCCCTACCAGGAGGCGTCGAGTTCGGGCGCGACGAGCGTTTCCTTCCGCAAGGCCAATCTGTCCCTGAAGGTGAAGCCGCAGATCACGCCCGACGGCCGGGTGACCATGACGCTCGACATCAACAAGGACACTCCGAACACCGCGCTGCAAACAAGCAACGGGGTGGCCATCGACACCAAGCACGTCAAGACCGAGGTGCTCGTGGAAAACGGCGGCACGGTGGTCATCGGCGGCATCTACACGCAGAAGCTCTCCGAAACAACCCAGCGGGTGCCTTTCTTCGGCGATCTGCCGTATCTCGGCTGGCTCTTCAAGAACCGGGAATGGATCGACGACAAGACGGAACTCCTGGTCTTCATCACTCCCAAGATCATCAACGAAGGACTGGCGCTTCGATAGTCAAGGCAGGAGCAGGGCAAGAAAACCGGCAATCGCCGGTTTTTTTGTCATCATTTTGCCGGTTCTCCCTTTGGTAGAATCGGATAGTGGACAAATTTTCGGAAAACATCTATCTGGTTGGCTTGATGGGCGCGGGCAAAACGACGATCGGCCGATCCCTGGCCAAGCGCCTGGAACTGGATTTCGTCGATACGGACAGGGAACTCGAAGTACGTACGGGCGTAAGTATTCCCACGATTTTCGAGATCGAGGGAGAAGAGGGGTTCCGCAAACGCGAATCCCAACTCATTCTGGATATCTCCGAAGAAAAAGGCCGGGTGGTGGCTACCGGCGGCGGCGGCGTGCTGCGCGAGGAAAACCGACGCAGTATGCGGGCAAGCGGATTCGTCGTCTACCTCAACGTTCCGCCGCGCATCCTGTGGGAGAGAACGCGGCACGACAGGAACAGGCCCTTGTTGCAGGTGGCCGACCCCCCGGCGAAACTGACCCAGATCCTTGTCACGCGCGATCCACTGTACAGAGAGGCCGCCCATCTCGTGATGAACACCGGGCACGCGGCCCCGCATGAAGTTCTTCAACATCTGCTCGGGGAGTTGTCGGCACGATGGAAACTCTGAAGGTCGACTTGGGTCCGCGTTCCTACTCCATTCATATCGGAAGCGGGGTTCTCGAGCGTGTGGACTTGCTGCTTCCCCATCTGGCGCAGCCGAAAGTCGCGCTGATCACCAACGAGACCGTCGCGCCGCTTCTGCTGGCAGCCTGCGCGCGCCGTCTGCGCGAGGCGGCCTGCCAGGTCGTCGAAATCATCCTTCCCGATGGCGAGCGATTCAAGAACTGGCAGACCCTGGATCAGATTTTTAACGCATTGATCGCGCATTCGTGCGAGCGGGATACCACGCTGATCGCCCTGGGAGGCGGCGTCATCGGCGACATGGCGGGTTTTGCGGCCGCCTGCTTTCAGCGCGGAGCGCCCTTCATCCAGATTCCAACGACCCTGCTGGCGCAGGTAGACTCTTCGGTGGGCGGAAAGACGGCCATCAATCATGCGCTGGGCAAGAATATGATCGGCGCGTTTCACCAGCCGCGGCTCGTGCTGATCGATCCGGATTCCCTGCGCTCCCTGCCGGAACGCGAACTGCGCGCGGGACTGGCCGAAGTCATCAAGTATGGACTCATCCGCGATCTGCCTTTTCTCGAATGGCTGGAGCGGAATATCGAAAAACTGCTGGCGAAGGACCCGGCAGCTCTCCTGTGGGCGATCCATCGTTCCTGCCGCGACAAGGCCGAGATCGTGGCTGCCGACGAGCGCGAGCGCGGCGAGCGGGCTTTGTTGAACCTGGGCCATACCTTCGGACACGCCATCGAGGCCGGGCAGGGTTTCGGCCAGTGGCTGCATGGCGAAGCCGTGGCCGCGGGGACGATGATGGCGTGCGAACTGTCGAGACGCCTGGGGTGGCTCGACGCCGGCGAGGTCGATCGGATTCAGGCGCTGTTCGAGCGGGCGGCGCTGCCGGTCAGGGGCCCGCGCCTGGATCCGGATCGCTTCATCGAACTGATGTGGCGCGATAAAAAAGTGCGCAATAACCGACTGCGCCTGGTCCTGCTCGAACGGATCGGCCAGGCGGCCGTCAGGGAGGAGGCTCCACTGGCGGATATCCGGGAGGTCATTGCATCCCGTTCCTGAAACGGGCGAGGGCGCCATGGTGTTTTGAGGACGCTCATTCCGTGTTTCGTCCCGCCCTTGATCGGCGGGCATCCGGTTCGTTCGTCGAATCCTGGATTCCCGCCTGCGCGCGACGGCCATCCGGACGCGCTGCGGAATCCCGGAAACGCCGCTCGAAAACGGGCAGGTCATAGTGTTCATGCCGATCCGTTTCGTCCGTCCGCAATTTTGTCCAAGACGGGAGCGGCACGAAGGCGGTATCCATGAGCTTTCGAAACCGGAGGGTCACCGCCGAGGCGGTCGTCGAGACATGCGGAACAAATTCCTGGCCAGCCAGATATATGCGCTCATGACGGTTTTTTTGTGGGCCACCACCTACGTGTTCACCAAAATATCGCTGTCGTTTTTTTCCGCGGCCGCGCTGGGCTTGATCCGGTGTTCCGTCGCCTCGCTGTTTCTCGCGCTGCTCGTCTTCGTGACCAGGCTTCCTCCGCCGGGAAGAAATGACGTTCCCTGGTTCCTGTTTTCCGGCCTTGTCGGATTCACCTTCTACCTCATCGCCTTCAATACCGGCTCGTCGCTGTTGAATGCGACGACGGCCTGCGTGCTCATTTCCATGTCCCCGATCATCACGGCCCTGCTGGCTCGGCTCGCTTTCGGAGAACGGCTGAGCGGGCGTCAATGGTTCGCGACCGGGCTGGCGTTCTGCGGCGTGCTCATCCTGTCTCTCTGGAATGGGGAGTTTTCCGTTTCCCCGGGGCTTGCCTGGATGTTGACGGCGACATTGCTCATCAGCGCTCACAACATCGTGCAGCGCGCCTTGTCCAGGCGGTTTACGGCGCTGGCGATCACGGCCTACAGTTATTTCGCCGGCACGGCATTCCTGTTGGTTTTCCTTCCGGAAGCCTCGGAACAACTACGAGTCGCGCCGCCTTCCCAGGTGGCGCTGGTCTGCTATCTGGGAATATTTCCAGGGAGCATGGCCTATTTTTTCTGGGGAAAAGCGCTCTCCATCGCGCCCAAAACCAGCAACGTCACCAATTACATGTTTCTGACTCCCTTTCTGGCGCTGGTATTGGACTATGCCGTGACGGGCGCGTTTCCCGGAACGGCCACCTTTGCCGGGGGGAGCGTCATTTTGACAGGGCTTCTGATCTTTCAATCCTCGAGAAGAAGTGAATAGGATCGTGGTTCATCGGGCGTCAAGGAAGAAACACGAATTTCTGTAGCGATGTGGGGTGATGCCGAGGGTTTTGTTGAACCATCGATTCAAATGGCTTTGGTCATAGAACCCGGCCAGCCCGGCGGCATCGGCAATCGGAATCCTGCCGGCGATCATTCTTTTCGCTTCCCGGAGGCGTTTCTGGATGACGTATTGGTGCGGCGTCAAGCCGGTCTTCCCCTTGAAGTAACGAATGAACCCGAAAGAAGACCTGTCAATATCGCGGCTTGACAGCAAGGCGTCAGGACATGTTCTCTCGACTGGAGCGGCACTGTTTTCACGCCGGCGGATACCTTCGATTCCATCCAGGAAAGACTGGATCTCCGCCTCCGAAAGAAGCTTGTCATTCATGAGACGGATTGCATGACAAGTGATCAAATCATCCAGTTCAAAGTGATTCATGTTTTGAAAATGCCTCTTGTCCACGCAAAGCGAAACGATGTCGACATCGTCCGAAAACTCCGGGCGATGCGGCTCATAAGGAGCCACGACATACACGGAACCGGCGCGATGTGTGTTCACCGCCTCCTGGCGGTACAAGCGAACCGCGCCCCTGCGCACGAAGGTTATGGTATGAACGGAAATGTGCAGGTGCGTCGGATAACGCAGGGCATTCCCCGAAGTGAACACGAATTCGAGCCCGGCATGGCGGGCGATATGAAAAAACAGTTCGTTCCCGGATGGATACATTCATTCGTGACGCGCCCATGGGCGGGCACGTCCAGCCACGGTTTCCAAGATGATAAAACCATTCATCACGAAATGATTGAAGTTCGTTACCAAGTCTGCTTTTCACCTTCGCCGCGCATTGCCCGGCGCCGCTCGTGGTCGGTGAGGTGGCGCTTGCGGATGCGGATGCTCTTCGGGGTGATCTCGACCAATTCGTCGTCGTCGATGAATTCGACGGCGGATTCCAGGGTGAGACGGACCGGTGGCGTGAGATTGATCGCCTCGTCCTTGCCGGCGGCGCGGATGTTGGTCAGCTGCTTGGTCTTGACCGGGTTGACCACCAGGTCGTTTTCGCGCGCGTGGATGCCGATGACCATGCCTTCATACAAACGGTCGTTGGGCGTAACGAACATGCGCCCGCGATCCTGCAATTTCCACAACGCGTAGGCCACGGCTTCGCCCTGCTCGGCGGAAATCAGCACGCCGTTGCGCCGTCCCGGAATCTCGCCCTTGAGCGGCGCGTAGTCGTCGAAGACGTGGCTCATCAGCCCGGTGCCGCGCGTCAGGTTCATGAATTCGCCCTGGAAGCCGATCAGACCGCGCGCGGGAATGCGGTATTCGAGGCGCGCCCGTCCGCGCCCGTCGGGCACCATGTCCTGCAATTCGCCCCTGCGGTAACCGACGGCCTCCATGACCGCGCCCTGGTGCGACTCCTCGACGTCGAGCGTGAGCGCTTCGTAAGGCTCGCACGGCTCGCCATCGATGGTCTTGACGATTACGCGCGGACGGCCGACCGCCAGTTCGTAGCCTTCGCGGCGCATGGTTTCGAGCAGGATGGTGAGATGCAGTTCGCCACGTCCGGAAACGAGGAAGGAATCGGTATCCTCCGTATCCTCGACGCGCAGCGCCATGTTGGTCAGCAATTCCTTGCGCAGGCGCTCACCGAGCTGGCGGCTGGTGACGAACTTGCCCTCGCTGCCGGCGTAAGGCGAATCGTTGACCAGGAAGGTCATGTTCAGCGTCGGCTCGTCGATCTTGAGCATCGGCAAGGCTTCCGGCGCGTCCAGTTGGGTGATCGTGCAGCCGATCGACAATTCGTCGATGCCCGTCACCAGCACGATGTCGCCGGCCACCGCCTCGTTCATCGACGTGCGTTCGATGCCGCGGAAGCCGAACACCTGATTCACCTTGGCGTTCTTCGGCTCGCCATGTTCGAAACGACCGTCGGCGTCGGGCGTGCCGTACATCACCGTCACCGACTGCGCCGGCTTCAGCCGTCCGCGCGCGATGCGCCCGATGCCGATGCGGCCGACATACGACGAATAGTCGAGCGCGGCGATCTGCAATTGCAGCGCCCCGTCGACGTCATCGGCTTCGGGTGCCGGCACGTGGTTCAGGATCGCCTCGAACATCGGGCGCATGTCGGCTCCGGGCCGCTTCAGATCGGTCGTCGCGTGGCCTTCGAGCGCCGAGGCGTAGACCACCGGAAAATCGAGCTGCTCGTCGTTCGCCCCGAGCTTGTCGAAGAGATCGAAAGTATGGTCGACGACCCAGTCGGGACGCGCCCCGTCGCGGTCGATCTTGTTGACCACGACGATCGGCTTCAGGCCCAGCGCCAGCGCCTTCCTGGTCACGAAGCGCGTCTGCGGCATCGGTCCCTCGACCGCGTCGACCAGCAGCAGCACGCCGTCGACCATGCCCAGCACGCGCTCGACCTCGCCGCCGAAATCCGCGTGCCCCGGCGTATCGACGATGTTGATATGCACGCCCGCGTAGTCGACCGCCAGGTTCTTGGCCAGGATGGTGATGCCGCGCTCCCGTTCCAGATCGTTCGAATCCATGACGCGCTCGGCGACGTGCTGGTGCGCGGCGAAGGTGCCGGCCTGTTGCAGCAGCTTGTCGACGAGCGTGGTCTTGCCGTGATCGACGTGGGCGATGATGGCGATGTTGCGGATGGGGCGGGACATGGAAGGCGGCTCGTGCGAAAAGCTTGAAATTCTAGCACGGCGCCGCCGCGACCCGGCGGCGGAAGAGATCAACCAGGCTTGACCACGGGGCGATCGCATCTGGACTTTGGCTGCAAAGCCGAAAAGACATGGCACATGCGGGACTTGCAGAGAGGAAGGAACCGGCGTCTCGATGCGATCGACCTGTGGTTGCCTGGTTGAGCTTGCTGGAGCTGGATCGACCGCGCTGGAGCGCTTCGGTTGCAGGAAAACCGCCGTGGGCAGATAATCCTCTGGTTTCGTGGCGCTCAAAGCCGAGGCATCGATCCGATCTGTTGCGGATTCGTGTTCGACAGCATGATCGGCTTGCTGACGCCGCCGGTCGGTACCGTGCTCAATCTCGCGCGGACGTCGGCAGGTCGCCCTGGACGAAATCATCCGCCGGGCACTGCCCTATCGTGGATCGAGATTGCACTGCTGCTTACTGGTTCATGCCCAGATGGCTTCGGGAAAGGGAGTGGTCAGCCTGAGAAACGGTACCGGCGGGGGAGTTTCTCGCCGGTAGGATGACTGACACACGGAAATATGGAGAAACACCATGAGTAACCTGTTCAAAACGATTGGCACAGCGTTCGTCCTTCTGCTTGCCGCCGGCTTTCTCGCGGGCTGCGATTCGGGAACCGGCACCCGAAGCACGACCCGAAGCGTCGTCCGGAATGATCAGGACGGCGCCCAGCCTGTCCCGGCTCCCGCCGAGCCCGAAGTCGAGGCCAAACTCATCCGGGCCGGCGTCGGCCTGGATGAGCAGAGTTCCCAGTACAAGGGACTGCTCAAGTTCAAGGAACTCGTCGAGAGCGCATCCAATGGCCGTCTCAAGGTCGAACTGTTTACCGACCTTCGGCCGGACAGCGGCATCGAGATGAGCTACGCGCTGCAAGCCGGCACCTTGGACATGGCCTGCCTGCCCAGCACATCTCTTGTCCGCCTGGACAAGAGATGGGTGGTCTTCGATCTTCCCTTCCTGTTCAAGGACGAAGAAGAAGCGGACAGGGTTCTCGATGGAACGCTCGGCAAGGAATACCTGGATTCCCTGCTGGCCCACGACCTCGTCGGCATGGCTTTCTGGGAAAACGGGTTCAGCCAGGTGACCAACGGCGTGCGCGTCGTCCAATCCCCGAGTGACCTGAAAGGGCTGAAGATCGGAACCACGGAAAAGCCGATTCATCAAGCCACTCTCAAGGCCCTGGGCGCCAAACCGATGCCGATCTCTTCCGACCAGAGGTTCGCCGCCCTGTATCAAAAGCTGATCGACGGCCAGGAAAGCCCCTCCGTCGCGAGCATCCAATGGAAATACTATGAGGCGCAGCGCTACATCACCCTGACCAACCATCTCTACTCGCCTTTCGTGTTCCTGTATTCAAGGCGGCTCTGGGACACCCTTGCCCCGGAAGATCAGCTCGTCCTCTCCGAGGCTGCCTGGAATGCCGGGAAACACCAACGCCAAATCAACCGTGAGGCCGCCAGCGAAGCGCTCGCGAGCCTGTCGAAAGCCGGCATGGTGGTGACGGATCCGGGATTGGCGCGGCACGAGGCGTTCGTGAAGGCGACCGCGGGCGTCGCCAAGCAGTTCGAAGCGGATTTCGGGGCGGACAAGCTCCAGGCGATCAGGGACGAGATCGCCGGGAAGAACCACTGACCCGCAGGCGGCCGGGAGCGGGTTGCGGCTCCCCGCCGCAGGCGTCGCCGAGGAGTTCTTGCCTGATGTAGTCCGGCCCGCGCGGCATCGGCGGCTCGCGCAGGCCAGCCTGGACCGCAGGGCGGGCGAAGCTTTTCGGCTCAGCCGCCGATGCGTTTTTCTCCCCGGCTCCGCTTCGCCGCCTCGACCGGTATCGTATTGACCGGATTGCAGGGTATATTCTTGTCATCGACGATGATCAGGTGACCATTGGGCACCAGTTTCGCCACCTGCTCATCAATGTTGACGTTGTCCAGCCGGATCGGCGGCGTATTCCCCTGCCATACCAGTATGTTTCCCGGCGAGAATATCTGATAGCACGTAATGGCGGAAGCCGCCGCAGAGAACGAAAGCGCCAGCAAGGCAAGGATTGTCTTCATCGGATTTCCTTTCATCAACCGGTTTCCGCCGCAGTGTAACCCATCTTCGCCGCACTTCGTCAGCAACGGGTTCATGGTTGCGGACTCGCGCGTGCCCGCGCTCAGCGCCATTCTCACGCTTGAGTCGTACTCACGACCCAACGCTCCAGATTACAAAACGTAACTGGATTAGCAACGAAATTCTGCCAAGAGGCGTATTCATGACTTGAGGATTCCAGTCGATCAGCGGCTCGCTTCGCGCGGACGCGTGCCTTCCTCCCCCGCCCGGCAAGCTTCCGCGCGGCCGCTTGCCTTCCCCTCCCCCGCTGGGCGGGGGAGGGTGCCCGGCAGGGGCGGGAGAGGGCGTCGTCCCTCGCGGCGAAGTCGCAAACTTCACTCCGGACCTCGTTCATGCCCCTTCCGCCCTGCCTCTCTAACTTCCCGCGCCTCCCGCGTCCGTGCCAGACCCTCAGGATTCCAGAAACGCAGAACCCCATCCCCCCGCGCTTCCCGATAGCGGGTACGCGCCGTGTCGCAAGCCACAGCGTTCGCGCCAAGCGCCGGAGATTTTGTCTTGCGGCTTCGCCTACGGGAACGGCACCCTCTCCCGCCCCTGCCGGGGCACCCTCCCCCGCCCGGCGGGGGAGGGGAAGGCAAACGTCTGTGTGAAAGCAAGCCGGGCGTGGGAGGAAGGCAAATGTCTGCGCGGAAGCAAGCCGCTTATCGTCGGGAATCCTCAAGTCATGGATACGCCCTCTTGTCAGAATTTCGTTGCTAATCGAGATAAACTTTAACTGGAAGTAACTTTACAAGGCGGCAGGTTTGCAAGGACCTGCCGCTTTTTTTGGCTATTCCCCGCCATTCCTGCGCAGGCGTCCTCGCCCGCAAACGAACGATACAGGTGGAATGCCCGCGCCCTGGAACGGATTAATTTTATGTGTCTCATATAAACGGGGCGAAATCATTTGAATTTCCGGGCAGACCGGCTTTCACGGACGGCGGCAAGGATTTCATGCGAGAAAACCCCTCCATCGATCCCTTCGATGTCCAAAGGGGGCTCTGCGGGCGCAACGGGAACGAGACGGAACAACGAACCGTCCTTTCGTTGAATCAGCGCTTCTCCCTTCCGCTTTGCGAAGTCCAGTACGGCGGCAAGCCGCTGGCGTGTTTCGGAATAAGTGAAAACCGTCATTGCAAAATCTCCTTGACTTCGATGCCGAATTCTCTTGCCGCCGCAAGCAACGCCGAGTCCAGGGAGACCAGGGGCGCATCGTGCCGCCAGGCGCAATCCAGAAAAATAGGCATCGTAGGCATACAACTTGAAATCGTGCGCCAGTTTCAGGGAATGGGAGAAATTGACGTCCACGTAACGAATCGGAATGGCCTCGAAGGCGTGCATGGCTTTTTGAGCAGTCGACAAGTCGATTCGCTTTCTCTTGAACATGGCGGGAAACGCGTTTCCAATCTCCCAGGCGATGACCGGCGGGCCAATCAGCGCACAGCCCCCGTGCTTACCGTGACGATCTCCGGTTTGGATAGTTCGTTCAGAAGCGCGGCAATGATGACCGATGTATCTACGACAATATCCATGTTCCCCTCCAAGAACGGAGACAATTATCATGCCAGAAATGACCGCTCGATTATTCGAGGCGCTCGACGTCAATTTCCGGCAGCACCAGTTCCCAGCGTTTTATCCGCGTTGTCTCACCGGGCCGGGCATGGCGGACAAGGATGGCCGCCACGCGAACCGCGACGATTCTTCCCTCCGGCAACTGGAATTTGGAGGACATGCGTCCGACGACCGTGCCGGCGGCGTCGGCGAGTTCCCAGCCGGGGCCGCCATTGCTTCTGGGTTGCAGGGTAAGCGCGTCGCCGATTTCCAGCGCGGCGATGGCGCGGTGGATGGGGGCGCTTTTGGCGAATCTGCCCGGCCAGGAGAGCACGATCTTTTCCGGCTTGTAAGTCTGGGTGTGCGGCGGGAGAGGCTGGTTTTCAGTCTCCGCTACCGGGCGGGGACACGTGCGCAGCGGCAGGTCGCCGGTATCGCCGGCAAAGGGATGGCGTCCGCCCGCGATTTCGCACAGAGTCAGCGTCTGGCGGGCGCGCGTCATGGCGACGTAGTAGAGCCGGCGTTCATCATCGCCGGCTTTCCAGCCGCCGCCATCCAGAATCAATACGTGGTCGAATTCAAGTCCCTTGGCGCGGTGCGCGACCAGCAGCAGCATCGGCGCGTTGGGCGCGCCAGGGGTTCGGGTTCCGCCGCCGAATTCGTAGAGCGCGTCGATCAGATCGTCTACAACCTGTTCGCAACCCGGCGCGATGGCCTCGCGCTCCGCGATGAATTGCGCCAGGGCGGCGCGGAAAGGATGCGCGATCCAGGCTGTTGCGCTCACCCCGTAACGGCGGCGAAACCAGCGGCCAAGCGCGCCGGAGCGCAGTTTTACACGTCGCTTCCGCGCCTGGCGTCGTTCGCCGCGCAAGAGGGAAAGGAGCGCAAAACCTTCGCGGGTCTCATGAAGACTGATTGATACGGCATCCCGCACCAGTTCAACGGGGATATTGCGCTGGCGGCACAGCGCGGCAAGCGGCGTGAGCTCCTCCCAGCGGCGGGCGATGACGGCAAAGCTCCCCCATTGCCCGGCCTCGCCGTCATTGGCGGCAAGGACGTGCAGGCGTTGCAGCTCATCTGCCGCCATCGCCGCCTCCCGCCAGGGATTGGCAGGCACTTCCAGCACATGCACCCGGCCCGCGGCAAGCGGATCGCGCGTTGCCCATGCGCCGCCTTCCGGCTGCTCGCGGCGGGCGTGGTTGATGCGGATTTCCTGGTCTCGCTTCATGCGCTCGCGCGCCGGGGCGATCACCCGGTTGGCGCAGTGGATGATGTGCGCGGTGGAACGGTAGTTTTCGAGCAGGCTGTGGCGGCGCGCCCGGTAGTCCGTCTCGAACTGGCGGATGTACTGCGCGCTGGCATGGTTGAAGCCATAGATGTTCTGGTCGTCATCGCCGACCGCCATCAGCGACAGGCGGTCTTCTTCCGTTCGCAGGGCGTGTCCGGCGACGGCGCTGATGAGCTCGTGGTAATCGCCGTTGATGTCCTGGTATTCATCCACCAACAGGAAACGCAGTCCGGCCAGCAGGCGATGGCGGGCGAGGGAAGCGCTGGCGTCATCGCCTTCCTCACCCTCCCCAGCGGCGCGCAACAAGGCGGTGGCGCCACGGATGATGCCGTTGAAGTCGACCGTCTCGCCACGCTCGATGGCGACTGCGCAACTTGTGCCGGTCAGGCGCATGGCCAGGCCGTGCAGGGTTTGCACAGCGACGCCCGCCGCGTCCGCGCCGACCAGTTCCCACAGGCGGCGGCGGATTTCGGCAATGGTCAAACGGTTGTAGGCCAGCACCATGATTTCTTCCGGCAGCGCCATGCCTTCGCGCAAGAGCCAGGCCACGCGATGCACGATGACTTTTGTTTTGCCCGCGCCGGGGCCGGCGAGCACGAGCAGGCTTTCTTCCCGCGGCGCGGCGACGATGGCCTGCTGCTCCGGATTGGCGAGTGCGACGAGGATGCGGCGGTGCGCCGCCTCGGTCGCGGCCATCGTCAATATATCCTCGCGTCCGGAAAAGTAAGTCTTGATGAAGGCCGCGCGATCCAGGCTGAAATAATCGTCGATGAAACGCATCGCGGCCTTGAGTTTGCGCAGGACGGCATTCGCGTATTCGGCCATCACGTGCACCTGCACGATCTTGTCCTGATAGTGCAGCGCCAGTTCGGCGTAATCGGATTTCCCGAACCGCCGCCGCGCCTGCTCGTCGAGCCGGATGGTCATCGCGGCGCGGAACACGGCTTTTCCACGCGCCAGATGCAGCACTTCGTTGGCGTCCAAGTAGAGGAGCGCGGAAGAAAGCGCGGCGTCCCAGTCCTTGATCTCAAGGTCGGAGAGCGTCAGGTCGGCTTGCAGTTCCGCCTCCAGCGCGCCTTGCTTGCAGGTGACGAGCAGCGTGTTGCCCTGACGCGTCTTCTGGAAAAGGTTCACCAGCGCGCGGGCGAAGCGCATCCGGCGCTTGCGGATCTGCTCGATGTCCGACCAGTCGCGCAACAGGCGAAGAAACCGCCGGTCCGGCCCGCCGGGACGCAGGGCAAGAAAGGCGCGCCGGCCCACGCCTTCGCCAAAGGGTTCCGCGAAGGATTTCAACAGCCGGGTGAGCTTGCCCGGATCGCAATCCGTCCCGGCGTCGCGGCGCAGGAGGTCGCACAGGCGGCGCGCGTTGAGCGTCTGCCAGCTTTCCCGGTCGGCGTCGGGCGCAAGCTCGCGCAGATTGGCAAACAGCGCGTCCTCGATGCGTTCGAGCGCGTCGAGGCGCGTGGCGGTATCCGGATCACGATAGAAAGTGACGCCGATCTCGACGTCGTTCGACAGCAATTTCCACTGATCGAGTTCATGCAGCATGTGCTGGAGCGTGTGCGAATCCTTGCCGCTCGCCAACGCCAGTTCGTCGGTGGAAAGTCCCTCGTCGTCCCCGGCCTGCATCAGCGCCGCCAGGATTTGCGCGTAGGGTTCGATGTCGGCATCCTCACCCAGTTTTCGGCGCAGGTCGTCGCGGGCTTCGTCCAGATTGGCGACCAGAAGGCTGCCGGGAAAAACGCGGGTATGATTTTCGCGGCGTTCGAGCAGACGCGCTTCCTCCAGCCAGGCCACGGCGATGCGCACCTTGGTGTCGGCGTCGCGCGCGTCCGGGTCGATGCCATGCTGTTCGGGAACTTCCCGCAGGATTTCCCCGCTGGTGACGACCACCTCGCCTTCGCTCCTGTCCTTTTTCCCGATGGCGCGCAACGCTTTCAGGATGACTTGAATGTCATGTTGCGAAAGTTTCGATTTTTTCAGGAGCCGGAACTGCACGTCGAGATCGGCGTCGTCGTAGAGCAGGACGCAACGCGCCGGTTCCCGGTCCCGTCCGGCGCGACCCGCCTCTTGCAGGTAGTTTTCCAGCGAACCCGGCGTATCGAAGTGAATGACGAGGCGCACATCGGGCTTGTCGATGCCCATTCCGAAAGCATTGGTGGCGACGATGACCCGCAGCGCGTCTCCATGAACGAAGGCTTCCTGCACGGCGCGTTTTTCCGCCGCCGCCATGCCGCCATGAAAATGCGCGCACGCCAGCCCCGCTTCCTTCAGGAAACCGGCAAGTTCCTCGGTCGTTTTCTGGCGGGCGCAAAACACGATGACGCTGCCTTCCCCGCGCAAGGCTTCCTGGAGCAGGCGCAGGGTTTCGCCGTATTTGCCCTGCACAGGCACGGCGTGTACCGCGTAATCCAGATTGTCGCGCCCGACGCCGCCTTGCAGGCATTCCAGCGCCATGCCAAGGCGTTCCTGAAAATGCGCGCGGATGTCTTCCACCACATCGGGTTTCGCGGTGGCGGTAAAACAAAATACCGGCGCGGGCCTGTTTTTTTGCCAACGTTTGATGAAACGCGACACATACAGGTAATCGGGACGAAAATCATGTCCCCACTTGGAAAGACAATGCGCCTCGTCGAATATCCAGGCGGCAATCTCGCGCTGCGCCAGGGCGCTCGTGAAGGCGCCGCTGCGGAATTGTTCGGGCGCGACGAAAACCAGCCCCAGATCGCCCGTGCGCAGCTTTTCCAGCACGGCGCGGCGCTCCACGGGCGTGAGCAGGCTGTTCAGATAGCCGGCGCAAGTGATCTGCTCCAGATTATCGACCTGATCCTTCATCAGGGATTGCAGGGGCGACACCACCACGGTCAGCGCGCCGGTACGGTAGTAACGCGCCAGCGCGGGCAACTGGTAACACAGGGATTTCCCGCCCCCGGTCGGCAAGATGGCGAGCGTCGGCTTGTCCGCCATGCCGTTTTCCACGATGGCCCGTTGCAGACTGCGTCCATCCGCCGTGGCCGGTTTTTCCCGAAAGCCAGGGAGACCGAAGTAACGCATGAGCAGCGCGTCCAGATCATGCTGCTCGCGGCACCAGCCGCAGGCTGGATCGTCGCATGGCGTGTCGCGCAGCGCGTGGATGACGTCGCGCGTGCGCGGAAAGGCGTGCGCCACCCAGGGCGGCAGGACGGAATTGCCGCCCGCGACCTGAAGCCAGGAGAGCGCGTAGGCAAGCGGTTTCCGCCATTCGGGATCGGGCAGCCATTCTCGCAGCAAACGGCGCTCCCCCGTCGCGCAGACCTTGCCGCGGGTTGCGCGCCGCCAGGCGGCGACGGTCTCCGGCAGATCGGGACGCAGGCTTCGGCGCAAGGTGGCGAAAAGATTCGAGACGCCCTTGCCGTTTTCGGACGCGAGAAGATAGTGCAGACACAGCATCTCGTCCGGACGCGCGGCAACCCGTTCCCGCAACGCCTGCCGCTGATCGAGAAACAGCGTGTAGGCGAGTTCGGCGTCGCGCGCGGGATCGTTGCGCGTGGTCGCGCAGAGTTTGTAATCCTTCACCAGCCGATGATAGGGATTCTGCGGAAAGGCGATCGGCGAGAGTTCCAGCGTGTCGATCAGCGGCAAACGATGCAGCGTCAGATCCGGACACAGTTTTTCCAGCACCGGCTGATCGAAAGCGACGATGTTGTGACCGAGCACGAAAGCCGCGCCATGGGTCAACGCGTCCAGTTGCGCCGCAAAATCCCTTGCCTTGCCGGATATTTTCAGGCGCGCATCCAGGTCCGGCCGGTACGCGCCCACTTCGCGCAGAACGGTGCTGTCCCTCCGCGCGGTTTCGATATCCAGGCAAAGACATCGCGCTTTTTGCGGTTCAGGAGGCTCCGTCATGAAGAAGGCTGGAAAACCATTGACAAAAGGATTTGAAGAATCCTGCTTCAGATCACAAAAATGGTCAAATTAAAATCTGCCGGACCGTCGCCCTGCGCAAACTGGGCCGCATCGAAC